>JBHLKC010000006.1:0-45998 GCA_048887065.1 Candidatus Hodarchaeota archaeon
TTTTTAATGCAATATCTCCATTATGGATGGTACAAATAATATTTGGTCGGAGGACCAAGCAAACTTACTGAAGTTTAATTTACACAACATTATCACGACTTTCACAAAAATAACTCACTTCATTTCAGATAAATTTTTCCTTGCAACACCTTTTAATCAAGGTTATCGTCTTTTTGACTTGGAAAGTACCTCTTTAGAGGATATGCTGTTTAAAGCAACTGAAGTTTTAAAAAAGAATAATTTGAGCTGTGTGAATCTAGAGAACGCTGATGGAATCCCAATTATAAGAATTCGGTTGGAACCTGGGCCTGTAGTGATTATTGAAGACTATATTACTGATGAAACTTTGTGTACAATCTTATTGTAAGACGTTTATCAAAAGAACGTTATTAGGTGATTACACTAAGAAAGACCAATTTATTCCAACTCTTAGGTAGAATTTAAGGAGACTTTAATCTCAAGCGTAGGATGGCAGTATTAACGCTTTTAAAAAAATCAAATTGTTCAAATCCTAATTTTGAATAGAATTGAAGTGCTGCACGATTATTACGTTGAACTCCTAATTCTATGTAATTTTTTCCTTTTTTTTGGCTTTGTACAATTAAGAATTCCAATATATTTTGACCTATTCGGTGCCGTTGGTATTCTGATTTCAAGACAATAGCTGTAATCCATAAGGAATTTTCCTCTTCATTTAACCAGAGATATCCTATTGGAATACTTTGAAAATTAACGAAAAAAACTTTTGGAGGAGATGAGATAAGATCTCTTTCTAGATCATCAAACCAGCTTTTCCAATTCCAGATTGTAGGTACAATTGAATCCATCTCTGAGTGTGAAACTTCTTTAATAAATTCTAGATCGGAAGTTGTGGCTTTTTGTAGTGTAACGGGAGGATCTTTGGAGATTTGAATAGATTTAGAGCTGAACATCTTTATTTCCTTTCAGCCTTCTACATTACTTTCAATTCATTAGACATTTTTAATTTAAAATACCTTATGAATCCTTATCAATAAAGTTTTTAGAATAATTTCTGCATAAAAATACTAAAAATATCTTTGGATTCATAGTTTTGGATAGGTTCTTAGATCTTAAAGTAAGTGTTGTTCATATGAAAGTTTCATTTATTCTTGATCTTCAAAAAGGCCTTGTAGGAAGTGGCGTTTATAGCTCTGCTACTCGTATAGCTAATAAACTGAAGGATTATGGCATAGAAACTGATATAAATGGAAAAAACCATCCTTATGACGTTTATCACTTTCAAACCGCACTTCCACAATCATTACTCAAAGCTAAAGTGCTCTCAAAACGAAAAAACAGAAAATATAAGGTTTTAATGACTGGACACACTACTATTGAGGATTTTCGAGATAGTTTCCTTTTTTCGAATCGAATTGATTTTGCTTTAATTCCATATTTAACAAAATTTTACTCCTATGCTGATCATCTTATTGCAGTGAGTAATTATAACCTTGAAATTCTTCTCAGATATGGATATGATCCCTCTCGAATACGAGTGATATCCAATGGAATTGATTTGACAAAAAATAGGAAAAATCCTGCCCTTAGAATTAAGACACGTGAGGCACTAGGCCTCCATGATGAACAACTTCTCATTATTACTGTTGGTTTGTGTATTTTTCGAAAAGCTCCTGATATTTTTACAGAAGTAGCCCTAAAAACGCCTGAACACCAATTTCTGTGGATTGGAAAATATCTCTCTTTAGGAACAATAGCTCACTCTCCAGTATTACGTTCGAAATTTCAGTCTGCAAGAGAAGCTTCTAACATTAAATTTACTGGTTATGTCTCACGTTCTACTTTAGAAGCGTTATGGAATGCAGCTGATATTTTCCTTTATACTAGTAGAGAAGAAAATCAAGGAATTGCTCTACTAGAAAGTATTGCGTATGGAAACGTTCCTATAGTACGTGATCACCCAGTATTCGATTGGTTGACTCCTGAAAGGGATTGTCTTAAAGGTACTGATGTAAGAAGTTTTATTAAACAGATAAGAAGACTTTCTAAAGACCGAAATATGATGGATATCTTACAATCAAATGGGGAGAGAACTCTAAAGACCCATGACATTAATAAGTCTATTAAAAAGCTTTCTGATCTCTATACCGAAATAAGCTAGATTTAATATTATTTTCTAACCGTTAATATCTGAATTAATCTTGTTTCTTTCTGGAGAACATCGTGGGAGTTGGATAAGATAGATAAATGGATTTAAAAGTCTGTATATAGCTATTTCATAGACTTATTCAACCAAAACAACAATCCTACAAGCCCGAAACCAGTAAGTCCAAAAAATACAAAACCACCAATGTCAAGGATTGCAGAGAGAGGTGAAGTATCGTCAACTTCAGGTGGGCGTTCAATAACAGTAAATTCGATCGATCCAATTATATCTACTCTACCAACTACGAAAATATCAATCATATAATTCTTTGGTTCTGAATCAAAATCTATACTTAGATCGATTTTGTAGAGACCTTCTTCTTCATAAACAATTAGATCCCCAGAGGTTAAATTTCCTACTATCTTTCCCATGAGGTTCAATCCAGGAACCTTCTTGATATATTCACCTTGAGTATTCAAGAGCTGAATGGAGAAATTAATGGTTTTTTGCTCACCTTGCTGAAGTTCAGGTGTGTTCTCTGGAGGAATCATTCTGAGAACCCCCTGAATCATTATTGATAGTTCAGATGTGTTTAGAAATGCTTGGTTTTGAACTCCAAGCCTGAAAGGTGTATCCCATCTGATTTTAAAGCTATAATTCCCTGTTGGAAGATTAGGATCAATTTTATCATACCAAATAAACGAATTTCCTACGATAATATAATGAAACTCTTGGGAGAATTCTTCATTCTTTGTCATATAGACTGTTAAATCAATATCTTTCATCGGAATATTAAGTTTGGAGGATATATTGCGATTTTGAAAATTATCCTCAAGAGTGTCATTGAAATTTAAGAACTCTACTGAAATATTACCACCTAGAAACTCTGTAATATAATAGTTATCATCTGGTAGAGTTTCACTTAATATATTAATTTTAAACTTAACGGGTGGTAAATTCAAAGGAATTATAATACCTAAAGGTGCTTTATTTTTATTATTCACATTGGTACTTTCGAGAGCGATTGTAATATTGGTGGATAAATTGCCATAAATCCCTTCTGTTGGAATTTCAAAGTTAATTGCCATGGTTTGAGTGTTATTATAAGGAACCGTAAAATTTCCATCTAAAATTGTCTTTCCTTCTATCTCATATGAAATGAATCCGCTTTGTGTCCACTCAACGTCATCTCGAGATTCCCATGTACTATTCCATAGGAATAATGTTGTTAGAGAGTTTATTTGCAAATAATTCATAGAGTACCATTCAGAGGGAGTCGAATTAGCTTCAAGATAGCCTAAAACTGTAACATTGTCTCCAGGTGAAAGAGCTTGAATATCAGTCTCTTGTTCAAAATATTCAGTAAAATTCCCATTTGTTTCATTTGTAGAGCCTCGAAGAACGAAAAAGTCTTGTAGAATGAAATTCATGGGTTCTTCAATAACAAATGATATGTTTATTGTCTTAGTATCGATATAGACGCGTGCAGAATTTTCTCGATGAATTTTAAAGACAAAAATCCAGGAGCCAAAATACACCTGATGTGTTGGTAATTGAACTTTAATAGTGGCGTTACTGTCTGCAATCGCACCTACATCTTCTGGTTCCTCTGCTTTTATTCGAAAATTACTTGTTAAAGTTTCATTGTAACCTCTATGGAACCAAGTCGAATTAATAGATCCTGTATTCAATTCCTCTGTAATAGCTGTTTCTTCAGAAGGCACAGTAACAAGATTGACTGTTATATTATCTAACAACCAATAAGAAGTCGCGTTACTCGCGAAAGAGTTATCATCTGGTAGAATAAATCTGATTGTTTTGTTAGTAGGAGGAGTAGGCCCTATTTTGATATCAAATTCATAGGATTCCCATTCATAATAACCTGCATTAAGAGATCTGTTTTTCCAACCTGATTCTTCCCATGCTTGAAATTTTAAAGCACGTTCTGAATCAGGTACTTCAGCGAGAACACAGTCATCTATCCAACCAGTATAAAAACCATCATTCCCATGACCAATAAAAACGACTTTGATATCAGTAGTGTTTTTTGGAAGTTTCCAACTCGTGATTAGAGTCGCATAGCCCTTTTCGTCAGGAATAGCTCCTTGAGAGTCTCTAGGAGAGTTTTTATAACCAATAAGATCATTTGATGAATTGTATGCTTCTAATCTTAATGACCAATAATTTGTTGCATTCACTCCAGTGGCTTTTAAGGTGAATACAACAACACGACTCTCGTTCCAACCTGATAAGGTCTGGTTTAGCATGAAACCATCGGTAGCATTAACACTAGCGTAATTAATTCCTTCAGAAGCATTTTCGCTATCAGATACAACAGTAAGATTACCAGGGTCACCTGTGTGAATCCATCCAGTCTCACCACTTTCAAAGCTAGGATTAGTTAGATTATTCACTCCTTGTACTTGATAATCAAAGGAAATTCTATATGTGTTATCCTTTATTAATGTTGTAGAGTTATAATATATCTCTGCATCGTTTTTATCGTCATCTAAAGCCTTTGTTAAATTAAGATAACCCATTAGAGCCTCCATATAATCGAAACTCTCATTTGTCCAATCTGGAATGCTTGAATCATCGAATGATGAATCCTCAAAGATCTTTAACAAATCACTATAGAAATCAAAAGCCACCTCGCTAATTGGCGACTCAAGCCACCATTCTAGAGAACCATTCATTTCATTAGTGAAGCTACCTACATCAATCACTAGCTCATCCCCAGGTGCATACTTTTCTTTATCGGTTTGAAGTGTGGTATTCCCATCAATAATTGTAGAACCTAATTTAAATTGAGGGCTAATATTTGATGATAGCACAGTACTATCTCCTTCCTTCAATAATTTTTGACTAAATAATTCCTGATTAAAGGAATCGCTGGTTATTTTAGAAGATCCATAGATACTAATAATAAATAGCATAACTAAACTAATTGGAATGAATTTTCGCAGAGTTTTCATTGATTTCACAGCAAGCTCATTTATCTGGGTTAATTTTCGAATCGGTTGTAAAACCTCTCCATTGAGAACGATTCGGACAGTAGTCCACTTTGAAAGGTCTAAATGCATGGTTTTGTCTTGCTTTTTTTAACTTTGTTTTTATCAAAAGTTTTAAGTTCTTTATACCCAAGAGATGAATGGATGGTATGACTGAGCTTAAGTTAGAACTTTCTCAAAAAATTCAACAAGGGAAACAAGCTTTATCAGAGAGTGAATTTGATAGAGCTATTATTGCCTTCGAAAGTGCTGTAAAGATAGCTAAAGAACTTTCACCCTCATTACAGAGTATTATTGGTATTTCCTATGCATATATGGCCCTAGCTTATGGGAAAAAAAATATTCAAGTTAAAGCACTAGAAAAAATCACTACTGCAACTGAATTAATTCCTTCTGATACAAAAGAACCAATGGCATACGCTTCAATATTACTCGGATTAGGTGTAGATTTTCTGAAAATGGGTTTTTTTAATTGCTCCACTATTACCTTAAAAAAAGCATTAAAGCTAGCTCGAAGCCAAAGTGCAGATCAAGATTTAGAATCTATTTCAATTATTGCCCGAAATTTAGCTTTATCATACAAGAAAGCAAATAATCGTAAACCTGCTGCAAAGCTTTTTAGAATTGCAGGTGATCTGGAAGATAGACCAAACGTCTCAATAGACCTTTATCGAAACTCAGCTTACCTTTATTATCAAGAAAAGATGAAAGAAGAGGCTCTTAATATATTGGAAACAGCTTTTGATAAAGCAGGAATTTTGGGAGACATCAAGTGTCAAACCGAGATTGCACGCTTTCAGGCAACCATCTCATATGAAATTTTTCTTCACTACCAACAGAATTCTTACCTTGACCAAGCCATTGCTTATGCTGATATATGCTTTGAAAAATTTACGTTTATTCAAAACCAATTTTGGATTGTAAAAGTACTCTTTGAAAAAGCTATGCTTCTAGAAAAGATAGGAGATGAAAACCAACGGAATAAAATCTTGAAACAAATTTCTCAATTTAGATATTCAGAAGAAATAGAGGAGTTTATTATTAAATCTCATCTTTTAATGACGATTCAAGCCCTAGAAGCCGAAAAATTTTACGATGCATCCTTTTATATTGAAAAAATATCAGATCTTCAGTTGAAACAATTGGAAAGTGCAAATCCTCAACTAAAACACAAGATTATTGAAGTAAAAGAAATTCTTAATCAATCACAGCAAAGAGGAAAGTTATATTCCAATCTTCGGTTTTCTCGAAAGGACCTTGACCTCCCAGTGGAAGTTCTTCTCCCTGAGTCAAAAACCATTCCCTTAAAAAGCATCACTGAAGGTGAGGATTTAAGTAGTTTATCACCTCCAACATTAGAGGTCACGGTTCCTACTGACACCACTGTGTCTTCAAAATTAAAACCCCCATCTGTTGAAGCTCTTCAGAAACTATTTGAGGTTGAAAAAGAAAAACCTCAGGTCGTTCAAGAACGGATGATAACACCTGTAACTCCAAAAACAGAGGTTACTATAAAACCTAAAGTGGAAAAGGACGAAAGAGTTGATTATTCACGATTATTTAAAGCTCATAGGCTTTCTCCAGAAGAAGTTACTTTAAACTCCGCTACTCCAAAGCCCCTAGTGCAAGTATCTACAAAGATCATCCCAGATACTAGAAACACTTCATTTCAATATACAGAAGAAATACAACAAATTGATATTCGATCTGAGGTGGCAAGGAGATTACAAAAAGCAGGATGGTCATTGAGATTAAATTTCGCTAACATTGCCCAAAAGGGTGCGGAACCCGATATTGTAGCTGAAAAAGGGTTAGTTCGAAAAAATCGAAAATTAATATTTTTTGCTGAAAACCCAACAGATGCAGAAATCTGCTCTTTTTTGCTTCAATCAAATTTAGAAAGTGGAGAAAAAATAATTTTTCTAATTAGTGGTAGTCCTAAAGACATCATTGTCTCATTAGATATTAAAGTATTAACGCAAATTGACCAATTATTCAAATAATATCTTTTTTAACAACGTAAATATTATCTGTTTGATTATTACTGGTATCAAGAGGAGAAATGAGAAGATAATAATCCTATTACTTTTTGACGCATTTCTTCAATAGATCCATCGCTTTTTAAAGCTTTTAGATTTTCTTTTTGTCTATAAAAGTCTATTAGAGGCTTAGTTTTAGCGTTATAAGTCTCTATCCGCTTTTTCACAGTTTCTTCGGTATCATCGTCTCTTTGATATAATGAACCGGTACAAATATCACAGACGCCTTCTGTTTTTGGAGCTTTGTATTTCACATGAAATATCGCTCCACACTGTTTACAGGTCCTTCTTCCTGTGATACGCTCTATAAGTAATTCAAAATCTACTTCAATATTAATAACTAAATCTATATCAGTAATCTTCTCTAACTGTTGAGCTTGATTTATATTTCTTGGATATCCATCAAGAATAAAGCCATTTTCGCAATCATTTTGGTCTATTCGTTCTTTCAGTAGCTTCAGCACGATATCATCTGGTACAAGTTTTCCTGTATTCATAAACTCCTTTGCTTGCAAACCTAGCTTTGTACGGTTCTTAACAGCAGCCCTTAACAAGTCTCCTGTGCTAATCTGAGGAATCCCATTAGTTTTCATAATAAATTTAGCCTGTGTTCCTTTTCCTGAACCAGGTGGGCCAAGTATTATTAATTTCATTGAATCCATCCAAGTAATTGAATTTTAGTTCCTCTGAATCTCGTTGTTCAATTTAAATAAAATGTCTCTGGCCTTTGAGGCATTTTGCTCGTTTATTACAAATACAATGATTAAATGATTCGAATGGTGCACCATTGTATCGTATATCGAAATTGCTTGATCTGCTAATAACGAAGATACATGAGCTAAAATGCCAGGAACTTCCTGTGCCTTGTTAGGGAGCATCAACTTTAGTAAACTCAAAGAATCTTGAAGTTTATGTGTTTCAACTGCTTTAAGGCCGTTGATCTTTTGAATAAAGTTGTTCTCAGCCATTTTTTTTACATAAAGTTCTATTCCATCAACATTAAGATTAACCGAGCTTATGTCACCCTTCTCTAATAGCTTCATAATAACTTGTAGAATTTGAGGATGGTCGGTAAATTCTTGAAACTGGATTTTGTAATGCTTCAATCCATCAATAACTTCAGTGGTTCCGCTTCTAAGAATATTCTGAACTCTCTTTACTCCTAAAATCTCATCCTGCTGCTCACGAAGTTTTTTGAGATAACGAGTGATAGCAACTGCAATATTTCCCTCTAGTTTTGTCAAGCGTTCTGTGTTTTTGTACACAATGGCTCCATTGTTAATTAATTGGGTTTTTATCCTTTTTGCAATCTCACGTTGAGCAGTTTTCCTCTGTTGAAGTTCATAAACTAATGAAGGGTCTTGATCAAGAATTTCACGAACTAACTTGGATACTGATTTCTCTGTCATATGTTTGCCTCATTTTATAAATTATTTATCTTTAATTTTATGAAATAATTGTTATTATGTCCTTTTTTAGAATCTTGACTGTTAATTTTAAATATAAAAGAAAATCATCAAATAATTTGTTTGAAGAAATTTGTTTCATCAGTTTTTGCCTCCCTTTAAAAAAATTCGTAATAACATAGAAATGTTGAAAAAGATTACAGAAATTAATAAAGATTTCTAGGAATTTTGTGTAGTCGAAATCATAAATCATTAGGTGACGATCTAACTACTCATCTCAATCATTCTTTTAATTAAATTGAAGAATCTTATAATATTTTTAAATCTGATAGATAGTAGGTTTATAACCAACATAATTATAAGAATAGAGATCCGATCAATAATGAAATCCGATTTCATGGTTATAATTCCAGCATTCAATGAAGAGGAGAATCTTGTTAAAGTTATTAAACAACTCAACAAATTTTTTAGTCTTGATCAGATAATTCTTGCTGATGATGGCTCGACCGATGATTCTTCTGGAATAGCTCGGAAATTAGGCATTAAAATCGTACGAAATCCGAAGAATTATGGAAAAGGATATATCTTACGACATACGTTTAAACTGATTATTGAAAAATTCCCTAAAATAACATGGATTGTTACATTTGATGCGGATGGACAACATGATTACAAAGATATCCCTTTATTCTTTTCTACTATAAATGAAGACCCCTTTTTTGGAATTATTATTGGGAAACGTGACTATACTCGAATGCCAAAGAAAAACTGGATATCGAACATTTTAACTTCCCAATGGTGCAAATATTGGCTTAATTGGACTATTTCTGACTTGCAATGTGGTTTTCGTTGTTACAATAAGGAATCATTAAACCAAATTCTCTCATATGGCCTCACCAGAAACAAATTCGAGTTAGAAACAGAGATATTGCTAATTGCTTGGCTCTTAAATGTAAAAATGAAGGAAATTCCAGTTAATACACTTTACATTAAAAATCATCGCAAATCAAGAATAATACCATTACTAGATACGCTTCGGTGGATGTTTCTTATCTTTCAATATGGTTTTTCGCTGAAGTTCATTCGACAAATATGGTATAGACGTCACTTCCAATGAATAAGAAAATAAAGTATGTTTTTCATGATTCATAAGCTTAAAACTAGGTTGAATGGCAATTAATACAGAAAATCGTTAGGTTTTTATAGAAAACAAAGAGTTTTGTCTTTTAATCTCACTAAAGAATAAATGGAATGTTTTGTCCAATGAATTCCTATCTATATTTCGAAATATATTAATTTAAGAATTAATACAGATAATAATAATTTATTAACACCTGATTAGCTAAAGGAAGAGATATAAATTTCAGAACCTTACAAAGGCGGTTCGGGGCTTAGGATTATGAAACAAAAACTCGTTCTAAAATTAGTGCTTCTTGGTGACCCAGGAGTCGGTAAAACTTCATTAATTTCCCAGTTTGTCCATTCAAGGTTTAGACATTCTTACCAATTAACTGTTGGGCTTGATATCTCCTCAAAACAGGTAAAATTAGATGATGGGCGCACAGTAACTCTCTCGATCAATGATATTGGTGGACAAGCAAGATTTGCTGCCATTAGACATATGTTCTTCAAAGGTGCACATCTTGCAATGTTTGTTTATGATGTAACACGGGCGGAGACACTAGAAAATATCTTGGATCCTTGGTACAAGGAATTGATGGAATTTTGTAGCCAACCTGATTCAACTAAGTCAGCAATACAAACTATTCTTGTTGGTAATAAAGCAGATCTTGAAGATTATAGAATGATTGATGAAGCTGAAGGCGAAAAGCTTGCTAAAGAGATAAATGCTAGTAAGCATGTATTTGCATCAGCAAAAGAAAATTTGCATGTAGATAATGCTTTCAAAACTCTCGCTCAAAGTTTTTTTAACGAGATAGAGCAATAAGGATTCTTTACATTGCAATATAAAAATAGGAGTGATATATGTGGGCGCTTCGACAAAATATGATTATCTAGCACATATTCCAACCTATGTTTTCAAGAATTTGTTAAACAAATGGAAGAAAACTTCTATTGAATTGAAACCCAATGGTCTTCTTTCCGATGAAAATCGGGAAAACACAATTAATGCTATCCAAGACATAAGTGAATCAAAGATCAAACAATTAGAAAAACTCTCAGAAAATCTTAATATCTCTGATGTTTGGTGGCAAGCATATCAAATCTATAAAATTAAGCAATTAGAGTCTCTTCTAAAGCGACGAACAACATTCACAGTTGATAAGGATATAGATAAGAACTATTTAAAAATAAAAGGCTTTTTTTCGATTAGTGAGCTAAGCGAATATGCGATTTTCATACTTCTAGAATTTTCCTCCAGATCAGCAGCCCTTCGACGAAGGTTTCGTTATATCTATGTTCCATCATCTAAAATTGTTCTTATTGAACAAAAAGAACTTGCTTTAGAACTATTAAAAAAAGAAATTCTTCCATATATATCTAAAGAACCTGATAAAATAACTCACAAGCGCCCAAACGCAAGATTAATCCGAAATTTCGCAAAACCATCTAATGATTCCCGTCCTCCGATTGTTCTTAATTATCTTAAAATTAAAATTTCGTTAGAAACATCAGGTATCGAGGGTTTAAGTCAGATTATCATTAATGGAGACGATGTTATACGAGGTGCTGAAACGCTTGAACAACGACATGAGATTTCTTTAAAATTTATGAATTCTGGACCTTGGGTCGGAGCTGGTACTAAAGATTATAGATTTGAAGTTAGAAAAGGAATACAAATTCTTCAACTTGAAGAAGAACCACTTAAAAATTTAGCAATAGTGCTTAATTGGCTTTAACATTCTTTTCAACAAGGAATTGAATTGGGATGCCTCGAAAATCCAGTTGGATCTCCATGTTTTTCTTTTCTATAATATTTGGGCTAATTTTTGCACCTTTTATACAAAATAATCCTAATCAGGAGCTTTTTCTAGATCTTAACAACATATATGAACCAATTGAGAAATATTCTGGTGAAATTGACTTAGGGTTTGATCTCTTAGTCATGTTTCGCTCTAAAACTCCAAACCTCAAAGACTTCGATCCTTATGTCATAAGAAAATACTCAAATTTTCCAGTTATTCACATCAAATTTGATGATTCTCCATCAAAGTTTCGCTTTTTTAAGCAATATCAAGATCAAATTCATCGTGTTGAACTAAATTCTCCTTTAAAAAGGTCTATTAATGTCATTCCACAGAGCTCTTCAGTAGAGAGTGTGTCAGAGATGAAAATACGTGGATCTGTTGGAGCAATGCATCTATACTCGCTTGGATATATGGGAAACAGAACTAAAATCGGAATAATTGATACAGGTGTTTATATACATACAAATGAATTTGGAACACGCATTAAAGGACGAGAAGTGTTTGTGAATAAAGAAAATAGTTATTCAGAAGACATACCAGATCCAGATGACGCACATGGGCATGGAACACAGGTTGCAGGTGTTGCAGCGGGAGCTACTACAGGTATTGCTCCCGGAGCGGAAATTTATAGTGCGAAGGTAATTCATGATATGGTAATTCAGGGTGCAGGAGGTGGAGCAGGTGAAGAAACAACAGCAGGGCTTCTTGAGGCTATAGATTATTTAGTGAATAACTCTGTTGATGTGATTAATATCTCCTTAGGACAGTACCATAATTTACCAAGTGGTGTTAGGGATGAGGTGATCAATTATGTGTCAATAATGAATAATACGTTATTTACAGTTTCTGCTGGTAATTCTGGAACAGCTTTTGGTGATAGAGGGACATTAAACAACCCTGCAACAGCACTTCAGTGTATAGCTGTTACAATGACTGATAGTACGGAAAATATAATTTCACCTCTAGCTTCAAAAGGACCTAAAGTTGATTATTCACTCAAACCTGATATTGCAGCTCCAGGTATGAATATCAAAGGTCCTTCCAACGCAGAGGGCGCTTATTCATTTGGAACTGGAACATCTTTTGCTGCTCCAATTGTCGGTGGGGCTGCATCTCTTTTAATTGACTATTTAAAACATAAAAATCGTTCTTATTCAGTAGCTACTATTAAATCTGCGCTTCTTGCAGGTGCACGTACTTTAAACCACGATATTTGGGAAGAAGGAGCGGGGTTTCTCAATATTACTCGATCTTGGGAGATTCTAGAATCAGCAAAAGATGTAAACAATACACCTGATTTGATATACTTACATCCTAAAACATTGCCCTTTGAACCTTTTGAAGTGTTGTTTTCAGGTAGTTCTCTTTTGCTTAACCTTACAGTTATTAGCAGTAATGAATTTAGAAGTACTATTGAGTTATCTGAAAGTATCTCAGATTTTATAACTATTCCAAATCCTGAATATTATATCGACAATACCTCTTCTCTTCTTCCGATTAATTTTTCGATCCCATTATCAACCCCACCACAATTTGTATCAGGATATATTAAAATTGGTAACCAAACATTGAGTGTTGAATTTGAAATCCGTGTGCCAAAAGCTCGCATTCTTTTTGATGAAAGTCTTAATAAGATAACTCGTCATGGATATCCATTAAATGCCTTTGAAATTCAGGGGGATACCTCAAACACAATTTGTATGTATTCCGCTCTCACAAAATACTTAGCTTATGAAAATAATTATTGTATAACACCTCACATCTCAGGAGATATCACTTTAACACAGCTCTCAAATTATGACGTATTAATTCTAGCCAATCCTTTTTCTTTATCATCAGATAAATATATGGATTGGATCGAGAACCCTGGAACGACTTATATTGCTCCTTCAGAGGCAACAACTGATGCTATATACCAGTTTGTTGCTCAGGGGGGTGGATTATTAATTCTCAGTTCTCATAACTCAAATTATAATATAACTAGACTAAATGAATTCATTCAACCATTTAATATGCAAATTCAGACTCAATCCTCTGGAGACATACGTCAGAGCTACTTTACAGATCATACTCAAAATTTCACTGATACAATCGATCATTTTCCTTTTTATGGGAACTTTCTTCAGATTACTGGAAAAAATACTCAAGTTATTGCTGAAGTAGATGGTAATCCTTCTCTAGTTTCTTATGAAGGACCTACTGGTGGAAGAGTCTTACTTTTCGGGTCAGATCTAGTGTTTGATAATATTGGCTTTTCTAGCTATGCATACTTAGGGAATCGTGATCATAATCGTGTTTTAGCTTTTAATTCAATCGCATGGCTAGCAGAGGGAGAGTACTTAGAAACAACCGAAAATCCAGAATTTCCTTTATTCCTCCTATTTTTAGGCCTAATTTTTTCATTAGGAATTATTTACATATTTTTCAGTATGAAAACAAGGAATTAATTCTTAATTGAGCAGTTATTTAGAAAAAGATCAAAATAGCTTTACTCATATCTTCCGTTATAAAGCCATTTTTTCCCTGCCATGTAATAAGCAATTAGCTATACCCGAGGTTCATTAAGGCCGATATATTTACTTTTTTCACGATCATCATATCCTATTTCAGTTTCAGAAGTCAATTTGTGATATAAAATTTGAATTATTGGCATTCCAGGAACTAATTCGACAGGAGAGTTTGCTTGATGGGCAATTTCTAATGTTAGAGTTGTAGGATCTTTTAACCCTGTTCCTGGATTTACAAGTCCTGCTGCTTGTACAACAATCCCCAAGCGCGCAATAGAGGACTTACCCTCCAAAGTAGCTGCGTATTTTTTTGATATTGCAATTTTTTCTAAAGTAGAAGCCAACACAAATTGGTTTGGAGATAACAAAAAAGATTCGTTCTTTTCAATCCTATATATCTCAGTATTTTTCAAAATAGAGTGACGATCATTTGGTCGAAATAATCTGCCATGATGGAATACTAAAAATGTATTACCCAGCTTAAGATCAACAGAACAAGGACCCACAGCTGTTTCATCGAAAGGAGAAATGTAAATTTCCTGAGCTTGGATAGCTGCTAATATATCTTGATGGGAAAGAATCATACTCTTTTTTCACCTAATTTCATTCATAATTCATCAGGATATTTTTATCTGTCTGTTTTTTTCAATTTCATACAATTGAATTAAACTTATTAGTTTAATTTTCTATTCGTGAGCTATGATGAAAGACACACACAATGAGCGTATGCGAGCAGTTCTAATGCGTTTAATTGAAGGTTTTTCAAGTTATTTTGTTTCATGCTTAGAAAATACGTATCATCAAACCCCAGAAAATGTCAATGTACAAAATATTTCAGTAGAAAAAAAATTGGGGACAACGGGGATTCATATTGTTCAAGTTCAACTTGACTCTGATTTAGGACCAGACGAAGCTAGTATTGCTGTCAAAATATATGATGAAAAAGAGCAAGCTCTCGACGTTGTTAAACGAATAAACTTCTTAGAAAGACGTTTATCAGAATGTTCAAGTCTAGGTATATCATCTCCTGCAGTTATTTTCTTTTCTGGCAGTGTAGTAATTATGGAAGGTATTCAAGGAGATGTGTTTCGAGAATCTAGAGTCCCAAAACCACAAAAATACCGATATGCAGGAAGGAGTCTTGCAGTTTTTCATGGTCTGAAACCAGATAAAGTCTGGTTTGATAAATATAAGCTCCTGATTTCAAAAAGTTTAGAGAACCTTCCTGTGTCATTAGAAATCAGAAAAAATCTATATTCTCTTTTTAGTGAAACAGTTCCTTTAGCAGAACAAACTTCAAAATTATCTGGTTCAATAAGTTTTGGTGATTTTCACCCTGGAAATATAATCTTTGATGTTAAAATTGGGAGGAATCCAATGATTCAGACACATCTAATAGATCCAGAGTATCTAACAACTTCAACGGAAAATGATCGATTAGAAGATATTTGTAATTTTTTCGCTGTAGAAGCTGTAGACCAATTCCGTATTGATCCTGAGTTACGGAATTTCAGAATGAACATTAAATCATTTTTATCTGGGTATCAAGAAATTCTTGCTATTAATCAATCGTCTTTTGATAATTTCTATTCCACTTCTTATACACCTGTGAACTTCCATTTAGCTCTGATGATCCTTATGAGCATTTTAAACATACTAGATATGGCTGATCTCTTTGGGGGGGAGAAAGGAATAGAGAAAGAAATACTACTTCGATGTGAGCTCATAGAAAAAATGTTAAGGTGGAAAAACTTCCCTGATTGAGCTGATTCAAGTGGATCATAAACTCTTATACTCCTCTGCAGGAGTAGCGACTCATATATTAGTTCAAGATCCTGAATTTGTATTATTACTAGATGTAGGAGATGGTATCATCCGAGACCTGTTAGAAGAGAAAATCTCATTTCCTTTACAGGTACCTTTACACATTTTTATTTCTCATGGTCATTATGATCACTGTGGAGGATTATTTTCACTATTAGGATTTTTAAGGATGATAGGACAGACAAATTCAGTTCATATTTATTATCCAGAAAACACCCCTGAAATTGACAATATGCTACAGATTTTTTCTTCTATTTACATGGATACAACCCCATTCAATATTCAAAGCAATATTCTTTATCCAAATGATGTCAGGCAAATTAGTAAGACAGTAAATGTAAAAGCGTTTCTGATGAAACATCGCGGTTCAACTCTCTTCCATGGCGTGCTTCCTGAAATTCCTGCTTATGGCTTTGCGATTTTTAAGGAAAAAGAAAAGGTAGTTGCTTATACAGGAGATACGGGAATGAACGACAATCTACGTTCATTATTGCATAATGCAACCCATGCATACATTGAAGCTACCTATGAGAAAAGTAATACATCATCTTATCACCTCAATGTGGAAGAAGCTCAAGAATTAGGGAAACTCGCTCAAAGTTTTACTCTCTGCCATACAAGATACGATTCTCGATAGTTAATTTAAATATAATTCAAAAAATAATGTTAAAATAGTTAGAAAAATAATGATTGTAAGTTGATTCAACTAAAGGATTCATTTCAGGATTGATAGAGCACATCTTTACGTTCTCTATATATTAATATTCAAATCTGATCCTTCTCTTACCTGAACAAGCTGTTAAGAAAAATGTAGGGCTTACTGTGCTATCCAAGGCTTTTTTAAAAGAAGTTGAGGCAATTCATCGGGATACCAAAAGCGGTGCAGCAAAAATTGCTGAAGAATGCTTAAGTGCCTTAAAACAAGAATCCCTTAGAATTATCGCTGATCTAGATAGTCCAACCTTAAAAACAGCTATCCAACTACTACTAGATACTCATCCTATGGCAACCATTGAAAACGCTCTCCTCCCCATTTATGTACGTTTAACTCAATTATTAGAATCTGGAAAATTAAAACTAGGTGATCCTAAAGCAACAATAAACTTAGTCTTCTCCACTCATTTAAATCAGTTAAGAATCTGCGAAAAGGCTACAATTCAGACGTTGGTTAATCATTTAGAAAAAAGAGACTCTCTTCTAACTTTTTCTCATTCTTCAACTGTGATTAAGGCTCTACTTCAATTAGCACGGGAGGGATTTAAAGATAAAGAGATATTTGTTTTAGAATCAAGACCTCTCAATGAGGGGGAAAGAACAGCTCATTCATTAGCGAATGTTGGTTTTAAAAAAGTTCATCTAGGGATTGACTTTGCTGTTAATGAGTTTGCAGAAAAATCAGAGACAGCTGTATTTGGAGCGGATATGGTTCACTCAAACGGGCAAATCCTCAACAAAATAGGATCTGCAACAATTGGGAAACTATTTTATATGCAATCAAAAGAAGTAATTGTAGCTGCTTCATCATCAAAAATCTGTCTTAGAGGAATTATCAATCAAAATGAAGCTTGGCATCCTGTGATATCTCATCGTAATTCTAGCGAAGTTTCATCAATATCTGGCCCAAATCTTTTAGTTTGGAATAAATATTTTGAAATTATTCAACCTGAATTCATAACTTCGTTGATCATGGATCAACATCATTTTCCTGCTCCTATAACAGAGAATTTTGAAGCATTTTTAAAGAATGAAGCTTTTTCCAAGAGAATCGAGGAGATCAGAAAACTTTGGTATGATGTTGACTTCACATTAGTATAAAAAAAATCTATCTCCTAATTTTAAAAGACTTAAGAGACGCGTACTATTATTCAGTTAAGACTTCAAAAAAAATAACTACCACTGTTTAACTAACTCAGGTTGAATCGCAGGATTCTCGAAAACTAATGTGCCCCGAAAAACGTCTCTCTTTTTAGCTTGTTGGATTTTAACGATTGTTCCAGATGTAACCCTGAATTTTACACTTTCTTCTAGAGCAGGTTTGTATGCCCCATCAAAAATAAGATTCCAAGTTGAATTATTGCTTTCATTCCAAGCAATCACATTTAGCTCATCTTTTTCATGATTCTCATAAAAATCTAGAATATGATAGAATCCTTTAAACTGCTCAATATTATCCGCAGCAACGGCAGCAGGAATTTCTATTGGAACTATTTTCAATATAGACTGAGGGATGCCTCGTTTTGTGTTATCTATTGCCCTTCCTTTCAACTTTGACTTAAATAGTTTTAACACCTTAAGCTCAATATCTATTAGATCCTGTCTAAGTCTAGTAAGTATAAAAAGACGGTAGATTGATCTATGCACTTCCTCTCGGTCTCCAAAATTCTTTACGATGAACTTAAGGATTTCTATTGCTAATGTTTTCTGATCGTGAGTGTAAAGATCGTTCGCATAAGTATGCATTGAAGCAAGAATCCCATCGAATAAATTTGGATTCCTCCTAATTAATAACACAGCTTCATTAGCTTGTTTTGTTGCTATTAACGCCACACTTAATCCTAACAACTGAGTTGGTGTTGTTTCGGGCTCCATTGATGGCACTGCTTTGAATAAATCTAAAGCTTGTTCGTACTGTCCTAGTAATAGATATAATAAGCCTTGTAATGAGATTAAGTTCTCAATAGCTTCCTTTCCAACGGATATAAAATTCATAATTACACGACAAGCTTCTGCATGGACTAATGCTTCAACAATTTGATTTCGCGTTAACTTGTGATCTAATAACCAGCTATGATGTTCGAATAGTTCTGAACGGAGCATACGTTCAACTATTACGCGTTGTTCTAGGCCATCAATTGTGTAAATGAGATTGGAGCTTTGAGATAAAATTTCGAGCAAAACTTTCTCAGCTTCATAGACATTATATGTTTCTCGTGTATCCCTGGCTTTTATGATCAACTGTTGTGCAAGTATCAAAGAATCCTCGGCTGTGAGAACCTCAGGTTCTTTTGCTGGAGTGATTGTATCTAATTCTTTTTCAACTACTAAAGAACCTTCAGTACCAACTTGAGCAGCTGATCTAACGAAGCGAGCTGTATCAGTTAAATCTTGAATTAGCATTGCAACGTCGATATATCTACGCGTTTTCTTCTTGTAACTCCAAGAAGCACGGAATACTCTTTCAACAGTTTTATCTAAGATTCTTCTCACTTCGGGATCTGAAACAGAGGCAGCAAGAATTGAGACAAAGGCTCCGCATGAAAGATGCTCAATGCCCTTGAACGTCCGATTTTCTTTAATGATACGTGCAACACCCTCATCATCAGACACCAATGCTACTTTATTACTATTTTTAAGCGTAAATTTCTTTGCTAAGATTACCACATCTATATCTACGGGATCATCATTTACTCGCACCATTCTTTCTTGAACTGCGTACCTAGCAGTCTGATTCCATAGATTAGACCCGCGGTTAACTCGTTCCAATCGAACATATTTGGGAATAGTTCTCCTCAGCTCCCTAAAGCGGCCCGGAATGTCTGATTTAGGAAGTTCCTCAGGAGCCATAGCTTCCATTCCAACTGATTGTGTTATTTTCTGAAGGTTGGGTAAAAGAGTATCAGCAACACCTGCGTTCAATAATGAGATAAAGAAATTTGTATCGAGTACAACATAATCAAAAAGAGGTGTAGTCATTGATTGCTACTCCACAATAGTAGTCTGAAGATATTTTAAGGAACCATTTTAGAAGAAAATTATGAATTCTTTGTTAAATCAAGAAATGAAGCGGAGGGCGTGATTTGAACACGCGTAATACGGCTTTGCAGGCCGCTCCATAGCCCAAATCGTTTTAAGTTCGATTTGAATAGCCACTTTGGTACCTCCGCAGTGTATATTCATCTGATAGCCATATTAGCTTTTAACTCAACTTTACATCAATCTTCCTTAATATATAAAAAAACCTTTTTATCATATACGAAAATTATTCTTTTTAGAAGATTGAAAGAAAAATCCCCTTCATCAGAATTTCCCTATAATAAACACTTTATTTCTAGTGTTTGGAAGGAAACACTAACAGTATTCTTCTAGAAGGCTAATATATGAGTGAACAGAGAGTACATGTTTTTATGCCTAGTGAAGACGGGGAGTATGTCCCAGTTAAATTTGTATCCGCCGAAAATGATCTAAAGGAGGATCAAGTTCTTATATTTCTTGATGAGGATGAGCGGTCGATTTTCATTTGGACAGGATCCGAATCTCCTGTACGAAAACGATTTATTTCTAGCCAAATTGCACGTCAAATGAGATTGGAAAAAGGATTAACACATCGAATTTCAACAGAAGATCAAGGAAATGAGACAGATAGGTTTTTAGCTTTTATCGAACGTCTTAAAGGGATGGAAATAAAACCTACAGCACTATTAGAGGTTTCTCCACCCCCAGGAGCTGCTGATCTGCCTCCAGCAGAACCAAGAAAGGTTAAGAAAAAAAGAGTCAAAGTACCAGATAAAGAGAAAGTTGAAACTTTGAAAGCTATCTCCATTCAAAAAGAATTAGTAACAACACCCTCACCTAAAAAAGCTCCAATTGAAGCCCCACCATCTCCCACCTCAATAGCTATACCAACTACAGAACGAAAAAAGATAAAACCAATAAAGGAAATGTATTTCTTCACAGATCAATCTACAGAAGTCCCAGTAACAAAAGCTAAAATTCTCTATAAGGCAGTAGATGAAAATTTAACTTTATCTACACTCCATATTTCTACTGTGGCAACCGAAGGGAAAATAGCATTGTATAAAGTCCCAAAGACTACTAAAACAACTATTTGCAAAACTGAAAAGCCAATCTTTGTTGTTTATCTAAAACCTGATAGTAGTTCGGTCTTAGAACTAGATGACCTTCACATCCCAATCCCTGCAGGGAATTCCATTTATTTTACATGCCCTGCGAGTACATTTATTGGAATAAATTTATCAGATTAGAAGAATTGAGTTTTTAAACCATAATGAATATCATTGTTTAATATTTGACCTTTGCTTCACAAAACAGAATCTTACAACTTGATGTCTAACTCCTGCAGATTTTTCAGTTTTTTTAACTCCGTTGCAAGTTTCGCAAGAACAAACCCTTAACGCAAGAGTGAGTGAAATCAAGCGTTAAATTGTCAAATGGCAAATAAAAGAGATTTTAATACCTAGCATTTCTCTCTTTCTATGTGATATCAATTAATTAGGAAGCTTTAGCAATGAGTAAAAATGAGATAAATTCCAGAATTTCAGGCTTCTATAAAATGAATGTGGATCAGCGTCAAACAAAGATAGAATCAATGTGTAATCTAAATAAAGAAGATATGGACTACCTTAAACAATCCACAATGATTTTAGATAAAGCAGGTCAAGGTCATTATATTGAAAATACAATAGCTGTTATGCAAATACCCCTCGGTATTGCTACGAATTTTACTATCAATGGTGTGGATTATTTAATACCTATGGCTGTAGAAGAGGCATCTGTAGTAGCAGCAGCAGCTAATTCAGCCAGAGTTGCTCGTGCTGCTGGTGGTTTTACAACTAGTGCTACGAATCCTATAATGATTGGACAAATTCAGATTATTAATGTTTCCGATCCATTTAATGCTCGGGAAAGGATTTTTGAAAAAGAAAAGGAGATCATTGATTTAGCAAACAAACAAGATCCTATTTTAGTAAAGTTTGGTGGCGGTTGCCGAGGAATCAATGTGAAGGTGCTTGAAAAAACTCTTAAAGGACCAATGGTCATAACAGAGCTCCTTGTTGATGTTCGAGATGCTATGGGGGCCAATGCAGTTAATACAATGAATGAAGCAGTAGCTCCTCTATTAGAAGAAATCACAGGGGGACTTTCACTGCTTAGAATCATCTCTAATCTAGCTGATAGAAGGATTGTACGAGCAAGAGCAACATTTAAAGCAAGTGAATTAAGAACAGATGACATGAGTGGTGAAGAAGTAGTCGAGGGGATTCTTCGTGCTTATGCTTTCGCTGAAGCAGATCCATATCGCTGCAGCACCCATAACAAGGGGATCATGAATGGTATTGATTCTGTCGCGCTTGCCACAGCCCAAGATTGGAGAGCTATTGAAGCAGGGGCTCATACTTATGCTGCTGTGAAAGTACCTGGTAAATATTCATCCTTAACGACATGGGAAAAGGATGTTAATGGTGATTTAGTTGGCACAATCGAACTCCCACTTGCGGTAGGTTTGGTCGGAGGTGTTGCGCGCATCCATCCTATTGCTCAAATCTCCTTCAAGATTCTAGGTCTGAAAGTTCCAGGAGGTGCGCTTAAGCTAGCAGAAATAATGGCAGCAGTCGGTTTAGCCCAAAACTTCGGAGCACTTAGAGCTTTAGCTAGTGTAGGAATACAGGCAGGGCATATGAAATTGCATGCACGGAATTTAGCTGCTTCTTTAGGTGCAAAAGGAGAATTAATTGACAAAATAGCAGAAACTATTTCCAAGCGTAAGCTCAAGGTTACTTTTGATAATGTTAAGGCTATCTATGAAGAACTAAAATGAGTCTAATTTCTTTTTCGTCCATTATGGGATCTCTAAGGATTCCATTATTTTTAATTAAGGAAGGTTAAATCAAGGTTTGTTTCCAAGTCACTAGTGCTTTCATACTCGTCCTTCCATAAGTCTTGTTCCATTAATTGACGTCGACAATCAGGTTTTAACAAATTAAATTTCTTGAACAGATTCACCAAAATTCTACCTGTAGCGCCCCAAATGATTTCGCCTCTGTAATCAAAGAAAGGAACTTTAAAGATCAGATCTCCTTTATAGGGAACTTCTTTCACAGAAAAAATATCAGGTATCGCTAAATAAGATAGAGATGCTTCTAAAGTATAAGCAATTTCAGGAGTATTGACTTGGCCGTGTTTTATTTCTCCAATATCTTCGATATATCCTACTACAGGTGTTACAATATATTTGCTAATAGTGGGTATATCATCGATTAAGCCAAGGATTTGTATGTTTTTTAATCCTAATTCTTCATAGGCTTCCCTTTCTGCTGTATGAATTAGGTCTCGGTCCTGGTCATCCACTCTTCCTCCTGGAAACGATATTTCATTTTTATGATGGCTTACTTGGTCAGTTCGCCTTGTGAAGATAAGGTGCCATTCTTTCTCACGCTGAATCAAAGGAATCATCACTGCCGCACGTTGAAATCCTTCGGGAAGATCAAGTATTAAGCGGGAATGGCTTTGAATAATTAAGGAAAAGTTCTGTAAACATCTAGGAAGATTTGGCAAAGGAAATTCTCAACTACCTACGAGGAACTTAGGTATGTTAACCTTTTTTAGAGTTTAGTACACTATTTTCTTAAAAATGAAATTCTTTGCTATTTCTCTTGTTGTTTCGTAATGTATTTAATTCCTAGAATTCAATTAGTATGTAAAACCCTCGTAAAAAAAAAGAATTAAAGTTAATAACCAAAGAATTTGGGTATGGATGACGTGCCTTTCATAAGTATAACTTTTGGGGAAGCAAACCGAACCCTTGAAGAACCATCACTAATTGTCAAGCTTTTAAAGGAGAAGAAAATCAATCCAAAGGAAGCTGATCTCCTAGAAAAGCTTGGATCATACTCCCAAACACCAAATCCTAAGATTTTACAAGAAATTGAAGAACTTTGCATCCAACACTTTGGCGACGAGGGGAAAGATGCGTTCAATAAGTTGTCACGCTTTATTAAAAGTAGTAACAAAAGAGTTGCATGGGTTTTATTCTCAAGACATTTTCAGCGGATAAAATATGACGATCGAAATCCCTTAGAAGGATATAATCCACGAGTTTCTGAAGTTCTTACAATTAACTCCAAATACAAACTAATAAAGTGAGTGTCATGAAACTTACTGACTGCGAGAAACTTGTAGAAGAAGCTGATGAAGCTTCAAAACATTCCATTGAAATTGCAGCAGACATCTTTGAAGATGCTGCAAAATGTTTCGATGGAAAGAGTGAACGGCAGAAAGCTGGAAAATTCCTCACATTGGCTGGTGACTTCTTTCTTGATTTGAATATGATGGATAAAGCAGCAACATGTTATGGTAAAGCAATTGTCCGATACTTAATGGCCGATAATCTCGAAATGGCACAAATATTACTAGAGAAAGGTAAAGAGTACGGATTTTCTTCATCAACCCATCAATTTCGAATTGCGATTGACACACTGGAAAGACGGGCAAAAAAAGAAATAAAAGAGAAAATTGAGAAAGAAGAAGAAAGTTTAGTCGCTGAACCTCTCCCTGATATTGAGATCATGCCAATCGGAGAGGATAATGAACTAGAAGCTTTGATCGCCATTGATACAGAGATGTTTAATCCTGATGATGAAATTAAGATAAAGAAGGAAGATTATGTTATTCCTCAACTTGATACAGATGAAACATCAAAATTAAGCTCGTTTGCAGTTCTTGCTGCAGTTTCTCAAAGTACAAGGAAAAGGAAAGAACCTGAAATTCACACTAATGCTGTAGTAAAGGATAAAACAGGAAGTTCTCGATTTATACAACCAACACAAATGCTGACACCTTTAGAAATTACAGAAAGGTCTGATGATCTTATTAGAGAGCCAAGTGACCCGAAAGAGTTGTCTCAAAAAATTAGTAAAATAGATTTCAGGAAAGATGAAGTAATAATCTCTGATACTTTGACAAGAAATGATACATTAGATCTAGATTATGCAGCAAAAACAGAGTTGATTAATGAATATGAAGAAGAATTGATTGATATTGAGATTATTGATACAATTCCATTTCAATGGCAGGTTGTAGATGTTAAATCTGATTTCGAATTGGATGAAAGGCGGAGTACAAATGAAGGTCTGGTTTTCACATGGAGAAAAGAAAAAATTGATCCAGGGTCTAAAGTTTCAGTTGAATATGTATTGAGAAAAAGAATAGAACGTTCAATTATTCTTCGAAAAAAGAATCAGGTTTCTGTAGTTAGTTTATATCACTCAATTAAGCAAGATTTAGAGGAACACCTTGATTTTGTTAATACCTCAGGAGAAGTCTTTCGAGATGTTTTGATCGAAGATATAATCCCACCCGAATTAATTGTAAAAGAAGCAGTGTCTTCCCAAAAAATCAAGCCAGTTTTTATCCCCACTCATGATTCAACCCTTTATAGATGGATATTTAGCAACTTAGTACCAGGAGATAATTTTTCGGTCAATTATAAGTTTCGCGAAAAACCACTCACTCGGTATTATATCGAAGAAATTGAGATTGATGGTAGAGTTATTAAAATTGAAAAAATTTCTCAACCTCTAGTCGATTCATACCAATATGATTATATCTGGATGTACTCTATTGATAACCAAGTATTTGAAGATTTTAAATTATTTGACAGAATTCCAGCTGATTTTGACCTTCTTCAAGTTGATCCAAGTCACTTACGACCCTCCATTACAAAAGATAACACCCAAAAACTACTTTCTTGGCAGATAAGCTCCAAAGACCAACACATTTCAATATTACTTAGAATTCGTGGAACTGAATCATTTACACCAATAGCCCCCATATTAGAATTCTCTCATATTGACGGAGAAATTCAACTGAAAGAGAGAGAAGTAACATCAGAAAAACGTCTAATAGATATTCGAAGATTATTAGAAGACCAAAAGGAGAATGATTAAACGTCTAATCCTGAAGATTTAATCGAACAATCGAGAATGGATCTAACAATTCTCGCAGTCCGTTGGGACGATATTTCGGGTCCTTCAGTAATATCTATATTTCCTTCCACAGCCTTAACGGATCCTGAATCAGTCGCATTACAAATATATTTGGCATCTGTGACTGTTTTCGGTCAACATGGTCATTCTCAAAGGACGGAATTTTCAGTTCCACTACTTAGTTTAGGAAAAGACGTTATTGCTCGTGTTGCGTTTGATTCGTGGCCTGATCCAACTTTACGTGGGAAAGAAAGACCGTTTTTTCTTGCTTTTTTATTAGATCAATCAACTAGAGAAATATTGGCTCCACATTTAGATACATACATTTTTGATTATCTTGACGATGTGAAAGTTCAAAAATCAAATTTTTCAGGAAAAACCATATGGGAAAAGATAGTTGAGAAATTCAGCTCTCCAATTGAGAAGGAACCCAGTACCATTTCTTTTGATGTCGATTCAGACTATGCAATCCCTAAAGCTTTAGAAGATTTGAACATAGCAAAAAATGCTTGGAATACCTTAAAGGATAGAAATCAACTTTGGAAAGCGCTACGTGTAGCCAATAGATTAGAACACGTTGATGATAGAGCAGCAGGTGATGCCTTCACCCTAGTTGGTCAGATTTTTTTGGACAGTAATAATTTCCAAGAAGCAGGACAAGCTTTAGAAAAAGCAACGGATGCCTACTTGCGTGTCAGATTGTTTGAGAAAGCAGGTGAAGCATCATGTCTTGCTGGTAAAAGTTTTTATCATATGAGAGAATACGAGAAAGCAATAGATCTTCTTCAAGCTGGGGCAAGATGGGTGAAAGATGTTTCTCAAATTGCGTCACTCAACTATGACATGGGAATTGTATTTCACGAACAATCTCGCTTTGAAGAAGCAAATGCTTGTTTTGAAAAAGCTGTAAAAATCGCAACAGAAGTAAATAAATCGTTAGCTGCTGAATTTTCATCTACATATGCTAGTAAATTGATTTTTCAAGCAGACAAAGAGAGGAAAGATAACCCCACCTATGCTTTGGGTCTGATACGAAGATCTGCAGAGCAAAGAGAAAATGCATCTCATTTCCTACAACTATTAAATGAACGAAAAAATGAGGCAGCAACATCCTTAATATTAGCCGCTAATGCTTATTTTTCACTAGGTAACACCGAGAGGGGAATAAGTCTCTTAGAGAGCACTTCTAGTCTTTTTTTTGAAGGTAAGGATTATATATCTGCTGCCAGATCATTATACGATGGAGTACGTTATGTTAAGGATCACAAAAAATCCTATAAGTTATTAAAACGTGCTATATCTATATTAGATAAGCAGGAAAGTGGAATTCAGAAAAGTAGGCTTCTTGGTTTAATTTTTTTTGAAAAAGCAAGGGTTGAAGTAAAAAAGGAGTATCTATCCGCAGCACTTGACTCCTTTAAGTCTTCTATTCTCAACTTGAAAGAAGCAGATGCTCCTAGTTCAGATCTTATTCCTGTACAGATTCAGTATGCTAATAATCTTTTTAAAATGGAATTTTTTGAAGAATCTGCAAAAATTTTTTTTGAAGGATATAGCAATATTTCTAATCTTCCTCCCACAGAGAAATCTATCCAGCAAGGAGAAAAGACCAAACTTAATGCTCTAATTAGTTTAAGACGTGCTAGTACAATCTATCATAATGCAGGAATTGTCGCATTAAAAAATAATGAAGAACGACGTGCAATTGAAATGTTTGCTCAATCCATATCTTTGTTAATTGAATGGGTTGAAAATAACGCCAAACAGGATACGGAGGAGGTTAAGAGAGTTGTTGAAGGACGTATCTATGCTTTGAAACTGAAAATCGAGTTATTAGTATTAGTGGAGTCAAGATATAAACTCGAGTCACTCATTGAAAGCCTAAAGATGAGTGTTCCTTCATTAGAAAAGGATAAATAGTAAGAGGAAGAAATTTCTTCTTTTTTGAATAAAAGAGGAATAGAATAGTTGTTTTAAAAATAAAACCTTGATTAGACGAATCGAATCTTTTCTTTTTCGATGTGACTTTCTCTCTTCTTAATAAGTTGTTTTTGTCTTGTTTTCAGCCTGTTAATCATTTCTGTATGCTTATTCTCAGATATTTCATCATTAATTAATTTTTCATCAATACGATTGATAGATTCCTCTATACGTTTAAGATCTTCCTCTATTTTTAACAACTCAAGATGAGTAGCAGAAAACTCATTTTTATTCAGATCTAGTTGTATAATATCTGTTGGATCTTTTTGATTAAAGTTTAATGGTCTAGGAGTCGTTGTTACTTGATTTTTAACTCGAGTCTTTGGTTTAGTGCGAACATGTCCATGGTGTTTTGATCCTCTTTGAATTGCCTTTATTCCTTTGATTCCCTTAACTCCTTTAATTCCTTTGATTCCATTAATATGAATATCTTTCTTCCTGTGACTTTTAGTCGGGATTCGAGTATCACTGAGAATTTCGTCCTCACTAACAATAAAACCCAATTTTTCTCCTTTTGACTCAGCTAACAGTACTTGAGGATCTTCTCGAAAAAGAGATTCGACTCGCTTAGTAAATAGATTGTTAAAACTACGCTGATCTTCAAGAATTCTTTCGCGAGCTTGAGCTATATTAATTTCCTCTCCCTCCTGAATTTTTATTCCGAAGACTTTGACAACTTCACCTTTCGGTGTTTCAAGAACAGAAACAAATGGAGTCTGAACAAAAGAATAATCTGGTGTTTCCATTACAGTAACAAAACCACCAAGAACTTGAACATACTCTCCCACTCCTTTAATTTCAATTACCTTAACTAGACCACCAAGAACATTCACAAGTTGTATTTCACTTGATTCAAAGACATATACACCAGGTATATTTACCAAAGAATAGTCTTTTGTTTCAGTAATTGAATATTTAGAGGGAGCTTCATCAAGAACTGAAGAAAAAATACCTCTGGGACCTCTCCATGTCTTGAGATCATTTATTGCACTTTGAGCTGTATCAAATATTGTTGTTATGCTTTCCAGCCCAGCAGTGGTCAATTCTTTTTCAGTCAATTCATTCATTTCTTTGGGATTTAGCTGAACTTTGATATCCTCCCACTCCTCTCGCGGGACCCAGACAGTAGTAGTTCCATCTATTTCCTTTGTAGTTGTCTGCTGATCTTCGGTTTCGGTTTTCATCTCTGATTTTCCCATAAGAACTAAAGCTGTTCCCTTTTCCGTCACAGTTGGAACTGCAATTGCACCTTTTTTAGCAGTTAAAGTTGTTTTACCTTTGCTAACAATTTTCATCCCATCAGTAGGAATAGTGTATACTTTTTGTGGTTTCTGAAAATCTGTCTCTCTAATTGTTCGAGCAAAATTTTGAACACGATTACCCAGTTGACTAGAAGGATCGAGAGCTTGGCCAGAAAGTGATCCTACTAATGAACCGAATTTAGCTGAAGTATGTCTATGGGGAGCAAAAATCAATATTATTCCCATAATAAGACCAATAAACGCGATATACTGAAAGAAATCGCGATATTCTAGTGAAAACCATCCAGGAAGAAAAAGAAAAATCATAAGAACAAAACTTGCAGAAAGGAGTGCATCTCGAACTCTTTCTGTTCGAGACTTAAGAGCATTATACTGATCGAAGATATTACTTGCGTTTAAAGAGACTTGCAGAGGAGCTCCTGGAAGTATATTTCCGATAAGATATACTCCATATGCAATTAATAGTAGTATATCAATATCAATAACAAACCCAGTAATAGGGCGAAAGAGGTTAATACCTCTAAAAATGAATAGAATAAGTGTAGCAACCCAGTACCCCTGAAGGATTCTTCCAATATAGAAAATATACCCAAATTTTAGAGTCTCAAGAGAAAAACTTTTCCAGAGAATTGCTAGGGGAACGAGAAGACAAACAATAGTCCGTTCGATTTCTGCATATGTCAGTAGGAGTGTGGATGAATCCCATAATTCAAAGATTGGGGGTTTATTAGCAGTGAAGAAATAAATGAAAACAAAAAATATGAGGATTTTAATGGCCCGATTCAATGGAGAATCAGCTGTTTTGCTATCAGGTGAGATAACCATGTACAAAGGTATGAGGAAGAATAAAATGATCCCAAAAAAGAACATAGATGCACGAAATAGATTATCCCCTTGAAAAAAGACAGCAGATACCATCCAAAAAATCAGAGTAAGTAAGAATACCATATCTAGGAACGTACGAGGTCGTAGAAATTGTTCTGTTTGATCAATAGCAAAACTCTCAAGTGATCCGTATTTCTGTAGACTGTTCAGATTCTTCATAGACTAACCAACCTCTAAGATTTAAAGGAGATTAATAGCATTTAACAGCATAAGGTTAAGGAGACCCAGTTAAATTGATAATCAATGGACAATTCCCTGAAAAACTCTCAGTATGGACTTAATCTAGGACATAATTCACGTTTAGCGCAACCTGAGGCCTGTTTGTATATGCTTCTTACGCTGGAAAGTATGAAAGTTACATTATTTATATATTCTATTAGTGGCAATATTTCTTTGGATATTATTTGGAGAATCCTTCAAGGATCGCTTAGTTTCCCCAACAAGAGTATATTTATTTTCTTATACAACTAAATATTGTTTAAGGTTATAATCTATTAATATAGCTTCAAATTTCGTTAAAATCATGTGTATTAGATAATCTGTGTTTAATAAAGTCCACGTGGTCTGAATTAAGGAGAAGGATTAATTTTATGAGTGTAGAATGACTTTGAATAACTATTGTGATATTTTACGGCCCCCGCAAAACACACACCCTTCACTTGTTATTTCTTGCGGATTAACTAATGCTCCACATTCAGAGCATACTATATTTTCCTCTAAACTTTCTTGATCTGAAATATATTCAGCTTGATTATTTGTTAAACCATTCGTGAAAAGCTCACTTGATTCCAATTCATCAAGTTCTTCATCGCTAACTAAAGGAGTCAACTTTATTGGTTCTTCTTTACTTGTTACTAAAGAGGGATCAAATGATGCTGTCAATTTAGTTTCATTAAAATTAGATTCAATCAATCTTTCTTCCCTTCCTGTTTTCTTTTCAGTTTTCACTTTGATAGATTTTTCTTCTGAGAGTGGGATTTTCTCTGTTCTTTTTTTCTTGAAATGGTCATCCAAACCTCTGGTCTTTATAATTTTCCGTCTTTGAGGCTTTTTTGATTCTATGCTAATTTTACCTCTTGATCGCCTTGAAATTATCTTTTTCTTTCGTTTAATCATCTTAGTCTTCTTTATTGGGGACTTTTTCTCTGGAACACTTGGTTCTTGTTCAACCATTGTTATTCCGATCTTTCTTTCTATAGATATATCTTCAATATCCTTTATATCTAATATCTGTTGAGTAGTTGCTTTTATTTTCTGAATTTCCATAGGATATCTAATCATACGATCATATATACGCCCTGGCCCGAAGATATCTTCTTGATATTGGCGTACATCTATTAATTTTCGTAGATCTTCCTTTGTGCTGAGCTCACCTAACATAAAACTAAGAGTACAGATTGCGTGTTTGACCAAAACTTCTTTAATCTTATTGAAATCAAAATCAAAAATTTGACGAGGAATAACATGATTTCCTTTGATGTTTAACATCTGAATACGGGTTCCTGGATCCACAGAGAAGCCTAAATCCTTCAATATGTACGCAGCGCTAACTTGAGGTAATTTTGATTTATAGGATTTCAATGGTTTATTAATAGCTTTAGGCTTCACAAAATAAGAAGGATCTAGGTTACCATCAATCATTTCAGTGCGAATCTGATCTGCAGTTTCAATTGCATTTTGGTAGAGTTGATCGAGAGGTATTGGGTTATATGGATAATATTGTTTTAAGTATGAATTGATAATTCTTTCTTGGAAATATTTCTGTAATTGTGAAAAGTCGGCTCTTTTGGATTCTAAACCAGTTAACTCCTCCTCAATCCATTCATTTTTTTTCTCATCGTAATTGTAAACTATGTATTTCTTTTTCCCCATGACAAACTGAAAATCATAGGGACCATCTTGCTCAAATTTAATGAGACTTTTGCTTGAACGGGCGATTTTTTTCCCATCATTTATCCAGTAGTTGTCATTACGAAAACCGGTTGATATCACTTTTTCATTAAGAATCTTATCAATCAAGCTGATTTGAAAGACTTGAGAAGAACTATCTTTGTAAGGAAACTTAACTGTAATTGGTATTTCCAGCGGAAATAATTTCGGAACCCAAAGCCAAATCCCATCTGTATCCAATTCTGTTACTAGTCCAATCTGTTCAAGTTGGTTTGCTGCCCAATGAATTAAATCTGCAGATAATTTAGTAGTAATCCCAGCACAAGGCATACTAGCATTCCTAACTCCACCCTTCATGCCTAATAGGCCATAGATTGAATTATGAATCCCTAAAAATGCATGACCAGCGAAAAATCTTTCAGTATCTTTCACTGAAATATCATAAACAAATTCTGGTGTAGATATCTCTTCCACTGATTCAACAGAATCAAACCAGATATCTGACTCGACTACTCTTGAAAAAAGCCCCTTTTCTTCGAATAACGATGTAGACATTCTTTTACTGTATTTTGTAGGGATCCATTCATTTGGTACTAGATCAAGAGACGTTCTTCTTTTCTTATAATCAAAATCAACAAAATCAGCAATTGATTGAAGAATTTTTATCCTATATATAGTGTTATTATTGCTTTGATCCTCTTTTATTGTGAACCTATAAATATCAAGCATTAATAACAACAAAGGTAGATCGCAATAAACCAAACTTTTACTAATGGAAGAGTATCTGATATATTTTCCATTTTCATCAATAGTTCCATCTCCTGAAATCAAAGCTTTTAAAAATTCCAATTTTACTTCATCTGGAGAATTAAAGATAATTGAGGGAATTCTCTTAGTTTTTGAGTCAACACCAACACCAATGGACTCTAAAATTGAATAAGCAACTGCATTGCCAGATCTTATATAAACTACATTAGAATTCTTCGTCTTAGAAATTCTGGGTTCACCAAAAATAGATGCAGATTTAATCATATTATTAATTAGTTTTTTTTCAGAATTACAAATATTGACATCAAATGATTCGTTCTGAATTCTTCGATAGCCTTCACTCACAAAAAATCCGAGATATTGAGCTAATTTTTTCAGTGATACAAGAGGAGTTTGATAAGAACCGCTATAATGCCCTAACTCCCAATTCGTAAAAATATGATCAGGTAATTCTTTTACAAGTCTTAAGATATTAATAAGGGGAATGTCATATGAACTGGTATGGTGATTTCTTTTTGATTTATTAATCAATATTTCCAATAACTCTTCATATAGTTGAGAATATCCATTAGAAGCATATCGATCATTATTAACTGTAAGAATTCCATATTCAATTAGTCTATTCAAATTTCGTATTGCAGTTCTAGGTTCTTTGAATAATTTTTTTAACTTAGCTATAGGAACTCCCTGATTTCCATTATTAACGCATGAGAGAATTCTTTTTTCAGTTTTCCATTGTTTTGAAATAAAATAACCATTCCTTACCTTAATAATTAGGTTAATATCATTTGAATCTAAGATTTTGGGGTCGATTAGCTTCATCAAATTAATTTGATCATTTGAAAAGGGGGAAATGGCTTTTGGAAAAAACTTAGGAATAACTATTTTATCACCTTTCTTTATTTCGTCTCCTCTAGCGAGAATAATATTCTGTTCATCATTTAAAATGAATATACTATGATCTTCAGTAATTTTAACTTTTCTTCCATTCTTGGTAATTATACTGAATGATTTATGGTCTGTTTTATGTTTAAATACGTGTGTTATTCTTTTTAGAGATATTTTCCCTTCATCATCAAATGTAAATGTCTTAATATTTTCAGTAATATTCTTTGATGATTCACCATCATTTATGTATTTATTCACAAAATCTCCAATTTGAATCGGACGAATACCCTCATCATCAATAATTACTATAGGTTCATCTGGAAATATGCTATTTAATGGAACTTTCATGCCTAATTGAGTACTATCGTGAAATTTTTGTTGACGTAATAAATCTGGATTAATAGATTGATTTAACGCAATTTTCTGTGAAATAACCTGTTTCAATCGTTGGGTTTCAATCTTATGTTTTACACGAGTATTATAGAAATCATCCATTATTCTCGATACAAAATTATAAGCTTTCTGACAAACTCTTGAATTAACTGATAATAATACTGTTATTTTTTTTGTTCGAACATCCAAGCTCATAAAAGTGTTGGATGGGAGCTTTAGGTCTTTTGGTTGGTCTTCAAATATGTCGAATTGATTCTGATTTAATTTTGTTGTTAGTTGCGTTGCATCAACAGAATTTAATAACCAGCGCTGGAGACAAACAAATGGATCTTCAGAGATATTTGAGCCTAGATATGTTCTTCCTATTGGTACCTGTTCCAATCGCGAATTATCTGTAAGTAAATACGCCTCGGTCTTTTTCCCATTAAATGTGAATATTTCTTGAGACCGACTCCTCTCATGGGGTGAAGGGTCGTATTTTTTACATTTTGTTTCGTCTTGGGCAGTACAGATGCTTGGGTCGCATTTTCCACCGCCTTCAACCCTGAAACGACATGGACGACGTGCTGTTAACTTTATTACCCAATCTCCTTCAAAAAAGCAACTATCATCTGTTTCACGTAACTCACATGTCCTACACATTGTTAAAGGTACAATTCCAGATGGTTGAAGCTTGTATTGCCGTATTTGAGAGGGGTACATTGATGTAACATCAACATGAACTCCTCTAAGTTGAGCTTTGCCTTCCAAAGCAATGAGCTGATCAATTTGATTACAAGTCTCGTTTATTACCTGTTCAACATTCTCGACATGCAAAGTAGATGTTTTTTCCAAGATTTTACGTATTGATTCCATCTTTTTTGAAATTTCTTCTGCTGAATTTCCATTTTTTAGAAGATCAGTTTCAAGTTGGCTTAAAAAGAATATTGGGTCTTCTGAATATTCAAACCGTACATCCTCTAATTCGGAACCAAGTAATCTTTCAAATTCCTCTTTCTTAATGCTCTTAATTAGATTCTGGCTTTCTTTTTCAATAGCTCTTCTAATTATTTCTTTAAGGTTTTCTAAAGCCACCTTATTTGGTTCATAATCAAAAAAGATATCACTCCGAAATAACCCAGGCCTTCGTGCTTCAACTAACCCACCAGTGTATGCTAACGACTCAATCACGACTCCTGATGAGAAAGAAGGGATATTAGTCTGTCCAATTCTCTTTTTCCCTATTACTTGATGTTGATAATCCTCTGCATCAATTAGAAGATCATCTAATGAACCAGAACGTCGTGTCAAAAGCTCAGAAGCGGGGACTGGAAACATTTGACCCATTGAAATGAAGAAATCAAGTACAATTTCTTTAACATATTTCCATGTAATATATCCATCGGACGCAGCATAAGCAATTGCTTCAACTGGATTATCCTTTATTGCGAAAAGAGCTTCTCTTCCTATAGGGATAATTTTTAGTTTTCTCTCAACACTAGGTTTAAGCCCTAGATCTTTTTTAGGAAGGTAACTATACTTTTCATTGAAAAGATATGCATCCAGATGAATAATCCCTGCCCCTGCTACATAATCAAAGTTATTTGGAGAATAACTTTTCAGATCTGTGAAATCTCCTCCTTTACCGCGTAGACGATATTTAAGGACTATTTTAAACCCTGTTTCTTTTTCAAATGAAACTCCATACTTTTCAGATCGAACAGCAAGAAAAGGAATATCAAAACGTCCACCAAAGAAATCAGTTATTACATCTGGTTGATATTCCCTGATAAACTGATAAAAATAATCTAGGAGCTCTTTCTCGTTCTTTGCTACAATTACCTTAATTGGAAATTTCTCAATCACTTCGGAATCAATTTGTAATTCTTTTTCTGTATTCCAGTCAACCCATGGTTTTGAATGATCCATGTCGTTTGCTTTTAAAAGAATATAAAAATCTTGTAAATCTTTTGTTTCGACAACATGCGAGTTAACAATAAGAATATTCATATTACTGTCTTTATCTCCAGTAAATAGAGATATTACAGAGATAGCATCTCTGTTTGGAGTGGGATCACGAGTTTGTTCAAAAACAGTTTCAATATCAAAGGCTAAAACTCGGAGCGCAGGTGGCGCTCTATTTGGGATATTTGTAAGAGTTTGGATTTTTCCACCAGCTATATCTGCTGTATACCAAGATCCTACCCTTACATTATGGTCAATTGCTGTTCTGTGATGAAATAAAACATCCGCTTCCCTCCACTCAAGGACTCCATTGATTTCCTCAGTTTTTGTTCTTAAATTTGGAACAGATCCAGGTCTGTCAACGGTAACCTTCATAAAACTTTTTTTCACTAGAAAAGTAAGATTCGCAGCGTCATAATATTCCCCTTCTTCTACGTGTATTACTTGGCTCTCCCCTATTTCACGGATTGAGTTAGATATGCGATTTTTTTCCGATTTTGACAGTCCTTCCTCCAATAAAAGATAGAAATAAGGTTCATGTCTAAGGAATGCTTTCCTTTTCTGTAAATTTTCATCTAAGAAATACACCTGAATGCCATTTACTAATTGTGTATTAGCTTGAATTCCTCTATTTTCATGATCCAAATAATCATCATATTGTTCCTCCCAAAAAGAAGCCGTTTCGTAATCTAGAACAAAAATAGGAAGATTTACTCTTTGATTATAGCGAAATGGTTGAAACCAAGATCGATAGCCTACATTGAAAGTCTTCTGGCCTGAACTGGACATTGTATCTTCTCACTTTTAGGTAAATATTACAGAAGATTATATGATTGCCCCAGATATCATCTTTAAAGTTATATGTCGGATTTACTTGCTCTTTCTGGCAATAGATTTTTCTATAAGTTAAGTAACTAAGAGAAAAACATTTTCAGAAAAAGCCCCTCTTATGAGTAAGGCATATCTAACCGCCAATCTTTGGTTTAAAAAACTATCCTCATCCCTTAAAACCTGTTAAGCTCTTATAAAGAGACACTTCTGCCTTTATATATCTTGTCATTAGATATAGACTTTTATAAGCAACAACATGTGCCTTTATAAAGTATAAAGTTCCTATTCGATTCTTGCTTACTATTATATAGCTTAAATACAAAACAAATAAAAAGGATCGATTGTTATCATTGACAAACTAGACATCCTAAAAATCCTGAAGACAATCGATTATAATAAATTAGAGAGAGAAAACAATTTAGAAGTCGTTGATTAAGGGAAAAATAAAATGAGTCTTCGTTTATTTGAAAAATATCGAACTGAATTCTTTGCTACAACTATTGCTATCGTAATGATTATTGCAGGTCTATACATCCCTACAATTATCCCCGATCAATTAACACGAGCTCCACCTGGTTTTGAAGACACCACATGGCTCAAAACTTTAATAGCAATTATTCTCATTGGAATGGGTTTGCTCTGTTTTACGTGGTTGGTAGTAATACACAGATTCATAGCACGCAAAAGCAAAAAAGATTATATGTACTAAGTTGTGACTTTTTCAACCATTCAGTTACCCTCGAGATTATTTTATAAGAATTCTGACATCTGAAAAATAGATTTAGTATATTGATGGTTCTATAAATCTAAAGTTCTGTTTGATCACTAAAAAATTGAGGAAAATGGACATTAATAAGTCACTGAATTTGATTTGCAAGAATTCACGTTCTTATAAGAAAACTGCTGATATTCTTCTAGAATTATACTCTGAACTAAATTTGATTATAGAAGATGATAATAATTTAAAACAGAACCATATAGAAAGTTTTGATCTATTATTAATGTTTATGACTCTACTATTTTTCAATCCTGAGAACATTCCCTTATTAAAAAGTAATAAAATTAAACATTGGGAAGAAATCTATAATAGATACTCTCATCCTGGACAAATTTTTTTAGAATTGATGCAAACCTCTATTTCTCCAAATCTATTGAGTCTCCCCAAAGATAGTTGTCAGGTTTATAGTGATAATTTTCATACAGCTGAATTAAATAAAATCCAGTGGGGTACTATTGCTAATAATCTTACTCAAAAATTTCATTGGGAACCCTGTTTTCTTAATGCAACACCCAATAGGAAGAATGTAATTACCCTAGATATTTTTGATTTTGTGACAACTCAAATTTTGGAGAATGAAGCTGCTTATAACAAAAAATTGGGTGTTGTATATACTCCTAATAGCCTAGCATCTCTGATAACGGAAAATACCTTTTTATATTGGATTAATACCACTTTTGCTGATTTAAATCACTTTAAATCACTACACAATTTTTTAAAGGTTATTAAAAAGAAAAAAGATAATATTAGGTCTGTTTATGTGAAAAAGCTAAAAGAAATAAAAATCCTTGATCCTGCTTCTGGAACAGGAGTATTTTTACTAACAGCTGCAAACATCTTATTGAATATTTTAATTGAGCTTTGTGAAAAAACTCCAATTCAGGAAATCAAACTAAATATAATTCAAGACAATCTCTTTGGAATAGACATCGATCCTCATGCTGTTAAAGTATCAAAGATTAAAATCTGGTTATGGCTTACTGAAATAAATCAAAAGAAACCTTTTGACTCAATTGATTTTTCATGTAATATATTTGAAGGGAACTCTCTTTTTGGATATCAAACACTACCACAGGATTATGAAAATCTTATTCTGAATAAGAGGAACGGAGAAAAGGGGAAAATTTCAATTGACAACCTATATGAAAATGAAATATTCCTTAAATTTCCTATATATACAATTTTAACATCAAATACTATGGCGAGGCTTATAAAACACCTATCTAAAATTCATAAAACCTATTTAGAAAATCCTTATTTTAGATATTTCATCATTGAAGGAGAACGTGCACAATGGAATAGCTTAAAAGACAGATTAGACCAAAAATTAAAGAAAAGGACTAAATATTCAATTTCAACTGAAAAGGAAATAGAATCTAAATTATATGCAGTTTTTTCAAAACCATTGGACAAACTGGATACTGAACTAGATATAGAACTGTTTTCAAATAGTGTTAAATATAGAATTCCTAAGAAATTTCATTGGGACACAGCAGGTTTCTCAAAGTTTGATTTGATTATCGGAAATCCCCCATATATAGCTTTAACTGATTTATCATTGATTTCACGGCAACAACTTCGAGCAATCTATCCTAATATCTATTCAGGAAACAATGATTTAGTATACTTCTTTATATATAGAGCTTTAAACGCACTTCAAGAAAATAATGGATTTTTAACGTTTTTATTACCAAAATATTTATTACATAGCTTATATGCAAGAAAAATTAGAGATTTCATAACAAAATCAGCAAAGATTCTGGAAATTCAGGATATTTCAGAATTATCAGTATTTTATACAAAGAACATAAAAAATATCATCCTATATCTTAAAAAGAGCAAAACATTTTCAGATCACATAATTAACTACAAGATTTTCCAAAAAAAATCTGATATAGTTGTTTTGAATACACGTCATATTTTCCAATCAAGCTTAACTTCTGAGAAATGGATATTACTTGATTCATGGACCTCAGACCTATTAAACAAGATGAAAAAGGTATCTAATAAAGTATTATCGGATATTGTTGAAATTAGCAAAGGAATTGAAACTGGTTGTGACCAAATTTTCGCACCAAAACAGCCTTATTACTTTTCGAGAAAATTATGCATTAAAAATGATCATGTAAGAAATTGGGTAAAAGGAAAAAACGTTAAAAGGTTTTTTATCCAAAGAACTGGGCGTGAGGTTCTTTATGCACCATTTTATCGAAAGCTGGAGATAGAATCGAATAAGAAAGTAATGAAATACCTTGAGAGTAAAAAATCGATTCTATTGAAAAGAAGTCGTGTCTCTGAATACTATTTATGGAGATTAGGTGATGAAAGGAAAACAATGCGTTGGGCACTTCCAAAAATTGTAACACCATATAGATCACGTCGGAACAGATTTGCAATAGACTGGCATGGAAGTTTATCGTCAAAAGATGTTGTTTGGATAATCCCAAAAGATACTGAAAGGGATGAAGATGTTTTGTTATTTTTAATGGGCCTACTGAATTCAGATGTATTATCATTTTTCGCGAAAAACTCTATTAAAGATCTTGGTGGTCTTTATGAATACTATCCAAAACAGATAGAAAATTTCCCCTTGGTTATTCCAAAGAGGAATTCTCCTGAGTTTAAGACAATTTGTGAGCTTAGTTCATTGTTGATGGAAGAAAAAAAGGGAAAAAATCGATATGAATTTGAAAAAGAACTGAATGATATTGTATTCAAGCTATATAACTTATCTGAAGCAGATATTAATTCCATTAAGAAATCACTTATTAGTGAAATCAGCTTCAGTTCGGGCAGGAATATGCAATATTCAACATTCTCTCAGATTAAATAGCATATCAAAGTGATTTAATGCTTTTTTACAGTATGATTCTTCTAGAAGTGGATGAGCTTTCAGTGTTGCTTCAAATTCCTGTTTTTCGAGTTTATAGATCAAAGCGGCTAAAGCATCAATTTCTGTAATAGTATCCTGATAAGCTGTTTCTAGCTGTGCTTTTGAAAGAGAAGAAGATGCTTCTAATTTCCTCCTTGCCCAATCCTTTCCTTTGGGGATAAATCCTCTAACTAACTCTGCCATTTTCTGGTGGTAATGTTGCTTTGGGTCAAATAAAGGAATAGTGATTCCATCAATAACATACTGATTGATATTTAATCCATAACAAAGCTGACGAATTCGAAATTCAAATGGAATTGAACACATAATTCCTGCTAGGTAGAATTCAACTCCTGTTATATTTGGTAATCGGTACAAACAGATAACACTATTTGAAATAACAGTTTTGGGTGGAAGAACAGCGACTCGCATCCGTCTTCGCCTATGATTTCCAGAAAAATTCTTCCAAACAATAGTTTTCTGATCCCAAAATGGAATTCGTGCTTTATATTTCTCAATAGATTGAATCCAATAACGAGGATATGTCGAATCATATCCTAATCGCACTAAATGACGGCCTTCGACTAAAGGATAAGGAGTTTCCCGTTTTATAAGCATATGACGATCTTTCGTCATATCTATCCCCCTAGATGTTTTACAATCCCATTCATTGGAAGAAAGTGATGGAAACTTGACCATTTTCCTAACTATGTTTAATTCTAATTGATTTCTTATCGCTGGTATTATTAATTTAGGAGAATCTTGAATAATGTCGTTGGATGAAAAATAGATTATATTTTCAGGGTTTTTTGATAAATCCTGTAAAGTTATGCTTGAAAGAGTTTTAATTGAATTAATTCCTTTAATAAAGGGAAAATTATCTGATGGCTCAATTTTTTGAACTAGAAGAATCAGAATACTAAGTCCAGGTTCTACATCTGGAAATATTTCACAATTTGAAATAACTTCAGAAATTAAATGAATTCGTGATTTCCTCAATAACATAGAGCGTAAAGGTTGACTATAGTACTCCCCCAACAATCCCCCGGGTAGAATGATTCCCAAATGTCCCCCAGAACCACAAAGAGTGTAAAAGCGTTCGAGAAAGAGCTTATATAGATTCTTTTCGCCTGGTTGCCACTGATAATACTGATTGAAATATTTTGAAGTCTCATGATAGAAATTCTTAAGCTTTAAATAATTACTATCAGCCTGAGAATCGTGTTTTCGAATACGCATGATTTGTTGGGCATATTCTGAATTACTAAGCGATGTAGATCCTAACCATTCACGATCATATAGCTTCCATTTTTCCCATGGAGGATTCCCTAGAACAACATCAAATCCATATTTTTCTGAAAAAAAAGCCTCTGGAAACTCAATTTCCCATATAAATGAACCCTCCTTAATTTTCTCATTAATAAATGAATTATTAAACTCTGATAAAGAGGAAAATAGTTTATTGACATCTGCAACAATTTGTGTTTCTATTAATTTATTTTCAGATAAAGTACGGATTAATCTCTCTTCAGAAATGTGTTCCCAAGAGAGTTCTTGAAGAAGTTTGCGTGAGGTAAGGAGGTTATTAATCACATTAGAAAATTGGGAGAATACTTTGTTTTTTGTTTCCTTATCCATTTTGATAGGAGATATCAATGAGTTTCCTAGTTTTATATTAAAAGGGATATACTTCTTTACAAGTTTAACAATATTAGGTGTAGAAAATTCAGCAATGAAACGGTGGGATGCCTGTTCAACGACTTCAGGGTCTAAGTCAACTCCATAGATCATTGTGCGAAAAACATGAAATTTCCATATATCGAATGTTTGGAGATCCTTTTTTCCCACTAATGAAAAATTTATGGCTATTTTCTGATTAAAATATTCGGATACAGGTTTAAATAACATAGATGAGCGTGTCTTTTCCCATAGTTCCCACAAAAATCTTTCAAAATAATGTATAACTTCGAGTAAGAATATTCCATCACCCATTGCGGGATCTACAAATTTTAACGCTAAAATTTCATCCAATAGAAGTTTAACAAGATTAGAATCAAAATTCTTATCTAAATCTCCCCATTTTTTCCATAATCTTTCGGAAATAATTAAATGGCAGATTTCTTGTACAATGTGTCTAGCAATTACTGGATGTGTAAAGAATTGACCATGCTGTTTTCTTTTCACAATAATTGAGCTCTTATAGTACATTGGTGGATCCATAGTCTCATAATTTCTTGTTCATCTTGCCTTCTCAATCCGCATTTGAATTATGTCCTTCATTTCGCAATATAACCTATTTAACAGATCTGGTGAAATTGAGAAAAGCTTTGTAAGAAAATTATTAGTGATTTTTTTAACGATTAGGGGCTCTTCATTAAGAATAGAAAATGGAATTTCGTTTAAAATACTTGAGAAGTCTTGAATACTCTTCTCTGGTCGAATTTTCATTATCAATTCTTTACAAGGGATTTTAAGTAATAAATATTCATAAACTTTTATATCCAAAGCTCCTTCCCCTAAATTACTTCGTCCTAAGAACTCTAATTGGAGTATTGCAAATATTGAATTTAAAATGAGAAAATAACTCGCAATGAAATTATCTCTATGAGTATCATTAAAAAATTGAATTCCATAAAGACGAGCATCAAAATAAAAATCACGTGGGTTATAAAAAAAAGGATATCGTTCGTTAATGGTCATAAGGCACAATAAATTATAAAATTCATACTCTTTTGATGGTAATTCATACCAGTTTTTTCGAGAACGACAAGTAGGCCTCTGATCAAACCTATTTCCTGTTGAGGGAACCCATTTTTCCCCCCAAATTATATATTCTCTTATTCCATGATGTAACTTTTCAAATGTGGACTCGTGTGGTATTAAAATTACAATATATTTGATATCTCGTTCCTGAATTTCATAATTTGAGAGTTCTTTTGGGCTTTTTACTAAATAATTAGGAATCCAATAATCACCATTAGAATCATAATAAGAGATTTCCCATGAGAATTCCATTTGAGGTGTAGTTGCACGATGCATCCAATACTCTTTCTCAATGATAAACATAGGCTCTCTCTGTTGAAATCCCTGAGATTTAAACTCTTTAATTACTGATTCATCCTTTAGATTAAGCAATAAATTTCCTGTTCCAGAGTCCCAACTAGACAAAAAGAATGTATTAGACTTACCTGGTTTACCTGCATAAAAAAAGTCATTTGCACCACTTGTAAACCCTCTTCGGACACTAGCTACCTCATCCAATCTGATTAGCTTTTCATCAAGCCTTTCCATTAATTTAAAATAATCTATAGGAGCACGGAAATACATTCCCCATTTAGATATCGAATATAGCTCGCTTTGTATCACAGAAATTACTCGAACCCTTGAAGAGTAATCTTTGAGCTGAAAAACCTCTTTTTTAACTAGAGCTTCAAGATCTAATATGGTGTCAATTGTTATAAGGTTAACCAAATTTTGGTCTTTATGTAATTCTTTATTTGACTTTATTTTCTTTCTCTTGAGTTTTAAAATAGCTGTATTAACGTCTGCAGTTAGAATTAATTTTTTTAATCTGCTATTGATTATCGATTTAATCTGATAATGATCTAGAATGAATCGTTGGAGTTGTTGTCCATAATCTACATCCAACCAAGAGTTGGGAATTATTACACCAAAATTATCGCCTTCTTTCAAAAACTGAGTTACATGGATCAGAAAGTAGACATACAAGCTAGATCTCCCTGAAATTCTATTTCTGGGAAAAAATTCCTTCGGCCAAATCTCTTGGAGATCTAAATCTATTTTATCTCTCAAATACTCTTTATATTCAGAGCTTAATATTTCATGTCTTGTATATGGTGGATTCATTAGAAATGTCGTATTACCTGAACTTTTTCTAGAGAACCCAATTGTTTCAGAGTTATAATTGAAAAAATCACCTCGTAAAATTCTCCAATCAATAAAATGGAGAGATTTACATTGGAGAGTATAATTGATAGCACTTTCAGCTATATTTGCTAAAATGGGATCTTTTTCAATACCAATAAGCTCAATTCGATTGTTACGGAATTCATTGGATTCATTTAGAACTTGCAACGCACCCAAAAGAAATGTTCCTGTACCACATGCAGGATCGATAATTCTTGCAGTACTTTTTGTTATATTCTCTTTACATATGAAATCAACAACTTGTAAAGGAGTAAAAATTTGTCCTTGTAGTTGCTTTTTTTGTTCTGGTATCCCTATCTCAAAAATATATGGCAAAATTAACTGTTTATCTCCTTCTGTATCTCCGTTGATTTTTTGAATCAGTTCAAGTGTATTTTGACAGCCATCCCAATTTAAAAATACAAGCTCAAGAAGTTTGTTAAGAGAAAAATCATTATAATCCAAAATAGGAGTTTTAGGCCCAATTTTATTAGCAAATCCCCAAATAGAGTCTATACAACCTATAAACTGCTTTCGAGCTAATTCTAAATCTGTTGACCCCTCTTGTTGAGAATGGAGTAAGATTGAGACATTTTCTAAAAAATCACTTAATTCTCTTGTTTTCTCCATTTTCTTAAAAGTAATTAGCATTTTATCATAAAGAAGAGAAAGTATTATTTTGGATAATGGTTTGGCGAATCGTCCTGATTTATTCTGCCACTCACTCCATGAAAGCTCTTCTAAAGTTGTATAAATCATATTTTGTATGGGAGATCCTTTAATAAACTGATTTTCTATGAGAAATTCCATTTTTGGGATCATTATTTGACAAAAATCTTGAAAATGTTTTGGTTGAATTTTCTCAATTGATGACATATTAGTGAATCTCATTAAATTGGTAATTTATGAATAGGTATTTTTCTCCTTCTTGGGATTAGTATTGGTGTTCAAAGAAAAAAATGAATCTAAAGAAGCAATTTTGGGAACCTCGGTCTCATAAAACATACAAATCTCAGTCATTGGGCAAATTGAACATTTTGGTTTCTTTGCTGTACAGATCATCGCTCCTAAATCTAAAATACCCTGATTAGTAGTCCAAACATTTCCAATCGAAATTAATGTTTCAGAAAGTTCCCAGATCTGTTTATCAAATTTAGCGTTTTTATCCCAGTGCCAGAGACCGAAAACTCGTCCTAAAACTCGTTCTACGTTGACATCAACAATTGCGGAAGTTTTATCCTCCTTTTCATATGCAAAGCTCAGGATAGCTCCAGCAGTGTATCGCCCTATCCCCTTTAATTTCAAAAGATCTTCTAATGATGATGGAAATTCCCCTTTTCTCTCAAAAAAGATTTGTTTTGCAATATTATGTAAGTATTCGCCTCTACGTTTATACCCCAGCTGATCAGTTATTGATTTAACTTTTTTAAGAGGTGCTTGGGCAAGGGTCTGAAGAGTCGGAAATTCAATTAGGAATTGATTATAGATTGGAATAACAATTTCAACATTCGTTTGTTGAAGCATTATCTCACTGATTAGGATTTTGTAAGGATCCCGAGTCCGCCGCCATGGCAAATCTCGACCCTCTCGTTCAAACCAATTTAATAATTGACGATGAAATTGGTTAATTTTCTGTTTATGTTCTCCCTCATAAGTAAATCTTTTTTTGGGGGATTTCTTCTGATTTGACACTTCTAACTCACATTTAGAATTCCGAGAGCATCTTAAGATAGATATTAACCAAATTATAACATAAATGAATAAACAATTCGATTAAAGGCTTTTTAAAATAAGATCATAGGTTCGGAGTTTGTCATTCAGATCTTTTCATAAATTGCATAGATGATATTGATCAGTTTCAACATCCATCAATATTTTTTCAATGTTATTTGGCTCCTTGAAAAGAATGCTTAAAAACTCTTGAATGGATTATTGGTTAAAAAAATAGTAGAGTGAAGTTCACAATGACTGAAGAAAAAGAATCAAGGACTAAGAAACTAGGAAGGTTCCTCGGAA
>JBHLKC010000006.1:46098-50929 GCA_048887065.1 Candidatus Hodarchaeota archaeon
AAAAAATAGTAGAGTGAAGTTCACAATGACTGAAGAAAAAGAATCAAGGACTAAGAAACTAGGAAGGTTCCTCGGAAAAAAGGTTGTAGATGCAGGACATATTATTGATAGAGAAATTCGTAAAGCGGGAAAAATAGCGAGGGATGAATTTAAAGAGTTTGATATCACTAATGTAGTAGTAGAACCACCTAAAAAACCAAAAAACGAATCAACAATACATTTTACTCGCCGAACTCGTCCAACAAGAACTTATGCTCATGCCAATCGTACAATTCAATTTTTTGCACGAAATCCTGAAAAAAAAGAAATGAACCCAGGAATAGATGGCTTAGTAAGCTTTTCAATACTCATTGTACCTTTTGCAGTTCTCCTTGGATTACTTATTATTTTTATCAACCTCAATGAAATTTTGGCTATTTTCCTTCTTTTCTTGTACTTAATCCTAGTAGCAATCCCTGGGGCCTATCTAGGTATAGATTCAATTTTGGCTGGGGCAAGATCAGTGATAAAGGGAGGAACAGCAACTGCAGTTGCGATAATTCGTGGTTTTGGTGAATTCCTTTATCTTATGCTTCAAGGTATGGCTGAATTATTCCTTTTATTTGTAAATGCATTCTTTGGGTTTGCAAAAGGAGCATTTGAAACTCTATCAGATTATATTGTGTTTATTGGAGTATATATTATCTTTGCAGGTGGAATTTGGTTTCTTGTAATAACTCTATTGCCATCCGATTTTGAAATATCTTTAATTCTTCTAGGATTTATAGTATTACTGCCTGCTCTTCTTCCTGCAAGTATTGCTCATCGTTATTGGTTAATTTGGAAACTAAACCGAAGCTCATCCTCTCAATAAAATAGTACAAATAATTATTTATAGAGAAAAACATTGGAATATACAATACTACATTTTCGATATGCAGATTTTAGACTCCTAAAGGAGTATTAATATAATGACACTAGATGCAATTGATAAAATTGATCAAATTATTATTCGTTCGCTAAGTAAAGATGCCAAAACTACATACAAAGATATCGGTAAAAAAGTGGAAGTTACATCACAAACTGTATCGGATCGGATAGACAAATTATTGAAAAAAGGTGTTATCAAACGATTTACAATTGAATTAGATCCTGAGAAATTAGATTATGAAATAGAATTCATCTGTGAATTAGATATTAATGCAACTGTAATGGATGATGTCCTGACTGCTCTAAAAAAAATAACAGAGATACATATAATTAAGATTACGACAGGAATCCATGATATTTTATGCATTGGTAATGCCTGTTCTATTGAAAATCTCCATGAGATTGTGGAAAGGAGAATCTCATCTATTCACGGCGTAAATAAAACATACACCTCAATCACTTTGAAGAAAATAAAAAATAATCAAATTTTAAATTTGGATGAGTGATAAAACAGAGACCCTTTTGTTTATTCAGTTAAAGACTCGTCTATTTCCGATACGATACTTTTAATTTCTTCAATAAATTCATCCATTAATTCTGGGGTTGCATGGAGATTAAGAATACAAACTCTAAGTGTAGGCTTTCCTTTAAGCGTTGTTCGACTCAAATAGAATTTCCTTCTCTCCTGAATCCTAGTAATTATTTCTTCATTCAATTTATCCGAACCATTCCATCTAAAACATATAATGGATAACTTCCCAGTTGACATTAATTTAAGATCTGGATGCTCACGTATTTTTTGTCTTAAATAATCAGCTACCAAAATATTTCTTGTAATTAAGCTACTTAATCCTTGCTTACCATAGGCTCGAATGAGCATCCATATTTTCAGGCCACGAAGCTCACGCGATAATGGAAAGCCATATGATCTGAAATTTCTTTGTAAAAAGAACTCTTCCTCCATTTCTGTGTCTTTAAGGTATTCTGCTCCTAAGTCAAATGCATTTTTCAGTTTTGTACCGTCTTTCAGAATAGCACAACCAGCTTCAAAGGGAGAAAAAAGCCATTTATGTGCATCTAGAGCAATAGAATCAGCGTATTTTATTGCTGCTAGTTCTTTTGAAATATCATGCATAGCAAGTGCAGCAAATGCCCCATATGCTCCATCTACATGAAACCACAAATTTTTTTCTTGAGCTAGTTCATATAATCCTTGAAGATCGTCTATTGATCCCGTATTAGTTGTCCCTGCTGTTGCAATAATCATTATGGGAATTTTTTCTTCGTTTTTTTCATCTTCTTCGATTTCAGTACGAACAGCTTCAGCAGTTAAACGAAATGAATTATCACTTGCAATTACCCTAACGCTTTCTTCTCCCAGTCCCAACAACCTAGCTACTTTTATTATACAATTGTGACTTTGGTCCGATGTATAGATCATTAAACGCTTATTATTTGTCAATCCATCTTTCATGATATTCCAAGGTGCTTTATCAACAAGACCCGCATAGATACAGGTTAGGTTTGCACTTGAGCCACCTATTGTAAAACAACCAAAACTAGAAGAATCTAAATCTAATAATTGTGTTATCCACCTAATTGCTAATCCTTCAATGGCGGATCCGCCTGGAGATCCAATGACAGTACCAACAAATTGATTAAATAATGGAGTTATAAGTGCTCCAATAGTAGCGGGTGGAGCAGGAGCTGAAGGAATATAAGCCAGAAAATGTGGGTTTGCCACTGAGGGAAATCTTGGAATAATTTCAGTCTTTAAAAAACAAATGATTTTTTCCCAAGAATCAGAAGTTTCTGGTAAGTCTATGTTGAAAATTTCATTTATTTCTGCTGATGTCTCAGTTCTTTTAAACGAGTTGTTAGGGATGTTCTCTAGAAATTCTTCAGCAATGGGAAGGATTGACTTAATTGTTTCAGTTATCTCTGATGGAGACATTATTTTAGGCGAAGGAATTTGACGAAATTGCTCTATAATACTTTCAATTGGATCCATATTAAGGTCTCCAATTTATTTTTCATTTTGTGATTGCCTTATGGAGTTAATGGCATGACAACAATGTTTCTACCCACTATGAACAGGATCTATCGCTCTTATGAAGTAAAATTCAATTCTTTTAAGATTATATTTATTATTAGAAACCTTCTAATTGCATAACCATTCTTAAATCACAAGGAATTTCAATAGTAATCAGGTAAATGCAATGAGAGAAATTAGACGCAAGGAAAAAGCGATCGTGGATATTGATGAAATAAAAAAAATTATCCAAGCTGCCCAACACATTACTATAGCAATGTGTCAAGATAATCAACCGTATCTAGTCACCTTAAGCCATGGTTATGATCAAGAAAACAATGTTATTTATTTCCATTGTGCTAGTAAAGGTAAAAAAATTGATATTTTAGCCACTAATAATAGAATCTGGGGACAAGCGCTAATAGACATGGGTTATAAGCAGGGGGCTTGTGATCATCTATATAGAACAGCCCAATTTAGAGGAAAAGTGAGTTTTATAGCCAATCCTGAAGAAAAAAGAATTGCTTTAACAAATATGATCAATAAACTAGACACTGATCCACAAGCAGTCATAGAAAAACAGTTAACAGAAAAATCAATAAAAAGAGTAACGATAGGAAGAATCGATATTGATTTTATGAGTGGTAAAGAGGCGAAAAAGGTTGTTATTAGCTAACAAATCGATTGTACATATCCTCCGAACTATGTAACTAGTTTTTTGGAAATTCTTTTTGAACATCATTTTTTTGAAATCCTTTTATCGGAAGGACGGGAAGTAAGTAGATGTTGAAACCATGGAGGAAGCTCTATATCCTTTTCCACTCGATCAGCATTAGGAAGATAAGGTTTAATATCGATAATTGGAGTACCATCAAAAGCATCGATGTGATCGATAAACACCTGACTTTCAGAAACCCTTAAAATCTTGACTAATGTTAATCCAACTGGGTTTGGCCTCATTGGAGATCTGGTAGCAAAAATACCCATCTCTTGAGGAGATTCTAAAGAATTTGTGACTCTCGGAATTGTTAAAAGAGTTTTCCTTGCATTAGAATCATCGGACTCGTGAATCCACCATAATACAAAAATATGAGAAATTGTTTCAAGATGCAACATGGCTGATCTATATTCTGATAAGATCTCAAGGTAGTCTCCATTTTCTCTTTTGCGGATAAATCCTATTGGGTAGATAACATATTTTGCCATTAGATTTTCCTCCAAAGCTGAAGCATTGATTAGTAATTTCGGTGAAGAATTCTTTCTAACGCAATTCAGCTGCTAATTTTGCCATCAAGAAAATTATTATAATGATTAAGGACCTTCAAATAGGAATCAGCACTGATTTCTAACTTTTGATACCTCTTGGTTTGTTTAAAGAACCAGATAGACCATAAAATGACTTCGTATTGATGAAAATCAAGTAATTTGGCTTTATTTATTATATTATTTTGAAAAGTAATTAATTCATCTGAAATAACCTGATTATTGTTTTTTTCTATTCGATATTCTTCAAACTGTTCTGGGGTTAGGTGAATATCTTCAAGCCTTTCAGAAGATTGTAGATCAATTAAACCAGATGTTATATCTGGCCTTGGATCTTTGATTACACTTTCCTGACTGTTGGTGTTGATTATCACGATTTCATCTGTCTTTTTGGTTTTTAAATCCTCTGATGCAATCCAATTCTTTAGAATAAAATTCCAGCGAACTTGAATTTTGTTCTGTCTTCGATACAATCTATCTTTGAGAATTAAGAAGAGACCAAATATAATTAAGAAGAGACCAGGTATAATTAAGAAGAGACCAGGTATAATTAAGATTGCTTCAAACCCCATAGTCACGAAACTAAAAAGATCTCCAAAAACTTGGTCTTCAGAAAAGATCGCGGCA
>JBHLKC010000007.1:0-47740 GCA_048887065.1 Candidatus Hodarchaeota archaeon
TCTTCAGACATCTTTGATAAGTCTCCTTGATCACTAGACTTCCCGTGAAATTGTAGAAACTAATAAAATCATTCCAATTAAACCTGCCGGCATAAGAAAGTAAGTCAAAAATAACATTATTCCTGTCATTGCGGTAGCTTCTAACGTAATGACAGAGAGGATGGCAACTATCACAACAAAAAATAATGGGGCCACGACTCCTAAAATCATAAAAATTTCAGCTAAAACACCTAACTGCTGAATTAATTCTTTTGTCTCTTCCTCCTTTAACTTCATCAATGCTTTTGTTTCAGCAGAAAGATAGAATGTCAGGTCTCCTCCACTTGTGATAGTCGCTGATATTCCATCTACGAATTTGGAGAACCTTTCAGAGGGAGATCGTTCACTAGCAACACGCAAAGCCTTTAAAATATCGTAACCGAAAATTTCAATATCACGTGTTATTCTCTTACTTTCTTTAGAAATTTCTGGGGCTACTGATTCTTCTCCTGCTAATGAATAAAATAATCTGACAGGTGGAACTCCTGAACTTGACATAGCTGAAAGATAAGATGCAGTAGAGGTTAATCCAGCTTCTATTAGAATTTGACGATCTCTTGCCTTCATTTGAGGCCAATATAGGAAGGGAAAGTAAGTTAAGAGGAAACAAATCACTCCAATAATAATCCCAAGTACAATAGATAGTAAGAGAGTTGATTCTATGGCTGCATCTGGATTAATCTCTGGTAGTATAATATTAGTTGATATAATGGTGGCAATTGTAGTAAGTATACCCAATAATATTGCAGTGAACAAAGCACTCCCTACGTAAGCACGGACGGAAATATCCATTCCAGCCTTTTTCAAGCTAGTATTCAGTTTCTCAAAGCTACCCCTTTCTATTAATGGTTCTAAGAATCTACCAAATCTGAGATATCCAACTCTTCTAATGAATTTGCTCACGAACAGACGCTCCAAAGCAATAAATTTTAAATAGATTTTAATTCTCTTTTTGCTCGATCTACTGTTTCCAAAGGATTTTGGTAATAGCTAGAGATAACTTCTGAAACTTGGGTAAAGTGAGCTAATTTCTTCTTTACCATCCATCGGAGAACTGTTTTCCGTCTTTCTAGTTCATCGAAGACTTGTGCTTCTGTTAATCCTTGTGCTTCCTGAATCCCTTCTAATGCATAAGATCGGCCGTAATTAACGAAAGCATCTTCTCTAGCATTCCAACCAAACACCTTGTTTGTAATAAGCTCTGTAGTTACAGGATCTATACCAACGATTTCAGTACACTCAATAACACGTCGTACTTGTTTATCCCCACGCCGAACTTTGCGTAAAACAAGGACAAAGTTCAAAGTTTGAATTAATGTTCTTGGAATATTCATAGGCTCGTTTTCTAATCTTCTTATAGTTCCTGTCACGCTGTCTCCGTGGATTGTACCCATTCCAGTATGACCAGTTGCCATTGCTTGAAAGAGATTATAAGCCTCAGCACCTCTTACTTCTCCTACAAATAGATAATCAGGTCTTTGACGAAGTGCTGCACGTAATAGATCATACATCGATACTTCTCCTCTACGAGTTCCATCAGCTTCACGTCCTCCATACCCTTCTCGCGCAACTGCTGGAATCCAATTTTCATGAGGGATATGAAGTTCTGCGGTATCTTCGATTGATACAATTTTCATTCCTTGTCTTATAAACATCGCCAAGCTATTTAATAATGATGTTTTCCCTGCTGCTGTGCCACCAGCTATTACAATGGAATTTCGACTTTCTAATACGTACCACAAAAATGCTGCAAGATCTTCGTCAATTGTATTAAACATGACCATATCAGTTATTGTTAATGGATCAGAGCGAAATTTCCGAATGGTAAACGTGCTTCCTCTTTGAGTAACCTCCCTACCATAGGTTAATTGGAGACGGCTGCCATCTGGTAAAGCTGCATCTAGTAAAGGTCGCGCTACACTAATATGACGTCCAGCTCGTTGTGCCAATTTAATGATAAAAGCATCTAAATCCTCTTCTTCTTCAAATTTGATATTAGTCTGAATACTTTCAAACTTTCGATGCCAAATATACACGGGGATTCCTACACCATCACAAGAAATATCTTCGACATTATGATCCTTCAACATTGCATCAATTGGCCCAAAACCAACAAAATCTCTGGAAATATGATAGTTTATTTTATCAAATGTTTTTTCATCAAGTTTTAACCCGTAATCCTTCGCAATTCCAATAACTTTTTGTCGAAGATAGTCACGTGCAACTTCAGGTGACTTAAGGACATTAAAATCAACGTCCAATTCCTCTTCAAGGACATTTTTTATCATATCGAGAATCTCTTTTTCTCTCGTACTTAAAGGAACTTCAACAACAGTATACTTTGTTTGTTTGCTTTCAGGGTCTGTAGCTACTAGTGCGTAACTAAATGGGGGTATTAAAGGATAAGTTTCTCTAATTAAGCTACTTGATTCGGCCATCTATCTGTCGCTCCTTTTTAACAAATCAATTCAATTTCTTTCAGTTAATTCAATATATTCTATTGCTCATTACTTTTTAGTCTTTTCTATTAAGTTAATTGTGTCTATTTATCGATTTTATCAAATTTCAACTTTATTTAATTTATGAAATGATAATTGTAATATAATCTACATCCTTTTCAATATGTAAAGTAAGGAATGGGGTTGTACTATGAAATTCACCTTGCGCTACAATTGTATATTTCGAACCTAAAGAGATCGTGGCTATTTGATCGATTTCATTATTCATTGTAAAACCACGCAAAGTAATGTCATGGTTTTCACTAGAATTAGATATTTCGATTGTATATCGAAGTCCTTGTCCCAGAAGTCCAGGGAGTTCGATTTCTTGTTCAATAGTCTGTTGAGTGTCCGTGTGAAAAAGAAGATTTCTATGAACTTGTGATTGGATTAAGCTTAAGATTCGAGTCATTTCGATTTCAGCTATATTAGCTCGAAATTGTTCATTCACACTCAAGAAAATACTATTAGTTATTATAACTAAGCTTAAACCAAGAGTGAAGATGATTATAAAGGTAATATACTGAGATGCCATGTTAAACTACCTTTTGCAGTTTTCTTAAGAAGTTTCAATACTAATTTTATATATTAATGTTTGAATTACAACGTTGAATAGACTAACTTGGTTTAAACCTTGAATACTTTTAGTACTCCACAAAGAGGAGGTCAATATTCCAGCTTGTTGATGATTATCCCAAACTAGTTCTAAAGTTGAGATTGCTACATTTTGTTCCAATGTGATCGGTGTTGAAAAATTCTGTTGGGAACGAATTGTAAGTTGTTTATATTGACTGTGTAGAGTTTCGAAATCGGCTGAAAGTAGTATAAGAAATACCTGAAAACGAATTTCTGGTTCTGGTTGTGTTTCAATTGTCACATAGATTGAAACACGATAATTCAACCTTATATGATGGTTTCTATCAGTCTTTTCGTTTGTTAGAGTCAAATTTGTTAGGTCTTGGAATGAAGTCGAAGAAAATGGTCCAGTCAAAAACACAGGCTCACGAATTTCATAAGGATTCGGTCCTGTCAAATATTTTGTAGTTCCACGAGGAACAATCGCCCGTGGGCAATTATAAACCCAGTCAAGAACCGAAATCGCTTGTTGATCGATTATCGTGTGAACAGAATTTCTATCTTGATCTAATAATCTTAATGAAATGTAATGATGTGTCGGATCATAATCAATTTTTCCACTTGGTTTTGTGATGAAAATGGTTCGAAGGCCCCCAGGGGTCCCACTTTCACTAAGTAAAGATTTTATGGCTGTATCTATTTTGATGAAGCTATTACTAACAGTTGAGACAGCTTCTTCACTTTTTGCTTGTTCAATATAAGGTACAATTTGCACAAAAGTCACCATAACCCCAACGATTATTAAACCAAATATTATAACTGTCGCTAGAATTGGAGATACACCATGGCGCTTTCTTATTAAAGTTCCAGCAATATTCAGTTTTAATTTGATGATTTTATGCTTGATCAAGGTTGATCCCTTTCATTTGATTTCTTCAGCCTACTTTATCTATGTTCCTGCTGCAGCTTAGTAAAATATGAAGAAAGATCGAATGATATAAGGATTTTTGTAATCCTTCAAATACTGAGTTTAATGTTTTGATAATATTCCTTTATTTTATTTCGGAATAAATAACTTATTTCATTTCTTAAACACCAAAGTTCTAATATTTATCTTATCGATCCATACAGTAAATTTTGAGGCAAAATACATTTTTCTGCACAGAATAAAGTAGAAATTACCCCCATATGGAATAAAAGAATATTTTATTTCTATAATTAATCAAATAAATACGGTTGTACTAGAAGCTCATTATAATAGTAAGATATAATCAACTTATTTAGAAGACTCATAATGATAGAGGACCTTTATACATGCAGAAAGGTTTTTCATTTTACTGTATTTCTTTAAAGCAATAAAGATTTAAGGAGCTCATTTTCTCGATATAATTATTCTATACATATAATAGAAAAGACTTAATTCCATTTGTCAAGAAAAATCTCTCTGTAGGTTATTGAGAACAATGACACCAAGGAAACAAACTGATGAGACTATAATCCAAGTAAAAGAGAAAAAAGTAACAACCATAACAGATCTACCAGGAATAGGCCCTTCAACTGCTGCTAAATTAGTTGAGGCTGGTTTTTCTACTCTTGAATCAATCGCTACAGTTTCTATTGGTGAGTTGATGTCAGTTGCTAGTTTAGGTGAGAAAACAGCAGCAAAAATCATTGAATCTGCCAGAGAAGCTTTAGATATTGATTTTGAAACCGCAAAATCAGTACTAGCTCGACGTAAAGACTTGGCTAAAATAACAACTGGCAGCCAGAAACTAGATGAATTGTTTGGTGGAGGAATTGAAACTGGTGCAGTTACAGAATTATATGGAGAATTTCGTACAGGTAAGACACAATTAGCCCATCAACTATGTGTAACAGTACAGTTGCCAAAAGAAAAAGGTGGTTTACAAGAAGATGATTTCTATCCCAAAGTAGTTTACGTTGATAGTGAGGGCACCTTTCGTCCAGAACGCATTATTGAGATGGCAGCTCGTTGGAAGGATGACCTGGATGAAGATTTATTACTTGAAAACATTTTACATGGCCGAGCTCACAATAGTGATCACCAAATGGTGTTAGTTGAGAAAATGATCAAGGATCACCTGCCTACAGAACCAATTAAGCTACTTGTGGTAGATTCCTTAATCTCTCATTTTCGTGCTGAATATGTTGGGAGAGGTACTTTAGCAACTCGTCAGCAAAAGCTAAATCAACATATCCACACGATTTTACGAGCAGCAGAGATTGGAAATCTAGCTATTATAGTAACAAATCAAGTTCATGCTAAACCAGACCAGTTCTTTGGAGATCCAACTGCTCCTGTTGGTGGGCATATAGTAGGTCATGCCGCTCAGACTCGTGTTTATCTTCGAAAATCCAAAGGCGAACGACGTATTGCTCGAGTAGTAGATAGTCCTCTTCTCCCGGAAAATGAAGCAATTTTTGGTCTTACTGCTGATGGTATAGTTGATGTTATCTAAAGTTTCTGATTTATTGATAGTTAAGAAAATGAGGTACTAGAAACCTATGAAAAAAGGTTGGTGGCGATGTAAGGTTTGTGGGTACATTTATAAACCAGAAATCGGAAATGGTGTGGCAAAGGTAATTCCCAATACACCTTTTGAAGATCTACCAACCGATTGGATATGTCCTGTGTGTTTTGCAGGTAAAGAGGCTTTTTACCTATTTAATCCTGAAAGTGAACATTGAAATGTTTATTTAAATCATCTATTAGGAAATCTGACTAATTGTGTTTAAGAAAATGATGTAATTCAAAAAATACCCTATCTAAGAATGGAAATAATAGAATTGAGAAGAGGTATGTAATTGAAATTTAGCTTATTCGATTTCTTATTTGGTATATGCATTATTCTTTTTTTAATTGTTGATAGTGTATTTCATCTTTCTACCGAAATTCACGGGCTTGATTTACTTATATTCTTTGTAATTTTTATCATTTACATGATTTGGGTTTCAATCCTTGTTTTTAATTTAAGCTCTGTTTCTGTCGATTATGCATTCCCCGATAACTTCCAAGGATCTAATGAAATGAGGCAGAAAAAGCTGTTCAAGACTGTTATCCTTGTTGTAGGAGTATGTACGCTATTATTTGGTACATTTATTATTGCTGCAGTTCCAGGGTTATTAATAATAATTTTTATTATTAATTTAGCCGCTCTTCGCGCCGCATTCCTCTTTTTAGGGCCTGAAGAAAATCCATTTTACGTTATCTCTTCTTCTAAAGTGAGAGAAAGACCTTAATCTTTCCAATTAGATTAAGTGTCGAATAGTAATTACAGCAAAATCAATACCAGAACATAGAAAAAAATTAACACGATATAGAAAGTGTCGCGAAATACAGATTTGACGACGGATTAACAAATCAAAATAATACATAAAATGTCAAATTTGTCTACCAATTAATATTATGTTTTAGGTACTTATGGTTGAAAAGATTTGTGGTTTTCAACTTCAAAAAAAGATATTAAATCTTTTAAATTTGTTGTGTGACTCACAAAATCTGCTGCTGTTGCAACACGCTCGGAGTGGGGTTCTATAGCAATTGAAATACCAGCAACATCGAACATCTCAAGATCAGCAGAGGCATCTCCAATTGCAATCGCATTCTGGGGTTGGATATGAAATTGTTCTAAAATATCTTCAAGAATTCTACCTTTCTCTCCTAAATCGATATTTATCTCAACTTCTCCAGTAATTATATTGTTACGTCGAATGATATTATTTGCTATCCAATAATCAATATTGAAGTTATAAGCAAATCTTTCCACAATATCACCCAAGCCCATTGATATTATGACCAAAATACACTCGTTTTTTCTCAAAAAGTTAATAAATTCGTTCACTCCTTCCCGTAACTTGATTGTATCAAGAGCTCTTCGATATTCGATTTCAGTTCTGTTTATCCATGCTTCAGCATCTAGTTTACAAAATTCATAATACGTTATATCGTGTCTTAGAAATTTTTGTAAAGCTGGTTCTCCATGGCTTGCCCAAGTACCGAAGTATTCGTGAACAGCTTGCCAGGAGGATCTATATTTCGCAGTCGTTAGAGTTCCATCGAAATCGAATGCAACTAAACTGGTTTCTTTGAGTTCTATTTTATTTACCATTTTAACCATGAGACTAACCTAAATTTGAATAATATGGATGAATTTGAATCATTTTCTCATTTAAATGAAAAGTTTAATTAACTTAGAGAAAAAGTTAACCGAAAGAAATTATTGTATGTACAATAATCGCATTTAGAGAATAAGTCTGCCTTCTCTATAGGCAAGGTGAGAAAGCATGCGAGTCATCGTGAGTGGTATCAGTGGTTCGGGTCGTTCAGACGCTGTTAATGATCTAAAATTATATCTTCAAAAGAATTTTCCAAAGAAAAAGCTTGTAGTGATGAGTACAAACCTTATGATGTGGAAGACAGCAAAGGAGCTTAGAATGGATGTGAAACGAGAAAAAATGCTTGATCTCTCCCCCCCCACCTTACAAGCATTACGTTCAACAGTCTTTGAACGTATCCTCCGTGAAGTGGAAGAGCATGAAAAAAATCATGACAATGTAGCAATAATTATTAACACTCATGCAACATTTAGGTGGCGTCAACATCTAATGCCTGGCCTAGATTTCTTTTACTTGACTAAACTGAAACCTGATCTCTTTCTTACAATTATTAATGTGATAAACGATATATACAATAATCTGGAAGCTAATCCCCTTTGGAAGGGGATGAATAATCGTTATCAGCTTGGAATTTGGCAAGAAGAAGAAGTATTTACGACAAAGCTGATGGCTGAGACCATGAAGAAACCATTCTATATTATTGCTCGCCGACAACCTCCCGAGACCCTATATCGTCTAATATTTGAGCATGAAGTGAGTGAAAAAGTATACTTATCTTACCCCATGACCCACATTAGGGACGAAGAAAAAAAAAAGGATATTAAAAATCTAGCACAAGAGCTGAGAAGTTTAGGATTCGTTGTTTTTGACCCTGGGACAATGGAACTAGAAAAGGTTTACGAGGAAATTCCTGAAGATATTCGTGTATATGATTTTTACCAAACGGTATATCGTGATTTTCAGCTAATTGATCAAGGGACCATGGTTGTAATTTTTTATCCAGAAATCGTTCATTCTTCAGGAGTAGTGAATGAGCAAGCATATGGATTTCGAAACAATAAATACGTGTTTGCAGTCTTTCCTACCAAAATCTACAGTCCATTCACAAGTTTCTTTGCAGATAAAACATTTCAATCGGTTAGCGAACTTATTAGTTTTCTAAAAGAAGAATTCATTCCCTCACGAAAATTAAAATCTGAATAGTCATAACAACCAGAAATAACTAATACTGTCTATCTTTCGGAAATCAGAATAATTTGGCCGAAATTACTTTATAATATTCCCTCTATCGTTATAGAAACAAGTGAAGTGTTAGTTATGAGACAAGACACAGATTACAAATGGTTTAATTTTCTGAAATTAAGTATTTTAGGCTTTGGTATAATAACTTTGCCAGAAATCATCGTAATGCTCTTTAAAATTGTTATTTACTTATTTCCAGATACTGTAATAGAACTCGGGTTTCTTTCCTCAGAAGATTTTGAAGCTTTATCGGAGACTCTTTCAGCATTACAATATATATTCTTTCTAATCCTTCTTCTAAGTTTCCTAATTCTAGCACTTGGTGTATATTTATTTTCATCGTCTCATGAAGAACAAATAGGAAAAGAGGGAAAAAGAATAGCCCTTTATCTCTTATTATTCTTTGGTTTTATGCTAATTATCAGTTTATATGGGAGTATCCATACTTTAATGATGGGTGATTATCAAATGACATTGTCTTTAACGAAAATCAACGATGCTTATTACAGAATTAACGGTTACCCAGATAAGGCCAGAAACTGGTCAATTTTAGTGATAATCGTTAACTTTTTACTCTTCCCTCTCCTTCTGAAATTCTCAATATGGCTCAACGAAGTCACAAAGCAATATTCACCTAGATGTATTACAGCCTTGACAATTACTAGTGGGTTTTATTTCTTCGCTTCATTTTTTGTTTTCATTTCAATAATGATTTTGTTTCCCCCAATTGGGTATTCCCTTCTATATACCGCACAAATTCAAAATCTTGATCTGACCTCTGCAAGTGTTATAATGGAGTCAATTCCTCTACGGGACGTTGTTGAGGCTCAATTTACTAGTTTTTTCCTTTATTTCTTGGGGTTCATATTTCAATTTATAATCAGTATTCTAATCGTTCTAAAACTTAGAAAATTTTCCTAAAGGCGGACATTCTTCTTTTAGTATCTATTCAGAAAAAAAAATAACAATTTTAATAAAAAAATCGAGATTATTATGAGAAATGTAACCATTATCTCGATTACGATAATATAACAGTTCAATCTTCAGTCGATATAATAATTAGGAAACCAACTGTGATCAAGACTACTAATGGGATTATTAAGATAAATATTTCAGGAATTCCCGTAAGCTCAAATTGTGTTTTATACACTATCCAATTATATGGGTAAATTATAAGTTTGAAAATGGTTGTAAAGAGCTCTATGATGGAATAACCAGCAATTTCGCTGATTGAAATCCAAGCAATTATTATTATTATAGCCGATTTATATTCATTAATTAGTCTTGGCATGCTTTTTAAAAGATTAAAGAGGTTGTTTATCATCAACTTTGAATAATGTACTATCTTCCCATTAACATCTTGTGATGACATGTAGTCAACCTCCGAAAGCAGTTCCAGTCCTTTCACCCAGTAACCTCTGGGTTATTGCCATACCAATTGTTGCTACTAGTAGTTGAACTAATCCCAGGATTCCCGCAGGCATCACTTCTCCACCACGTGAGATTTCATCATAAATCCCTTTTGTTAAAGGATCTGATTTTCGACTGAAGGGAAATATTGGAGAAAAGGGGTTTTTGATTGGCGTTATTACTATAGAAGTGGATACTTCAGTGAAACTTGTAATAAATGTTAAGACTCCTCCAGCTAATACTCCACTTGCCATAAGTGGAATAGTTACTCGTCTGAGGGTAGAAGCAGTTGAAGCTCCAAGGTTGTAGGCAACTTCTTCTAGCGATTCATGAATCTGCCTAAGGACAGCTGTCGATGATTGAACTGCATAAGGCATCCTTCTCACTGAGTATGAAACAACAAAAATAAACCAAAATTCACTAAATCGAAATTCTAGTGGACTATTAGCGATAGAAAGAAGAATTTGTCTTAAAATGGCTGTGAATAGTCCAATGATTGGAATTGTATCTAATTGAGGTGGCAGGAAACCCCAGAATGTATCAATAGGGGCAAAAAAAGTCAAATATCCAATTGCTAGGACTATTCCTGGAACAGCAAATGGCATTGTTGAAAAGATTTCTAAACATCTAAGATTAAATGTTCTGCCAATAACAAAAAATATACCAGCTATGATAATTGTAGATCCGATCATCATAAGGTTCTTTTCCGCCACACTTGCTAAACCTCTAGATAATTGTGCTCCAATCAATAATCCAATATATACACCAATGATCAGCATCACAATGCTGATCCCTTTAAGATTTTTCTTTCTAATTAGTAGATATCCTACAATTATTCCAATTGAAATTGTCAGAAGCATTGCTAAAGTTGAATAGATTAAAGAATTAAATACCAATGTTATGGCGTCTGTCTTTTCTATAGTATATTGAATACCATCTAGAGTCCAAAGGGTAGGTATTATTTCACCATACCTAATTCTATCTATGAAAGCAACAAGAATTATTCCAATATGAGGTAATAAAGATATTACTAAGAGGCTCGTGAGGATTGTTAAGATTAATAAGGACTTGCTTCTCGATGCTTTCTGCATCATCCTTACCTGATCCATTCCAGATACTTTTTCAGGAGCATAATCTTTCATACCAACGATTTTGGAGGCGAAGAAGAGTGCAATTAAGCTAACGACAAGTAATATGATCACTAAGGCGAGAGCAGATTCAATATCCACTTTTCTTTCATCCTTGATCTCCCTGAAGGCGAGATATGGAGCAAATTCAGGAAAATTCAAAACTATAGGAGTGCCCAAATCACCAATAGACCACATAAAAACAAGTACAGCACCAGCTATGAAACCAGGGGTAATCAATGGTAAAATGATTTGTCGGTAAAGATTGAGACTCCAGCTTCCCAGATTTCTCGCTTGTTCTTCTTGAGCAGGATCAATTTTACTATATGACGCTGAAGTATTGAAAAATATCAAAGGCCAAAGGTGAATTGATTGAAGGAATATGATTCCCCAAATTGAACTAGTCAACAAACTAGGTAATCCTGGAACAATTAGCTGAAGAAAATTAGTAACAATACCATTTTTATCTAAGAGACGGCTTACAGCTAACGCTCCGACAAAAGGTGGCGAAACTAAGGGTAAGACGGTTAATACCTGGAAAAATTTTTTCCCAAAAAAAGTATATCGGCTAAAAATAATGGTAACAGTAAGACCAATAATGCTACAGATGATGGTGGTCGTTAATCCAGCGAAAAGAGTGTTTAATATGCTTCGTCGATAAGCAGGATTTTCAAAACAATATAAAAAATGTTTAAAGAAATTTGGTATTGGAATTTTGATGAAATCGAAAAAATTATTGCCCAATATACTCCCTAATGAAGTAACTGTAAAATCAAGGGAGTCAGTAAAATTAAATGCACTTATTGAAACACTCATTATTGGTAAAAACATGAAAAAACTAAAAAAAAACATTAGAATTGAGAATAGCATTATTGAACGTAATTCAAACTTTGTTAAAAATGCCCAAGATTGTTTCGTTATTTGGCTAGTGGATGTCTGTGAAACCATTATTGACCCTTCTAAATTGTATGAAAAACTTTGTCCATCATTCATTTATTTAATTATAAAAATTTCTTCTATTTAAAATAAATAAATTTCTTAGGAGAGATTTTAGACTTTCTACAATAAAAGATCAGATGATGTTAAAACATGCCACTAATAATATTAATTCGAATATAAGCACTTGTATAGGCCTGTAACACAGTAAGAGTGTCAAAGAAAGATATTAATGCTTTCCTCGGAATTTGTTAATTTTAAAACTATGTAAAATAAAAAAGGAGAGTAGTTAGGGCTGTTATTCTTTAGATACAGCCCTTTAGTATTCTTATCTAGTATTATTTCTTTCTTCGTCGCAATAGAACTAACGTTCCAATACCAGTAAGAAGTAAAATTATTTCAAAGCCAGGAGCTTGCCCTGTACCAGGTTCAGTAGTAGAGGTCGTTAATGTGGGGTGAATTATAGGATCACCATAGTCCTCGGCTGCTTCTAGTGTAGCATTACCAAAGCTATTTTTGCCAAAATTCTGCCAAACGACTCTGTTTGCAGAACCAGTATCAAGGTCCATTAAACCAGCCATGGTACCATTGAAATCTGGAGGAAATGTGGTATACATATCAAGGGCATTAACCTTTGCAGTTGCGTCAGTTGCATCATCAATAGCTATCCATGCAGTTTTAACTGCATCGTGGTTCTTGCAAAGCCAATAATTATACAATTTCTCTACAGGGTAATGTATAGCATCGTCAAGAGAAACGTTGAATGGTGTTATAGCAGGGAAATCTGGGTTCATGTCGCCATTATCATCCCAAGCTCGAGGAACAAGTCGACTATCTGGAACCGCTTTTATATTAGCAGGAATTCTATATGCACCAACCTTTTCCTGGCCTTCTGTACTAGTGAGATAATCCATGAACCGTTGTGCTTGAACCATGTTAGGAGCACCTGCTAGAACAGCTGCAGGATCAGGACTAAAAGTAGATGCTCCACCGTAGTTAAAGTTGAATGGACCAGTTGGGTCTAAAGCCATTTTAGCCCATGCATAGTAGTCAATTGTAATTCCAATAGCATAATTACCTTCATAAACTTCCGCAGGAACAGCGGAACTAGATGTTGTAAACACGCCCACATTTCCAGAAACTTTTGCCCAGAATTGCCACGCTTCTGAAATATCAGCTGCAGTAGTGATCTTGGTAGAATCAGTTTGATCATTCATTTCCATTATAATTTGTTTTACTGTTGCAGCGGTAGAACCACTATCATCGGGGTTACACATGACTATATAGCCTTGATATTTGGGATCAGCTAGGTCAGTCCACATAGTAGGGATGGGGAGATTATCTGTAGTAAGTATTTCCTCGTTATACATGATACCAAAGCCAGAGATAGCTGCAGCATACCATGCAGGAGCTGAGGCAGGTTCTTTCATAGGCCATCCATTAAAGATGTCTGAAATGTTACCATCTTCTGCAACTGTGTAAGGTTGGAGCCATCCATCGTTACGAGCCAATTCAAAGTAGTATCGGCCTCCGCCCCACCAAACATCAGCCCCAGGGGAACCAGCCCAAGTATCAACCTCTGTGTAACAATCTCCAGAATCCTTTTCCAAAGTTGTTACATCTATCGTGGTACCATATTCTGTAGAATACCAATTTCGAAAACCGCTGATAATATAACCAGCAAAATCGGCACTATGAGGGTGTAAAATAATGAGAGTGTCAGCCATTGGTGCTTCGATGCTTGTCGTTGAGGCTAGTATGGGGTTTAGTGGTAAGAATGTTACTAAAGCTAAAATTCCGATCAATGAAACTTTTATTGATTTCTTCATCTCTATTTGCCTCTTTCTTTGATAAATATCCAATTTTTCTTATTTTTTACTTTTATCAATCATAGAAACTATAACTAGTCTTCTATAAAGTTATAGTTCATATTTCAATAATCATCCCCACCTCCTTTTTAAATTTTTGTGAGTTCTAATCTGACTACTAATTTCTTTCCGACTCAAATATATAAATCGCAAAATATTAGAAAATTTGAAATAAAATTTTCCGTATTAAACATTGAGCTCAAATTTTCTTTAGAAAAAGTTATTAAAATTATAAAACCGCTATTAAATACAGTATTTGGTTTTATTTATGCAATATTCCTATCTTAAAAAGTTTAATTTTTTCGTTTCGTTTTTTAACCAACGAACCTTTTTAAATCTAACTGCCTGGTCAAGTATTTAATACAAAAATCATCTCATAAATGTATAGAACTACATCGAGGGTAAAAATTTGAGCGAAAAGATCCCAATTATCAGACTTGAGAATTTAACAAAAAAATTTGGAGAAGTTATTGCAGTAGATAGTGTTAATTTAGACATTTATGAGGGTGAAATTATTACTTTACTCGGTCCTTCTGGATGCGGTAAGTCGACCACTTTAAGATCTATTGCTGGATTAGAAAAAGTTGATGGTGGCGCAATATACTTTAAGGAGCCAGATACTAATACTCTTAATCCTATTACTCATCTCGCAGCACGTAAAAGAGATATGGCAATGGTTTTTCAATCTTATGCCCTTTGGCCTCATATGACTGTGCAAAAAAATGTGGAATTTGGCCTAACTCTTGGAAAAAGACGCGCATCGAAAAAAGAAAGAGTAAAACGGGTAAAAGACGCTTTAAAGATGGTTTACGCTGATGAATTGATAAATCGTAAACCTTCAGAACTTTCAGGAGGTCAGCAACAACGAATCGCAGTAGCCCGTGCAATTGTTGTAAATCCTGCCGTTCTACTTCTTGATGAACCCTTTTCTAATCTTGATGCGAAATTACGGATCGAAACACGTTCAGAAATCAGGGGGTTAATCAAAAAAATTGGCCTTACAGCAATATTTGTTACTCATGACCAAAGTGAAGCTCTTTCAATATCCGATCGAATTGCAGTTATGAATAAAGGAAAAATTGAGCAGGTAGGCTCTCCATTGGAAATTTGGCAGCAGCCACAAAACTCCTTTATAGGGGCTTTCATTGGTGAAGCAAATCTCATTGAGTGTCAAGTACGAGAATTGGAAGAAAATAAAGCTTTATTGTGCTTACCTGATACGAACCAATGCTTTATTTCTAATCAAATAATAGGTCTAAGGTTGAATGAGAGAGCTCAAGTCATACTTAGACCCCAAATGTTAGAGATTTTTCGTAACAAAGAACCTACAGATACCTCGATTTCAGGATTAGTCGTGGAATCAATGTTCATGGGAACACTAGAGTATGTAATAGTTGAACTCGCAAATAAGGTTAATATTACGGTACATCGAAAATTATTAACTGGGGATCCCCTTGAAAAAGAGGAAGAGATTACACTTGATATAGATCCAAACCAAGCTTATGCTTATGGTATCAATTAAGAAAGTAGCCAATTTTTTGCAGTTATTGAGATACACTGTTATTTTAAAATGATTAAATAGGATTATAGATGAATTTGCAGAGGAAGTCATAAACTTCCCCTTATGATGAAAATGACGGTCTACGGAGGTCAAAGAGACAGAAGTCTCTGGCTCTGGTGACTGATGACGAGAGTTGCACTTGCTGACCGCGATTGATGATTAGGGCTTAACTATGCCATTATCTATCCTTGAATTCTTTCGTGATTTGACACAGTTTGATTTTCGACTTCTATCTGTCATTGAAGTTCAAATGGCTAAGTATGAAATAGTTCCCGTTGAAGAGATTGCTGCTTATCTACATTACTCGGAGAAAAGAATCCAGGGAGAATTGGGAAAACTCAAGCGGAAAAAACTGATTTCCCTCATGCAGCGTCATTACTTAGGAGCAGCATTGACTTTCTTAGGATATGATGCTTTAGCATTGAAAGCTTTAGTTGAGAAAGGAATTGTTGCTCAAATTGGCCCAGAAATTGGCGCAGGAAAGGAAAGTATAATTCATCTTGCCGTGGATGATGATGGTCATGAATTCATCTTAAAATTTCACAGATTGGGAAAGTTGGATTTCCGGGCAACTCGAAAACATCGTGCATTTTTAGCAGAAAAACGACACATTTCACCACTCTATGAGAGTCGGCTCTCTGCTGAAAGGGAATTTACAGCGCTTAACTCGCTTTTTTACCAAAAAATAAGTGTTCCTAAGCCTATTGTACAAAATAGACATGTGGTTGCCATGGAAATTGTGACTGGACAAGATCTTTATCGAATTAAGAAAAATGAATTTTCATCAGAAGAGGTGATCTTAGAATTATTTGAGAATATCCTGCACGAAATAGAAGGCGCTTATAAACAGGGTTATATTCACGGCGACTTAAGTGAATATAATATACGCTTAGACGAGGACAATTATCCTGTTCTATTTGATTGGCCACAATATATCGAAGTAGATTCAGAACAAGCAGAGGTAATTCTGAGAAGAGACGTCCAGAACATTCTTAACTATTTTGAAAAAAAGTTCAAAATGACCACTAAGATGAATGTTTCAGAAATAGTAGAGAAATATCTTAATAAACCTTGAAAAGCATATGGTTTGTAAATATGGCGGATTCATCTGTTATTTTTGGCTTAGATATTCTATCTCGTTCTAGTAAAGGACGGAGTTCAACAGTTTTTTCATTGGCTGTGCTCTCCCGAGATCACTTGGATAAGTACTCTAAAGTCAATAGGCGTAGTTTATTTCAAAAAATCTATGATTTAAAGCCTGATTATATTGCTATGGACAATATTTTTGAGTTAACTCCGAATGCTCAAGGTATAATTAAATTTCTACAGAAAATCCCTCCTACTACAACGTTAGTTCAAGTCACAGGTAATCCTAGAACCGGTATGGAAAAACTTGCCATCTTAATGCAAAAACACAAACTGAAAAAAGCTTTAAGCTTTCCTAGTAATTCAAAAAAACTTACATCTATTGAAACAGCAGAAGTATGTGCTCTTTTGTGCCAGAAGCGTGTTGGGTATGAAATAATTGCCTTTGAAGAAGAAATCCGTATTGTAGTTTCAAAGAAGAAAAGTCATGGACGAGGAGGATGGTCAGCGCCTCGTTACGAAAGGATAAGTCGCAGCGCAGTTCATCAAACTGCTGATGCAGTTGAAGTAGTTTTGCGGGAAAAAGACATATCCTGGGAAGTTTTCGAGTATCCTCAACGACGGGTTTATTTTTGTCAAGTAGAAAAAAAGCTCATCCCAGAAATAAAGAGCGTATTGAAATCTCTATCGACAGAGCTTGTTCGCGTGAAATTGGAACGAATAACAAAAACTACCTTAGATTTTCAACCACTTGACGTTAGCATTGCACCTGCGAGTCGTTCTCTTAAGAATGTCATTCTAGGAATCGATCCTGGTACTACAACTGGAATTGCTGTAATTGATCTAAAAACTGGCCATGTTATATATTTAGGATCTAAGCGAGAATGTGGGATTTCAGAGATAATTCGGGTAGCATCAAGATATGGCAAAATTACTTGTGTGACCGCGGATATAAAGCCAGCACCAGCAACAGTTGAAAAAATAGCTAAAATGACTGGTGCTAAATTGATGACACCTATTACTCTTGCTTCAGCAGCTCAGAAGCGGGAATATTTACATAATTACAGAGACTTGACTGTAAATTATGGACACCTAAATAGTCATGAGAGAGATGCGCTTTTTGGAGCACTCAAGGCATTTAATTCGCTAAAAGAGCAATTAACTAAGATTCAACGAAATGTCCTCGAATCTCATCCAGAATTGGAATCAAAATTACCTGAAATTCAGCGATTAGTCCTTGCAGGAAATAGTATTTCAAATGCGATTCAACTACTTTATGATCGACAAAATGTTTTAGAAGGAGCTTCGACTGAGAACGGGAGGAACCATATAACAATATCATTAAAACATGAAAATGAACAGCTCCAAGCTAAGATTGAAGCAATTTATGAAGAACTGGATAAATTGGATCAAGAAACAACCTATTGGCGAAAACTTGCACAAGAAGAGAAAGCTAAACATAAATTATTAAAGGATAAATACGAACAAGAACGGTTAAAACATGCGAAGAAAACCCAAAAACGAATTTCCGAAGCTGTTGCAAGGGAAGTAAAACGAATAAAAGAGGAAAATCAACAAATCCGACGAACGCTTCGGAAAAACCAACAAGAAATGGAAAAACTGAAACAGATAAAAAATTTCTGGGTGAAAGGGAGAGAAATCCCTTTGAAAGTTATAAAATCCTTTTCAGAGATTTCTATTCGAGAAGCTGAAAAGAATTACGGATTAAATAATGCTGATATTGTCTTGGTCCTTGATCCTAGTGGTGGTGGGGCTCAAACAGCTCAAAAAATGATTGATTTTGGGATTCGTGGTGTAATTATTCCTGAAAACACCGCAAAATTCTCTGATCAAGCTTTGAATCAGTTCAAAGATAACTGTGTTCCTTTTCTCCAATTACCTCTCAAAGATTTCTCGTTAAGGAAAATTGATCCAGAAAACCAAAAATTAGAAATCTGGGTTTATGATGGCTTATATCTCACCGACGTTTCAATTAAGGAAGAGATAAGAAAACTCGAACTAAAACTTCGTGAACGTCTTCGACAAAAGCACAGGTCTTTAATCTCTAAAAGTAAAACTTTATCTAATAATCTGATTAAATCAGAACATGATATTGAAAGAATATTAAACGATTTTAAAGAAGATTACTTTGCTCAGTATAAGTCAGATAATGACTGGAAAGAGGAACTTTCAACAGAAGAAGAATGATCTATCTTTGATAACTTTGATTTTAATGTGAAATCGTATAATTGATTATAAAAAAACTGGGATAGTAGAAAAATTATATTTCAAAAGTAGGTGAAAAGTTTTTTAGAACTAATAAAAAACGAGCTCACTTGACTTATTTAGGTTAATAGAATTAAGCTTTTGGTTTTTATCAATAAAGGTTTAATAGAATAAATTTAATGAGGAGAAATGACAATGTCACAACCATTGCAAACACTAGAAAAATCTGTGGGTAAAGTAATCACAGTTCGACTTAAGAGTAACAAATATTACACTGGAAGGTTGCGAATCACAGATCAATACATGAATTTAATCTTAGAAGATTGTTCAGAAGTAGAAGATGGGAGGATTAGCAAGAGATATGGTCAAGCATTTCTTAGAGGGAATAATATCCTATATATCAAACTTGATTGAGTAGAAATAATGCTCATTACCCAGATGAAATTTTAGGGATACTTATACTTTAATATAATTCATACTAATTCCTCAAATAGATGAATCATTATGTGAGGAATTAAGAAGAAGAGGAATTTATAGTGAATAGGGATTTGGTACCAATTGGGATCCCAGTTATAGATCAGTTCATTGTAGGTTTACCTCGTGACTCTATCATTCTGATTATTGGCGATCCTGGTTCGGGTTTTACAACATTTTTACACCAACTATTAGTTTTACGTTCAAAATCTGGTATTCCTGCAATTTATACCTCCCTTGATAAATCTGAAAGGGAAATTCAATATGATTTAGCTGCCTTTGGTTGGAAATATGAGAAATTGAATTGGTACTTCAATGATCTGAGTTCGAGAGCAAAACAAGAACAATCACGGTCACTCCAATGGGATCAAGATGCTATTAACGTATTGTTCCATCAGCTTTTTCGCAAAATAGAAGATCTTAAAGAAGATAAGTCAATTCCAGTTTTTGATACTTGTGTTAATACATTAACTCTTATGTTACTCCAGTCTCGCCAAAGTTCTGTATTACGCTTTATAAATGAGTATTCGTTTCGAATTCAAGGAACAAAGGGATGGCATTTCCTAACTATGGTTAGAGGTGTTCATGGTCAAGATAAAGAAAATATTTTAGCTCATTATTGTGATGTGGTACTTGAATTCGTCATGCGATTAAATACTGAGACCCAACTATATGAACGAGTCCTAGGGATCAAAAAACTTCTTGGAGTCGACTCTAGGGTCTTTCCTATCGAATATGACAGACGTGGAATAAGACCAATTACCACTTCAAAAATTCAGTAAATTACCATTCGAGAGTAAAATTTTCCTATCTGTTTGACAGACAAATTTTCAGATTATAATTCGGTAATTTGTGATTTAACCCTTTGTTGCCGAAAGATAATCTCTTCTTTTGAAAATCTTCCCCAAAATGCGCGATTTTCAAGTAATAAGGAGGCAACACTAGTTGCAAAAGCTACGGCCTCTAATTCATCGTTATGTACATGAAAATGAGTTATGAAACTGAAAAGAAATACATCTCCTGCACCTGTCTCATCTATAACTGTCCCTTCGGTATAAGCTGGGACATCATAAACATGGATGGTTTTAGAATCATTTTTTCTCATACCAAGAATTGCCCCTTTTTTCCCTCGTGTTAATAGAACAATGTTAATTGCTGATTCCAAGATTTTATAGGTAGTTTGAATAGCATTAGTGCCAAGATTTAAGAATTTTGATTCTTTTTCGGAAATTTTAATACAATCAATTTTTGCTACAATCTTAGGATTCCACCAATTCCGAAATACTATTTTACCATTTGAACTGATCTGACGGAAGCACCCTTGCGGATCAAAAGCAATAAATGAACATTTATCTCTTAAAAACGAAAAAATATTTGGATTATTAAATTCATGATAAACGGAACCAACAACTGCAATTGGTGAATGATTCAAGTTCCAATTAAAATCAGTGGGATTAAATTGAAAAGGAGGATTATTCAAATACAAATTCCTTTCTGAATCACTTTTACTATATTCCAAACGAAAATGAGGACATTTTGGTCTTTCTTTTAAGTTTTCTGAAAAAATTTTAAAGTCTTTAAGTTTTCTTAGTAAAGTAATCGCCTTTGGACATGTATAAGCGTAAATTAAAGGATTTTTTATCCATGGAAATATCTTTGCGAGTGTACAACCTACAATTCCAGAGAAAGAAGGCGGACCACCTAGTGTTATTGTATCGTAGACAGATTCTCTATCCTTCTCTAAGACATTTCTGTTAATTACTGTATCTAGAACCATTTGGCCTAGAATGAGTGTTTTTTCTTGCATTATCACGAAATACAACTAGCGTTGATAAAAAATTTTTATTTTTCTCATTAGTTTTTCACGCTTTTTATAATAATTGAGATAACAAATTATGTCCTAAGCTGCTAAATAGAAAAAATATTTGCCATTATCTTAATTTTTTCCAACAAAATACATATTGAGAAAGAATAAGATATCAAATAAACAAAAGTCTTCATTTATAGGTGTTTGAAAGAGCGTTTCTTTATTTTTTTCCTTTGTAGAGAGAGTGTCTTTCTTACGTTCATAAAACAATTTATAATTTAGCACAAATAACTTTTTGTGGAATTGGTACTAAATTTAGTAAGGTTTTAATAATGAACCAGAGGTTAATAATCTAAGTAGAGACTAGTAGTCGTACAAACCAGAAACCCAATAGTACTCACTTTGTTGCTGAAGAAGTCGTCTAAAACTGCGAGCCAATGCAGTGGATTATACTGAAGGTGAAAAAATGGCTTTCGCGCTTACAGTAGAACAAAAGAAGAAATTAATTAAATTGTTGCAAGAAATAGTTCGTTATGCGGATCTAGAAGCTCTTGCTTTAGTCACACGAACAGGAATGAGCGTTGCTTTTTTCTCAGAAAAAGATGCCGATCCTGATTTGTTTTCTGCACTATCGGCCGCGGTTCTCTCGACGGGCGGTATGGTTGTCGATAGAATGGATCATGGACAACTATGGGAAGTTTTAGTTCGCGGTGAAAAGGGTTATACAGTATTGAGTTCAGCAGAAGACTTTATATTAATCGGAGCATCGAATGAAGCCCATTCTCTTGGATTAGCTATACGTGTACTACGCCGTTATAGTCACAAGATTCCAGAAATATTTAAGGAAGAGGAAAAAGATATATCCAGTCTTGTATCTGAGCTTAAAGACCTATTAAGTTAGGAGAACTATTATACTTTAAAGGAACTTAATTTCTTTGCCTTATCTTTTTCTAATAATTTTTCTCTTTGATTTAGTTCTATTAGCTTTAATTCATTCATTAAACGGAATTTTATCTATTCTTCTTGTTTTTCCCTTGACTCTAACTGTCTATGCTAGCCTCTGCTTCAAAGGTTTTCGTTTTTCAGCGAACGAGAATATTCAACAGCTAGCTGGAAAACTTTATTGGATTGGCAAAGGAACAATTCAAGCAACACTGATTGCGATTTTCAATGTAGTATTTTCCTCATTAGTTACTCCAAAATCCATTTTAATTCAATTTGATCAACAATTTGGAGTTTTTGCCTCAATTTTTATCTTTTTGTTGCAACCCCTACCAGGGTTTTTAATTTTCAGTTTTACAGGTCGAGATCAAGAACAATTATACGATTTAATTTACCAAGAAATTATTCGAAGAGGCCAAGCACCTGAATTTATCATATTAACCTCTGAACTTCTCACTAAGACACAACGCTATTCAGAGGAATATGTAAACCAGCTACAAAAAGTCCAAGAGTCTGTTTTTCATTATATACAGCAACAATTCCCCTCTATATCCCATTTTTTTGAACTGAAGTTATCATATAGATTTAATCTAGAGAATCTAGCTATTTTTCTTACAAAAAAAGTAACATCATTTGAAATTTAAGCGAAAGACAAGGAAACAAGGATAAACGATAATTTTTTGTCATAAGAAATAAAAAAAATAAAAATCGCAGCTTCTCAGTTTCAAACAAACAACGAAATGTTATGGTAAAGTATTCTTCTATGTTATTCAGCTAAAGGTGCAACCTCAATGGGTAAAAAACGTAAATCTGGAGGCCGTAGCAAAGGAGGAAAAGGTAACCTTGGAAAAGTTCAATGTTCTGCGTGCGGACGGCTAGTTCCTAGAGATAAGGCAAAAAGAAAAACCAGCTACAAACAATTAGTCGATTATTCAATCGGAAAAGAATTACGACAACAAGGCACTAGAATACCTCGTGTTCCATATGTTCGGTATTTTTGTGTATCATGTGCTATTCATCGCCATCAAGTTAAAATTCGCGCTCAAGATGAGCGTAAAGCTACGTAATGGGAAATCTTCGTGGAAATTTCCCAGATTCTGGATTCTCATTAAGTATGATATCGGGCAAGTGGATGAAATCTACTTTGAAGGAAGAGTTATCATAATTCTTCGATGAGAAAAAGGTGTGAGTCATTTGTTATACTTTATTTTTCTCACACATAGCTGTAACTTAGCTTGTACTTACTGTGGAGAAGTGGAACATCCCATTTTATCCTTGCCAAGAGAAATTAGCTATTCCTTTTCACAACTAGAATCATTTCTTATGGATGACCCAAATCCGATAATTGTATTTTACGGAGGTGAACCATTACTTAGAATTACCACACTTGAAAAAATCATGGACAGATTAAAGAATGCAACATTTCTTCTGCAAACGAACGGATATTATCTTGCTCGAATTCCACCTTCTTATTTGAACCGATTTCAGACAATACTAATTAGTATAGATGGAAGAAAACAAATTAACGATCTATACAGAGGAAAAGGGACTTATAATCATATTCGACGAAATATGAAAATCATTAAAGAAAATGACTACAAGGGGGATTTAATTGCACGAATGACTGTATCTTCAAATAGTGATATTTATCAGGAAGTTAAATCACTACTTTCCTTGAGAAATCCTGCTTTTAATCATGTACATTGGCAATTAGATGTTATTTGGAGTGATAAAGAACAATGGCACGATTTCAACAGTTGGGTTCAGAACATATACAATCCTGGAATAGCAGCCCTTATCGAAGAATGGGTAGTTCAAATGAGTCAGTCTAATCAAGTTCTTGGAATAGTACCTTTCATCGGAATAATGAAAACTTTATTGTCAGGTATTTCCAGCAAACTTCGATGTAGAGCTGGTATGGATGCTTTTGCCATTCAAACTAATGGGGAAATTTATGCTTGTCCTGTTTGCCCAGAATTTAGCGATTTTAAAGTTGGTAATCTTTTTACTAGTAGATCAGATAAAATACGGAATCAATTACTCATAAGATCCCCTTGTGTAGAATGTGAGATTTATGCGATTTGTGGTGGAAGATGTCTCTTTGCTAATTATCATAATTTTTGGGATGATGACTTTTTTGCTGTTTGTAAAACAGTAAAATTTCTGATTGATGAGTTAAAGAGAGTAAAACCTGTTATTGAAGAAATGATAAAGGAATCTAAGTTATCATTTGAAATGTTTGACTATCCTAAGTTTAATAATAGTTGTGAAATAATCCCCTGAAAATATTCCTTTTGTTCTTAGAACGTCTATAAATTTATATAGTAATTCTTGTGGTTCTTATCAGAATAATAATTCGAAAAATTGATTATTAAATATCTGGATCCGTGGCTCAGCATGGATAGAGCGTCTGCCTTCGGAGCAGAATGTCGAGGGTTCAAATCCCTCCGGATCCGTTTAATAAAATTAACAATAAGGTTAAATTAAGAAAAAACATTAAGAAATAATATGGTGATGAGAAGAAAAAAAGGGGGAGAATTATTTTTTGTACTATAACTTATCGTAGTAGTCTTCAGGTTTAGGTGGAATGATGCTATGCATACCCTTCCGTTTTCGCGTTGCTTCCACAAAACTCCGTGCTAAACTACCCCCTTGATCCTCAGGCTTCATTGGATCACCTGGAACCTTTTGCCAATGATCGAAAACCATCTGGGAGAAAGCAAAGCCTGATGTTTCAGATCGAAGCTCAGTGGTTATTCCGAAAGATTCAGTTACAGGTACTTCTGCTACAATTACATTCAACGGTGTACCTTCTCGCTTCTGAGTATCAATCACTTTTCCACGTCTTTTTGTAAGAACCTTGTAAACATTACCCAGATATTGTTCAGGAACTTGAACCTGGACCTTGTAAATTGGTTCTAAAAGGATTGGTTCAGCCATTAGCATTGCTCCAAAACATGCACGGCGAGATACAGGCATTATCTGACCAGCTCCCCTATGAACTGGATCTTCATGAAGTTTTACATCTTCTAGCAAAAATTTAATTGCATAAAATGGTTCACCACATAAAGGTCCCTCTTTTCCAGCCCATCTGAAACCTTGAACAATATAGTCTTTCACTTCACGAAGATACTGGACACCTTTTGTCGCGTCGATATAAAAATTGGGATCCTCTTCCTCTGGTCCCATTCCCCAAACTTTACGTCCTACCTTGGAATCCCAACCAGCTTCATCCCTTAGTATTTGGCCCATCTCTCTTCGGTCGGTGTATTGTCCAATCCGTTTTTCCTCAATGAGTTTGACAACAGTTGGTTCCATTGGAGCAGCACGAACCCAAAGACGGTTATGTTTGTTTGGTGACTTCGCAAGAGATTGCTGATATGACTCCCCTTGAACAGATTCTCGAAAAACTACAATTGGTTCGCTTTGTGTTACTTCAATGCGCTGGAGATCCTGCAAATCCTTAACTGCAATTTCCAAATGCAATTCTCCTGTTCCAGATAGTAAAAATTCCCCTGTTTCTTCATTAACCTTGGTTCTTAATGAGGGATCAACAAGTTCCATAAGCTGTAAACCTTCAGCTAGTTTAGGTAATTCACTAGGAGACTTTGCTTCTATAGCAATAGTAACCACAGGTTCAACTGCATACGAAAGAGCTCTGAAAGGCATTGTTGAATCCAAACTGGTTATAGTGCTACTTGCAGTAGCACCCCGTAAACCTTGAAGAGCAACAATATTTCCAGCAGGGATTTCATCTACTTTTTCAGGTTTCGCCCCCATTAACATAGAAACTTGTTGAATATTGGTTGTGAACGAACGCTCCTTACTTCCAGGTTGATAACCAGGAAGTAAAGCTGTAATCTTTTGACCAGCTTTAACCGTACCCGAAAAAATCCTTCCCATCGCGATAATTCGTTTTGCTTTTCCAGGGATCATTTTAGAAATAGCTATCATAACTGGTCCGTTGATATCGCAATCTAAAAGGCTTTTTCCTTCAGAAGTCTCAAGATCCCCATCCCAGAAACTTTTAAAGCGGTATTTTTGAGCGTCAAGCGGGGAAGGACAAAATTGGATTACCATATCAAGAACCGCTTTCTCAACTGGGAGCCATTGTTCTAGAAGAGCTTTAGCAATACGTTTAGGAGGTTCCAGCCAAACACTCTCCTCGACTCTTAATCCTAGTTGTTTTGCTACTTTTTTTAACGATTCAATATCTTTATTCTCAGCTTTTTCATAAATTTCATATGTGGGTTTAAGAACCCCATTAACAAAGTTATTCTTCATCCAAAGGTTTTTAATCAGCTTTTCTACTGGTTGACCTGTTTTTTCATGCCAAATGTTTGCTAAAGCTGGAATAGTTAGGCCAAAACGATGAATGGCTGATCCAAATGCTACTGTTCCCTGTTTAGGGTCAACTCGCCAGATTTTTTTGAATTCTGGAGGTGCATATGTTTCAATAAGAATGTTAAAATCCCTTATAATCTTACGAAATTGATCATAGGCATTGTCTGGAGACATACGCATTTCAGTTATCAATCGATCAACTTTGTTAATAATTAACACAGGCCTGACCCTTTCTGCTAATGCTTGCTGAGTGACAACTTCAGTCTGAACCATAACGCCTTCAACAGCGTCCACAACGACTAGAGCACCGTCCACAACACGTAAGGCTGAAGTTACTTCTCCAGAGAAGTCAACGTGGCCTGGAGTATCTTGTAAATTAACTAAAAAGGTTTTATCTTTAAACTCATGAACCAAAGAGATACCTGTGGTTTTAATGGTTATACCACGTTCTTGTTCATCTTCTCGGGTGTCAGTTGCTCTAGCCTCACCAGCAACCTTCTCAGCTAAGAGGCCACAGGCAGCGAGAAGAGAGTCTGTTAACGTGCTCTTACCATGATCTATATGTGCGATAATTCCTAAGTTTCGTACAAGATCTCGATTAATAGTTAACTTTTGGGCTTCCTCAATTGTAAATTTTGGCATTTGAGTTTACTCCAATTACGTCAAATTAAATTAAATAATTTCCATTTTTAATTATGGAAATGCCACCTTTCCTCAAATAATGAGTTTTTTATCTTTTAGAGGTGTTTATATCTTTATTTAGAGAGTTTTAGAATTCACATATTTGGACTTCGATTCTTACCTAGTATTAGCTCTCTCAATCTAAGACATGAAGGAATTTTACAGATTAAGATTGTTTAAGATTTTAAAGTAATTTTGGGTTGGATTTCTGATTAAACCACAGAAGATTATCTCCAACAATCTTTTTCCACCAAGAATCGAAAGCTCACTTTTTGATCCCCGTTGTAATTGATCCATTTCTTAAATAAGTATATAGTCTGTTTTATGAGGACTTAAAACTTAATTTCGTTTTCTAGCTTCAATTGGACAAAGAATCCCCCTAGGATATCATTATGATGATCTATGATTTTGTTAGCACTAAGAATTGGGGAATCCCAAGTACTATGTGCATCTTGCACTAAAATGATGTTATATCCAAGACTGAATCCTCGCCTACAAGTGGTATCGATACAAAATTCGGTTTGTAACCCACAAATAATGAGATTCTTAATTCCTTGAGATTTTAGTATATCTAGTAATCTCGTTTCATGAAAAGAATCAGGAGTTGTTTTCTCAATTACTAATTCAGTTTCATGAGGTGCGATAGAAGGATGAATCTCCCAGCCTGGGGTTTCATATTCGTCAGGATCACCAATTCCCCCCCTATTTTTTATAAACACTATGAGAATATTCGCAGAACGAGCTTTAGCTAGGATATTCTTAACTTTCTCCAGAAGATTGTCTCCTCTATAGATAGGATTGTGTTCTGAAAAATTCCCAACCTGCATATCAACAATAAGTAAGGCATTACCAACCATCTTCTTACACCACCTAGTGTGAAATGTACAAGTTTCGTAAATAAAAAATGTTCTAGGTTATTTTCAATAAATCTCAAGGTTATTATTTGTAAAGTGCAATTAATCATTTATCCTGTTAAAATATCCTTCAATATCCATCAGCTTTTCTCAACCTCATTCCTATGATCCCCAAAAAAAGAAGACCAATTGCTACAATACACCAGACAAGGATTAGGAAAATTGTCAATGGATCATCAAATGTTGGTCTTAGGTAAGCTGAAAAGAAAAAGAGATAAAAAATAAGGGACGTAATGATTCCCCCAACAATAATATTAAAAAGATAATTTCCTCGCAACCAACAACCAAAAGAACAATACATTGCTCCACAAGTAAAACCATACCAAGTAATTCCCCCCCAGGGGTCTTTTACACTAGTCTTTCCTAGTTTATTACCGCAATAACTACACAATGACATAGGTTGAATGGACTAATTTGGATTATATAACTAACCACCAAAAACAGTGAATTACATTCAAACAACATGATTAGTATTTAGGCATCAGTTTCCCCCTAATCTATTAATTAGTGTTTTATGAAATTTTCAAATGAATTCTAGGTTAGTCTTTATATAATACAATCAATAAACATTCCTGAAGAAATACCCTTCCAGTTGATAACCTAGTTTGATCTAAATGGTCATATATGAACGTCTAAAGATAAAATTATCAACTTTTCCGAAAGGTGCAAAAGAAATATCAAATGGCGTTTTAAACGTCGTATGTGTTAAGTTGGATCATGACAATATATGAAGGTTGAGAAAGTCAATGTCAGTTGATAAGGACAAAGTAAATACAGTTCTTTTAGAAATTCAACAGATTCTTAAGAAGTATCGTCCCAATACAAATGAATTACAGCTAATCAATTCAAAGATTTCCCAAATGACTGCAAGAAACATCCAAAAACAATTTGGTCAAGCGAAGGCATTTGAGCCACAACCCTCAACCAAAGAGATATCCTCTAAACGTCCAAAGAAATGGCACAAAATAAAGATCGAGTGACAATAGAGACAAATTCAGATAAATTATCAACCTTTATGAAGAAATAAAGGACATTTGATACGTTATCATGTATTTACAATATAACACAATTATTTTTAACTAGCCATCTAAGGTGCTTAAAACAGCTTATAAGTACCGAGCTGCAGTAATATGGGTAAATTTAAGATTAAAATTATGCTCCATCTGTATGCCATTCCAATAGTGTTATTTTTTTTCCATGTTCTTTATAAAATAAAAATTTGGGGAAAACATTATGTTTCACCAAAAGGTTGGGAAAATAAAGGAATTATCATTATGTCCAATCACCATTCTCATATGGATGCCTTTTTAGTAGGTGTTGCAGCATTTCCTCGTTTTTATAAGCCATTTTTTTACCCTGCAGACGCTAAATTATGGCGTAATCCTTTCTTTCGTCCAATTCTACATGGAATGAATTGTATTCCGATATTCAAAGGATCAAAGAGTGTTGATGTGGTCAAATATAATATCATGATTGTGAATAATGGGGGTTCAATTGTTTATTTCCCTGAGGGAGCTCGATCCAAGGATGGTAACCTCCAGCCTGGAAAATTAGGTGCTGGTTGGTTGGCTCATGCCACTTGTGCCCTTGTTATTCCCTGTGCCCTTAAAAATACTGATAAGGCCATGCCTGTGGGTAAGCCATTTACTCTTGGTGGAGGACCAAGAAGGATAACTTTGAAGGTGAAATTCGGTCCTCCTCTAGATCTTCGATCTCTATACAAGTTACCAAGCTCCAAGGAGACATCCCAGAAGATCAGCGATTATATAATGACTGAAATCGCCAAATTATTGGAGACTTTTTGATATTCTCACTGATATCGAAATTCTGCAAGATACTAAGATTCTTTATATTCGTAATCTGGAATCAATGAAGTTAAGTTGGAATGAGGAAGTTTTCCGTAAGAATTTTACCCTTTTCATCTGTAACTATGGCTGAAATATTCCAGTTATTTTCTAAGGTAACACCACATAACATTACTTTAAAACCAAAACGTCTACTTTCAGCTAACATCGATTCCTGATTTGAAGAGAACGAGTACTGAAAAGGAGTCCATGAATTAATACTTGTACGAGATTTTACTTCTATTATAATACCTCTAAGTGGATCTGTCCTTTCATTTGAAGATAAAAATCGGCCAAGGCCTTCTGCTTCATAAAAAAACTTGTACATCATATCTTTCGTGTTGAATTGGTTGCTATCTCCATTCATAATAGGCCCGATTCCGAAAAAATCCATTGTTTTCTGAAATTTACTTAAAAAACTTACCCTATCATTATTAAGCGACAGTTCATCTAGATAGTCCAGTATGACTCTAGGCCGTTCAATTAAGATGGGAAATCGTTGTGAAAGCATATATCGTGCGAATTCCTCTGCAATTAAACCACGAAGAACAGTATTTTGGCCTGTTTTAATATTGTAGATTCCCAATAAACACACCCTGGATCGATTTAAAGGTGATTATAGTTGAAATTATCATATGTCTTAAGATTAGACAATTATAATTAGAGCATTTTAAAAAAGACTCTTTGTTCCTTATAATTATTATTTCCCCCTCTATTAAAACTTAAGGCGAAAAATCCCTAATTATTCCAGCTAATAAGACCAATTGTTATTTGAATGAAGAAAATAAGGAATGATTTTATTCCATTCCGTTTTGATGATTATCTCCATTAGTCGATTAATTTAAAATAAAATAATCATTTATTTTGGGGAGCTAAGATTTCTTGAAACGAATTATTCTGCCATTGGATATTTTTATTCGATTCAATTCTGATGTTTCTAGAACTAATTGACCATAGGGAGAAATATCAACAGCTTTCCCATAGTATTCCTTATTTGAATCTTGAACGACGATTTCCTTTCCAAGGATGTTGTCATTATGTTTCCAAGCTTCAAGAATGGCTTGCACCCCGTTAGATCTCAGTTTTTCAAAACTCTCTTCAATATGTCGAATTATTTCCTTCAGCAAATTATCTAAATCTATCTCTGTATTAAGTTCCTCATAGAGCGTCGCAATTTCACTCCGTAGAGGCCTGGAGTATTGTTCCAGTTTGTTATTAATGTTAAGACCAATTCCAATGATTAAATAATTGAGGGAGGACTGAGTGACTTTACCTTCAACAAGGACTCCTCCCAATTTTTTGAAAGTGTTGCGGATTAATATGTCATTTGGCCATTTTAATGTAGTTTTTACATTGTATTTCTCTATGGCTTTAACAATTCCAACAGCGGATAGAATAGGAACTATTCCAAGTAAATGTGGCTCCATATTAGGTTTTATGCCTAGAGAGCTCCATAATCCTCCAAGAGGGGACTCCCAGTACCTTCCTCTTTGACCATAACCCGCTGTTTGGGTTTCTGCAACAATAGCAAATCCTAATTGAGCTTTTTCCTCAATTAATTTCCTCGCAAGATTATTTGTTGATCCTAATTCAGGATATTTAATAATTCTTGAACAAAGATTGGAATTTACATGTTTTTCTTGGATTTTTTTAGTCATTTAAGTGAACCTAGGTAATATTACTATTGAATTCAGTCAATAAAAGGAATTTATCTTCCGAAGAAGCTTTTACCTTTATATACAAGTACAGTTAAGATCCCAACGAGAGAGAGTCCAAGAGTCATTGCTGAAAAGTATCGTTGAGCAGCATCCAAATCAGTAAATTCAGGGGGGAAAAGGGGTTGTAAAACAAAGAAGATAAAAAATCCGAATAAGAAAATTAATACTGTTAATATCGCTGAACTCATTACTGATTTCAGAGTAGGGATATCTGGGGAAATCCAATCTTCTGCAATCGAGCATGAAATTGCTGCCAAAATGATAGATGCACCAAGAACCATTCCAATCAGTGCTATCAAGAATTTTTGGAGATTAAGATATAGAAGAGCTAGGGAAAAGAAAACTGGTGGAATCTGTGCTATTAACCCAATGCCTAGGGCCACAGCGATTAATCCTACTCCTTCCAATCTATTCCATGAAAACTGTACAACTGCTGTCATTAGAAGATACCTTGCTTTTACCGTCGTTTAAACGTAATCTTGCTTTCACGTTTTGTTTGTGTCAATTGTTTTAGTAATTGCTTTAATTGATCATCAGAAATCTTCTCTGAAACTCTCCTTGTTTGAGCTAGCGAAATTAATTGGTTTTCCAGGTTTACAGCGTAATCTGGTTTTGCTAATTTAATTCGAGCAAGACGTTCTCGTGCTTCATTTGAAAGAATTCCTTTGAGGATAAGCTGCCGTTGATTTTCAATTTGACGTCTCTGTTCTTCTTGTTGTTGTTGAGCAAGTTGGTCACTTTGAAGTTCTGCTAGGCGTTTCTTACGAAGTGCTGCTAGTTCAGGATCTTCTTCAGCCATTTATAACCAGCCTCCTGTAAATATTCTCATATTATCTTGCTTAAATAGATGTTATATATTTGGAAAAAGATTTTCCGATAAATCTTGTGATTCTTAAATGCAATAATAATTTTAAGTGCTATTAATATTTTGATAATTCAGGAATTTGTTGTTTGATCTTGAAAGCGATATTATCAACAAAACTTCGCCCCTCTGGACTGATAACTCTACCTTCTCCAGCAACAAGTCTGATATAACCTGCTTTTTCTAGTTGATGGAAAGCTTGTCGGATTATAGCACCTGAACCACCAGCAGTTCTTTCTGGTTTACTCCCACGATTTTTTCTTCCACCATATAATTTTTTCATATGAATAACTCCTATTGGTCCTTGGAGATAAACCTTCCGTAAAATGGAAGCGACGCGAACAAACCACCAATCTTTTCTTTGTTCAGGCGCATTTTCCCGAGTGACCCCTAATTTAATAGAATCAGCCCATTCTGGAGGTTGAAAGATCTTATCATTAGATTTTAGTTCCTCTGAGATTGCATCAATCAGAAGTTTACTAGGAACCATTTGTGCCGTAACCATACATTTTTCTCCGTCTATAACGCTAATTACATTAGTGAATAAGGCTTAAATAGACTTATTTATTGTTTTAAACCCATTAGAAAGGAATTAATTTGTATTTTTAGTTGTTATTGTTGAATAGTCTCAATAGTTTTGAAAACGATAAGATACAAAAAACCTAATCTTTTTCCCTATCATTTGAACATGCTACTAATTACTGGTTAGTACAATAACGAGGAAGTCGCCGTGTCTCAAAGATCTAAGCAAATAGGTTTGTACTTAATATTGTGCATAATATTAAGTCTTAATCTTGCAATAGTAGCTGGTAGAGCCAATCAAACTGAAGAAAATCCAATAATTGTCCTTTTTGATGAAGCTCATGGCCAATTTTTCGATCATTCTCTGTATAGCAAAGCACTCTCAGATTTAGAGCAAAACGGAATGGAAATCATCATAAATAATGTGGCAATAAATCGGACATTACTTGAGGGAGTTGATATATTCGTTTCAACAAACCCAAATAGTTCCTTTTCTATTGAAGAACAACATTATATTAGCGAGTATCTCAAGAAAGGTAATTCAATGTTTCTTTTGGCTAATCCATTAAATGAAGAAAATGAATCTTTAGATGGACATGGCTACATTTTTAATGCTATCATGAGTACAGCAGCGCCCAATATCGGTTTACCTGAGTCTGTAATCAAATTTTGGGTTAATGCTGAAGATACAGGCACACCTAAAGCGACTGACGTTGTAATGAATGACTTTTCAGATACAGGGATGGCTAGTTACCTATTAATTAATGTCAATAGCTCAGATCATGAAATCCTAAGTCTTGATCAGAATATCACCTCTGTCATTACGCATACATGTTCGATAAAAGATGCTAAAGAAGATCTCATTTTAGCCTCATCTGAAGCATATGCAAAAACAACTCGAAATACAATCCATTCTTATTCTTCTGATCTGACACTGATTGGATCTGCGGGCCCTATAGATAACGGAGCACGAATTCTACTCTGCGGATCTAGTATAATGTTTAGCGATTTAAATGACACACTCCTGCAATCAAGTTGGTATGAAAGCGAAAATAATTCCCTTCTATGGAATAATATATTTACTTGGCTAGCAAACATCTCACCAACAGATCTTCCCCCAACGTTTTCTCTCTCAGAGACTTCTTTGGTTCTATTTTCAATGATTATTGTAGCAACAATCCTTTTATTTGTTGGAAGTGTATTCTATTCCATGGGATCAGGTAAAAAAGTGGAAATCCTTAAAACAAGTGAACCTATAGTAGTTGAACCCAAAAGAAAAGCTCCAAAACCTAGTAAAACAGAAAAGCCAGCTCTAACTCAACCTGAGGCCCCCACTAGGCAAACAAAGCGAGAAAGACGTCTTCAACAAATAAAAAAGGACACAAAAAAAAGAGGAAAAAGTAGGAGATAAAGCCAATGGGTCGTAAAAGAAAAAGAATTGTGCGTACAAGGCCTATTCCGACGCTCCCAACTGTTTTTGATTGCCCAATTTGTGGAACAACAAATTCGGTGAATATTGATGTTAATCGAAAGATAAGAACAGCAGTAATAACCTGTGGAAAATGCCGCATCCAAGCAACCAGATCCATCCGTCCTATTGAAGAACGTGTTGATGTTTTTGGAGATTGGTTGGATGACTTATTAACGGAAGCAGAGGCTCCTGAGCTCGAAAAAAATGATTCAATTAGTTAAGATTTATAAGATGCTTTTCAAGTTTTGATAATGACTTCGTCTTATTTAATCCCAATTACTGGACGCCCTAATGCAGGAAAAACTTCTTTAATAAATTTCCTCGCTTCTACAAAAAGGCCTGTAGGAAAAAAGGCTGGAACTACTTTAAGAATTTCAAAAATTCATCTTATCAAAGATCTATTCCTGGTAGATCTTCCAGGATTTGGCCGAATTACTAAACGTTCAAAAGAAATTGAGAATAAAATTAAAACAGATATTGTACAATATATAGAGAACTTTTCCAAACATTTTGTATTTGGTATACATATAATCGATTTCTCTACTTTCCATTTTATGGTTCAAAATTTAGAACAAAAAGGGATTATACCTATTGATATAGAACTTATTCAGTTCCTAGCTGAAGAAACCAGTCGGACTCCTTTTATCGTCTTAAACAAGATTGATAAAATAAAAGAATCACTGATTAAGCAAAATTTAGATTTACTTAGGTCATATAAACTTCCAGAGATTGAAATCTTTTTAGTATCATTAAAAACTAGGGATGGATGTCGTTTTTTTCGCAATAAAGTTAAAGAAGTAATAGTTCAAGAACTGGGTTCAAAGTATCAGAATTGGTAAAAAAGATTCTAGTTTTACGTAAAATTCATGTCATTATATTAAAAATCTTACCAAAAAGAATAGATCTGTTCAAGTTTTGTCTATAAATTTAGAATCCATATTTCATAACTGACATTACAACAAAAAATCGCAAAAAGCCATTATTAACTTATTGTGAAAATAAAAGGATAGAATATTAATCATAAAATGAAATAAAATTAAATATTTACTCTTACTTTATTATGAATACTGACTTTCTAGCATCCTAATTCTTTCAAAGAAATATCAAAAGGCTGGTGTAAAAGATTTGAGTAATATAGAAGAACTAATCCAGAAAATTGCTCAACAAACTGGACTTTCTCGGGCTGAAATTAAGAAAAAGATCGAGGATAAAAAAGCAGAACTCGGTTTCTTCATAAACGATATTGCTGCTGCTCATATTATCGCTAAGGACTTAAAAGTTACACTCGAGCGTCCAGATTTAAAGAAAAAAACTAAAATTACAATAAAAAGTCTGAAAAAAATGGAACCAGGACTTTCAGGAGTGAGTTTCACAGGAATAATTATGCGTGTTTATTCACCGAAGGAGTTCATGAGGGAGGGGAGTAAAGGGATTTTAGCTCCTATCTTGGTCCACGATGGAACAGGGAGTATTCGAACCGTTCTGTGGGGAACAATGGCTAGAAAAATAACAGAAAAGCACATTGAACGTGGATCAATAGTTAAAATAAACCGAGCTTATACAAAAAAGGGGAGAAGAGGAGATCTAGAACTACACCTTGGAGACCGAGGGTCATTGGAGTTAGATCCAGAGGCAGATGCAAGAGATTTCCCAAATCCAGAAGATGAAATTCTCAGTATAGATATCTTGGATGAAGAGACGCAAGAAGTAGATGTAAAAGGAATTGTTCACAAAATAGGAAACCTCACAACCTTTAATCGCGCTGATGGAAGTGAGGGCCGTGTGGCAAATCTATTTCTCAAGGGAGAACGTACAATACGTCGTTTAGTATTTTGGGATGACCATGCTGATCAGATTTTCAATTATACAAGGGGTGATGAGATTTTAATTCAAGGGGCTAATGTTAGAATGGATCGGGAAGGAAAACCTGAAATACATTCTTCCTGGGCAACATATACTACGAAAATCGGTCATATCTCTCTACCAGCTTTGGATGAAACCCGAGAAATAGAATATTCTAAACGAGACGTAACCGAGAGAAAGCTTGCCAACATAGATCCTGATGATTTTTTAATAAGCGTTATCGCTCGAAAGGGGCCTGTGAGTGCCCCAAGTCACTTTAAACGAAAGGATGGGTCATCTGGTTCAGTAAAAAGAGCAGCTATTTTTGATGAAACAGGGGGAATGACATTAGTGTTATGGAATGAAACAATACCATTGTTTGATGACATAAAAGACGGACCTTTTCGAATAAACAAAGTACGGGTTAGTATGTCAAGATATAACACAATTGAACTCCATTCAATCGCTGAAACTGAATTTTCTTCACTAGAAGCATCTCAAATCTCAGAAGATCCTCCAATTCAAAATATCACCGAAATTAACCCACGTCATGGTATTACAAGTGTTCAAGGTGTAATCCAGAATGTCTCCGATGTAAATGAGTTTAATCGTTCTAATGGATCTGTTGGTCGGGTAGCAGCCATGTCAATTCAAGATACAACTGGAACCTGTAGGATTGTAGCTTGGGATGATAATGTCGAAAAACTAACTTCAGTCCGTGAAGAGGAATTAAAATTCGTCAAAGTATATTTTGGCAGGATTCGCCAAACAGAGGATGAATCTATCGAGATCCACTTAACACCGCAGAGCCATGTACGAACATCTTCCCGGATACCAGTAGCATTGAGAAGTATCCCGATTACAGAAACAGAAGAACCTATTCAACAACCAACTCCAGACTATCAGAAAATTCAGCTTTCGGATTTATCAGATGATGAAGATGGGAGTATGGTTGAAGTGTTGGGTAAGGTTATTCGACTCTTTCAGCAGACTCCTTATTATTGGGCCTGTCCAGAGTGTCGAAAGAAAGTTGTGGAAACAGAAACAGGAACAGATTGGATTTGTCAAACCCATGACATAATCGAACCAAAAATTATGATGAGAGTTTCTGGACTAATTGATGATGGAACTGGAACAGTTAGAACGACATTCTTTGGACGCTCAGGTGAAATACTCTCTGGTTTGTCTGGTACGGATATTCAAAAGATGATTGAAAATAACCTAACTGATGAGGAGATTTTTAGTGCAGTGCAACAGGAAGTAGAGGGGAAAACACTCCTAGTTCAAGGGAGAGTTCAATTACAAACCAGAGAAGTTCAAGGGGAAACCATGCAGGATCAAACGTTATTTGCAAATCGAGTCATCTTTCCCTCACCTAAGGCTCTTGCTGAAGATTTAATCGCAGAACTTCAAGAGCTGTGATGACTGATTGAGATGATTAAGTAACACTTACCTTAACTTAATAGAATGAAGACGGGGAGAATAAAAAATAGGGATGGCGGGATTTGAACCCACGACCTCTTGGTCCCAAACCAAGAATCATAAAACCAAGCTAGACTACATCCCTGGGACATTTTCTATTGTTTGTTTTCGCCATAAAGGTATTTTTCGCAGAGAAATATAACCTTTTTTTCATTGCTATAAATGGGGAAGAATGAAACCAAATTAAGGAAGAATCATTAATTCCTGAGATAAACCCAAAATTTACTCAAAAGAAGCAAGAAGATTTCTCTTATGATTTAGGAACTCAAAAAATTCCTCACGAAAGCAGGTTGCGTTCCTATTATTGGAAAGTAACTTACTTTAGAAAGAAATTGAAACCTATGCTATAGTTTTTTAGTTCCCAGCTTTCTAAGACGGGATGGCCTTTAGACTCTAATCTTCCAGCGTTTTTTGTGTTCTCACCTATGCCCTCCTTAAGTGAACCCATTGGAGGGACTGGAATGTGGTCTCTCTTTCAGAAATCAAATGATTGTTGAATGAATCCACAAACATGTTATTTTTTTTTAAAAAAAGCGCTAAGAAAAAACTTAAATAAATAAAATTGGTTAAGAAATCACACCAGGCATATTGACAAGAGTCAAATGACGACAAACTGATTGAGTGAGTGAGGGAGACCAAAAAAGTCTTAAAGCAAAAAGAGAGGGTTTTACTATTATGAATTCTTTCCAATAATTGGGAAAGAGACATACAGCTCACTTTAGTTTTCCTCTTGTTAAGATCTTGGTAATAATAAAAACTTGAGAGTTAGAGGAGAAGGTATGATGAGATCAACAAGAAATTTTGCTTTCAAACCATTTTTATTTTTAATGGTCATATCTATAATGGTTTTTAGTAATTTTGAAACAGTTCTAGCTGCTTCTTCCCAAATAACAAATGGTGGTTTCGAAACAGGAGACTTCACAGGCTGGACGCAAAAACACTATACTGGTACAAGCACAGTGCAATCTGATGACATTTGGAACGGAAAATTTGCAGCAAAACTTAGTGTGATTAGGACTAGTGATCGTATACAACGATATCAGGAAGTTTCGGTACCAACAAATCAGCGATGGGTCTTTACTTTCGCCATGAAAGATGATGGAGGAAGTCTTGCTGAAGCAGGAGTTTGTCTGTATTATTATGCAGGTTCTTCTTATGTTGGGCGCACTTTCTGGGTATGCACAAATGAATATGGACTTTCTGATACAGATACGCAGAAAATTATTGATATAAGCGAAAAAACACACAACAAATGGCAGTACTTTGAATATCTGATCGATAGCGATAATACTGATGTTGTTCCAAGTAATGTGCGAAATGTGTGGACCACTATCGATAAAATAGTGATTCGGTTGCATGTTTATGGCGTTTCTGGGATGGGTGACGGTATTACAGTCTATTACGATGCAATAAGTTTATTGACTAAGCAGTTTACGATAATAGATGCCAATTACTAGACGGTTCCTCGTATTCACACACTAGGGAGTGAATATGATGACATGGAAATTGCTTATGCTGTACGGGTAGAAGGACTAAGTGATGAGTATGGTCATGATCTAACTGGACCTGAAGGTAGATTTGTCACCATGGTCGATGTAGCTATCAATCCTGATTTTGATATGAACACAATATTTGAACAGTGGGAATACAGAATTGACTCAGTAAAAGTATCTATGAAGATCCAAAGACCTAATGGCAATTTTTTAAGTCATGGAGATATTCTTGGAGGAGATAATGATTTTTATATAGCTCCTGAGGCAGAAGATGAATCAGAAATTGCTGAGGCTTTTTTAAATTATATTCAAGAAAGGCTATATGGTTGGCTTGGGCTGACACCTGAATTGAATCTAATGACAGCCTTAGAGCCTCCTCACAGCACCAAAGATGAAAATATCCACACTGCAGACAGTCGTGGATGGCTCTTGGATTATCATGTATATTACCCCCCACCTCCTTCTCCACCTATTCCACCATTACACGAAAGTCCTTATGGGTTAGGATTCGAGATACACATTCATCCAGATCTTCATGATTTAGATACTGGAATTCATAGAGTCTATATAACAATCGAGATTCAAGTAATTAGATTGGGATGGATATGGTTCATTGACTACTTCCCGATACATGATACAGCTTTTACTTTTACCACAAATTTCGCCTTTAGTTTTGAGAAGCTTTATGAATCTTGATAAGAAGGATAATAGTTTATCCTCTTCCTTTTTCCTTTTTTGACTATCTTTTTTCAGAAATCTTGTTATTCAACAATATAATCACATAAATCATCTTTTTGGACTAATAATCAGATGTAGGAGTTTGAAAAGGCGTCATTTCTCACAATCGGTCGGTAGCCTCTTTCATAATAATCACATTTATTCTCTAAGTCAAGAATTCTCTTTTCAAAAATGCGAATCATACTAGGATACCTAGGGCATTTTCTATTGTTTGTTTTCGCCATAAAGGTATTTTTCGCCTTGATTTTGAAATGGATTTTTTCATCTGATGCAAAATTATATAAGAAGTCAATACAGGTCAATCAAGTTGGGTTTTTCAATGGAACAGAGAGTAGAATTTGTCGAGAAGTGTTTAAAGGAAGCAGAAGGTTATAAACCTAAATTTACTGATGTGCGAGTTTTTTCATTGATTAATGACGATCTTATCATGAAAAATGGTCAGATTGAGAAAGCATTCATCATCAAGAAAAAAGGGTTCAATATCAGAGTTATCTATGATAATGCTTGGGGTTATGCCTCCTCCTATAAGGTAGATACTCACGAGATCCCAAAAGTGGTGAAACTAGCAATATCTGTTGCTAAAGCATCAGGAAAAAAAGTAAGAAAGCCAGTGGAGCTAACAGAAGAACCAATCATAACAGATTCCTATATCACTCCTTACAAAATAGATCCTTTTGAAGTAGATATCGAGGAGAAATTGGAATTAGTGAAGCACGCAGATTCAATTATGTGCGAGAAAAGTGATCAGATAAAAGTTGCGGAAAGTCGAATTGATACAAATCGTGTTAACATGACATTCGGAAATAGTGAAGGATCACGAATCACTCAAGATCAAACGTTTGTAGGCTGTCTAGTAAAAGCAACAGCAAAAGGGGCTGAAACTCACATTCGTAATTCCCATGATTATAAAATGAAGGGTTTTGAATTTTGTGAAGAATATAATTTTGCGGAAGAGGCTAATATTGTTGCGGAAGAGGCCTTAACACTCGTCAATGAGGCTATTAACTGCCCTAATGAGAAAACAACATTTATTCTTGAACCATATCAACTTGGATTAACTATTCATGAATCTACGGGACATCCAACTGAACTTGACCGAGTTTTAGGGTTTGAAGCAGATTTAGCTGGAACTTCCTTCTTAACACCTGACAAATTTCGATCTGGTGATTATAAATATGGATCAGAAATCGTTACTCTTGTGTGTGATCCCAATATTCCCCATGCGATTGGATCCATTAAATATGATGATGAGGGAGTTAGAACTAAGAAGTTCAATCTAATAGAAAATGGAATTTTCAAAAATTATATGATGGACAGAGAAACCGCTTTTGAAATGGGTTATAAACACTCCTTTGGAAATGCACGTATTGATAGTTATAACCGAATTCCCCTTATTCGGATGAGTAATATTCATCTCGTCCCTGATAAGCAAGGTCCAAAAGATATAGATGAAATGATTGAGGAAACGAAGTATGGTGTATTTGCTCAATTTTGGAAAAGTCATTCGATTGATGACAAACGGATGAACTTTCAATTTAGTACTCAAAATGGTATTCTAATTGAAAATGGTGAAATAACTAAGCATTTGAAAAATGTTTGTTATAATGCTATCACTCCAGAGTTTTGGGGTAGATGTGATATGATCACTCAGGCTTTCAGGAGTTATGGAATGGGGCCAGTATGCGGGAAAGGGGTTCCTATGCAGTCTATGTGGATTGAACACGGTGGTGGATGGGCTAGATTCCAAGATGTACAAGTTTTTTCAGGATAGGAGGAACAAAATGATGAAAAATAGTACAGATAGTGTAATCGATGCGGGTAAATTTGCTATTAGTCAATCTAGATCGATAGGCCTTGAAGGAAGTAACGTAAATATTTCTTTGAATAAGGTTTTTTCCACACGTTTTGCAAATTCAGCTATTCACCAAAATTTTACCGATGATGAGGTGAAATTAGAATTTACTGCTATTAGTGGTCAGAGAAAAGCCTTGATTAATATAAATAGTTTTAATGAGAACGAGATAACTTGGGCTGTTCAAAAAGCAGCAAAAATCTTGAAATATTTACCCAATGACCCTGATTTCCCAGGATTGTTAACAGAAGACCAAGCTTATCCCAAATTACAGTTTAATGATCCATCTATTCAAAATTTGACTCCCTCAGATATTGCTGACATCATTGTTGGAGGAATGAATTCCAGTCATGAAGTATCGCCTGATGTGAAGACCGTCTCTGGTAATATAAATCTTAAAGACGGTTTTAACCACTTTCTATCATCAGAAGGATTGGAATATATAACACCTGTCACAACAATTATATCTACGGTTAATGTGATGTCTGATAACGGTTCTAATGAGTCTAGAAGTAATTCCTCATTTGGAGCACGAGTTCTTACAGATTTACAATTTGAAAAAGAAGCTGTTGATGTTACAGAGAGATCTCTCTTAGGACTAGATGCTGTTGCTATAGATGCAAAGGCTTATCCTGTAATCCTTGACTATCAAGCTGTTGCAGATCAGATGTTTTGGATTGGAATATCTTTGTCAGCGAGATATATTCTTGAATATCTCTCGTTTATGGTAGATAAATTAGGTAAACAACTGTTTTCAGATTCCTTAACCTTAATCAATGATCCTCATGATTCAAGTTCTCTTGGAGCCTATATTGCGGATAATGATGGAGTTGTTTCACAAAAAACTGCTTTTATTGATCAAGGAGTCGTAAAGGAATTCGCTCATAATCGCTTAACTGCAAATAAAATGGGAACAAGGTCGAATGGATGTGGGTTTGTGCTTTGGGGGGATTCTATTCCGTTTCCTAGGGCTACAAAAGTTAACCCTGGTCATAAATCTCGTGAAAAACTGATTGAAGATATGGATGATGGATTATTGTTAACAAATTTACATTATACAAATTTCATTGATCCAACGCGGGGTACAATAACAGGTATGACTAAGGATGGGGTTTTTCAAGTTAAGAACGGAGAAATTATTGGTGCAGTAAAAAATATGCGCTTCACAGATAATATTACTAATATTTTATCAAATATAGAACCCTCTACTGAACATCGTCAAATTGTCCATTGGGTGGGTTTTTCCTTTGATGTTCCTGCAATAAAAACAGATTCCCTCACTTTTAGTAGTCAAACTTCTCATTAGATAAATAACAGCTGTAGTTTTAACTATTTGATAAATTTACTTCAACATCTTATCAATTAACCAATTCGTTCCTAATTTAGCCAGTAAAGTACGTTGAATTGCCCCTGTCCAATTATCGTTCATAACATTAATGACTCAATCCTATTGAACAGGATTCTTCATAATTTGACAAAATACTATATATTTAAAACTGCAATATTATAAATCTTCCTCACAACAAGTAGGTTCAGATTAAACCCAGAAATGTTCATATTTTACTAGTGTAGGTCGTTTTAGCGCTTCTTCACTCCAAAAGGTTTCAAGCATTCTTACGGTTATAATATGCGGTTCCAAGAATTGCGCCTACGAATAAAAAGAAAAGCAGGGTTCTGCCCATTAATGGGGTGAAAAGTTCTGGATTAGAGTTCTGAATGGTTGTAGAGGTCTGATTGGGTTGAAAGTCTTGGTAATCACTCCATTCACAAACAAATGGTAAAATTTCAGACTCAAATGGACCATCCCATTTCCCACTTCCATCATGCATCATTGCATAATCTGTCCCATTAGGTCCTGTTCCTTCATCTACCCAGTTTGTATAGATTAACTCTTCTCCAGTAACCCACTCCCAAGTTCCTTCAATACCTTCATCAGTTAATCCAATCCAAGCTCCAAGATCATGACCTTGTATTAAGGAATGTACTAGATCCTGTTCTTCCGAAGATGTGATAGTAACTAAATGCCCATCTTGGGATTCACTATAGCTTCTGGCTTCTTCCCAAGTCATGTATTGATCAACTACTGTGTAGTTACTGTTGTTAGTTTTACTAGACACTGTCAATATTGATTCAGATCCATTTACATTATAAATTGTAATTGGAGAGTGGACTACCATAGGAATAAGGAGGAACCCAATGAAAATACACAATCTATAGTTCATTCTCACTTCCAAAAGGTTACTATGTAGATTATTTTTGAGCTTTTTTTGAATATTTAGGAAAATCAACAATAAAACTCGTAGGTTGTGATTTTAATATTCGAAATACTGGCAAACTATGATTGATCAACAATTTCAATTAACTTTTTACTTTCACGCCTCAAGAAACGAAAGGCAATGACCGCTATTATAGGGACTAGAAAGCCTTTCATGAGAACTCCAGGTATCAGCACTGATGTACTAACATATTCCCCTGTCTGAAGTAAGTATGGCCATAAGAATAGCGGAATATACATCAGGACTGCGATTAGATTGATCAGTCCATAGATCATGAACAACCTCCCCTCTTTTCCGCTTTGAGCACGCCAAATCAGGATAGAACCGACCCCTAATGACAATCCTCCGAAAATAAAATTCCACATAACAATTAGATCATATCTGTATGTTAGCAAATGGGGTTTATCTCGGATAGCTTCTTCTAAACCTCCACCCCAGGGTTGTGGAGTTAATACCTCTAACATATCAAAGTAAGCTCGCCCGTTTTCAAGGAGCACGAATGGGAAAATGTATTGGGAAATAATTCGAATAATCACCCATCCGACTATAAATACCCCACCACTCAGATAGTATAGTTTTTTCTCCGATATTGGGGTTGAATAAAGGATATACCCTATAGCAAGTAGGGAAAAACCCAATAGATCTAAATTGAAAACAGTAAGGTAAAATAGGTCTCGTATCATATTAAAGATTCCGAATGGATTGAATAGGAGAAATAATATTAGCAAATTTTGAATCAATAAGATCAGGGAGGCGTTTCGTATCAGTAAAACAAATGTGCTTCTCAATCTGGTGTTCTCTCCAGTGATTTCTTTTGACCTTTGTAATTGCTGTATTAACGTGTAATCCTTTTATAAGGTTTCCCGTTTCATTTTTTTGTGTTTTCACCTCCTCAAAGTCTTCTGGTTCCCCCTCATTAAATTCGGGGCATTGAATCCATTGAACGATTATAACTAGGATGATTGTACATTATTCTTTTTATAATCGAAAATATATTCTTCGTGTGGAGGGAGTACGAAAATCGCCTCTAAAGTCTGATTTCAGAAACTCGTCAGAATAAATTTCTCCGTTTCCGTTATTATTACAGAAATTATTGATTATTGTTGAGGAGTACGATTTAGAAAGAAAAATACCATAATTTCCATTATTATTACAGATATTATTGGCTAGGGTTGAACCGTTCGATAACTCAAGTCTGATCCCATCCTTAATATTGTATTCACAAGTGTTATTGATAACTTGGCTTTCTTGGCAGTAGTATAGAGCTATTCCTATCGTTGTATTAGAACAATTCTGATTTTTCACAATAGCTTTTGTACAATTTATTAAAATTAACTGGCCATAGGATTCAGTTATACTCAATTCAGTTTGGTTCTCAAAATAACCTAGAGGAAGATCATTAACTGAGTTATTCTCAACAACGTGCGAGAGTAGTTCCTCTTTTGAAGTAGGATAGGTTCTTATATCAAGTCCCATGTTATAAAGGGTATTGTTTACTACAGATGAAGAGCTTGAATCAACAATGGAGATGCCCCAACCAGGATGTTTCTTGTAACAGATATTATTTTTCACAATTGAGGAACTGGAGTCGTAAAGTGCTATAGCTTTCCATTCGTTATTATTACAGTAATTATTAGCTACAATAGAAGAACCTGAGTCTTCAAGGTGAATACCATTTCCCTCATTGTTTGTAATGGCGTTATTAGTTACAGTAGAAGAGTTAGAATCACCAAAATAAATTCCAGTTCCTCCGTTGCTGGTACAGATATTGTCAGTCACAATTGAAAAATTTGAATAATGAAATATGATACCACCTCCCCCATTGTTGTTACAGATGTTTTTAACTACGTCCATAGAATTAGAGGAATCAATGAAGATGCCATTTCTATTATTATTAAAGCTGTTATTTACTAATTGGCTTTCTTGGCAGTAGTATAAAGCTATTCCTATCGTTGTATTAGAACAATTCTGATTTTTCACAATAACCTTTGTACAATTTATTAGAATAAGCTGTCCATAGGAATCAGTGATTGTTAATTCAGTTTGGTTCTCAAGGTAACCTAGAGGAAGGTCATTAACTGTGTTATTCTCAACAGTATTCGAAAGTAAATCTTCCTTAGAAAATTGACCTAATTTAAGTCCACTATTCAAAAAGATGTTATTAACCACTATTGATGTATTTACTTCATCTAGAAAGATACCTCTTCCTCCAATGACATTACAAGTATTGTTGGTCACAACCAGGGAACTTGAAGATGTAAAAGAGAAACCAACTCCCTCTGCGGTGTATATACGACTATGATTGCAGGTGTTATTAATCACAGTTGAAAAGTCAGAATTGTCAAGGGAGATACCATATTCCTTGTTGTTATAACATGTATTGTTAGCCACAATCAGAGAACTGGATGAAGTTAGAGAAATTCCACCCCCCATTAAAATTAAAGATAGCCCAACATATCCTCCATTGAAGTTACATGTGTTATTGATAACTATAGAAGAACTAGAATCATGAATGGAGATACCGTTTTCATTGTTGTTGTTGCAGGTATTGTTTAAAACAATTGAAGGGCCAGTAACATTAAGGAAGATACCATTTTTCCCATTATTGTCACAAATGTTGTTGATTATAGCAATCGTTCCAAATGAAGTCTTTTCAATAAAAATTCCATGAAAAGTAGACTAAGTAATCTGGCAATTAATTATTCGAAGATATTTTGTAGTATTCGTAATATAAATTCCATTACTTGTAGAATTAGTAATCTTCCGATCTGTAATAATATATGGATCAACAACTGATCCTGTCCCGCTACTTGCAACTGCAGCTAGTTCATTATCATTGTTGATACTAATTGGGTTAGAATATGTGTTTTTTTGTCTTTCATAATCTATTTGCCAGGCTACTAGAAGTACTAGAAGAACTATGGCCAACAATAAAATAATGAATCTAATTTGATACATACTATTTGGCCTCAAGTCCTTGAATCACCACCTCACTATGGTTTGATATCATAGCCCTAAATTCAAATTCTAAATTTTTAATTTTAAGATTCAATTCCCTCTTTGTTGTTTCTCTCTATAGTTTCGGCTTATAAATAGTTTCAGCTTATATGATAAGTGGAAAAGAATTGTGTTATCAAATTCTTAGCTTGATTTATGCGTCAATTGTAATTTAGATTTCAGCCTTAAAACAACGCATTGAAACAGAACCCGCTTCAAATCCCTCATGAATATACGCTATTCCTTCTTGTTGATCGAGAGTCCCAATAATAAAGTATACAGGATCGGAATGTTCAGTTATGGGTGCCGTACGATCAAAATGAGGAGCTTTGGATTGTGAGTTTAATAAATCATCATAGTTATGATCATTTAATTTCTCTTTAATCCAACTATCGGTTTTTTTTGCCCTTTTTTCTTCAGGAGCATTTGGCCAATTTGAAAGATCGAACTTTCAGAGTCTTGCTTGTTGGAATACATGGGGTAGATTATGGACTAGTTACCACTGCCTGATAACATAACTCCTTCTTTTCTAAAATCTGCAAGAGCCTGACCAATTGTGAATAAGTCCTTTGGTTCCCGTGGAATTGGAATGGAGAGCTGGATAAGAGGAATATCCGCCTCAGGATACATGATTTTCATAGTTATTTAAGACATTTTAGAATCTGATAAGATTTTGCTGGATAGGATTTTCTTCATTCTTTCGCGACAATAAAGATAACAGAAGCAGGAGAATAACCATTATTACGGATTTCTTTTCGAAGAGCTGTTGCTTGGA
>JBHLKC010000008.1:0-39234 GCA_048887065.1 Candidatus Hodarchaeota archaeon
TCTCTACGCGCACTGTCGTATGCAGAGGCAAATTCTTTCTCAGAGTTTACTATCCGCATTCCCCTTCCTCCACCACCTGCAGTGGCTTTTATTAAAAGAGGGAAACCGATTTCTTTAGCCTTTTTTAGAAGAAATTTCTTGTCTCGAGATCCTCCATGATAACCTGGAATCACTGGAATGTTCGCTGCTTCCATGGTCTTCTTAGCCTGAATTTTATCACCCACAGCATGAATAGCTTCAGGTGAGGGGCCAATCCAAGCTAAACCAGCATCAATAACTTTCTGAGCAAAAACAGAGTTTTCAGATAAAAACCCATAACCAGGATGAATGGCTTCTGATTCACTTTCCAACGCAATATTTATTATCTTATCCATGTTAAGATAACTTTCAGAGGGAGTGGGGTCACCGAGGGGGTAAGCAAAATCTGCTGCATGGACTTGGACAGCATCCTCATCAACCTCGGAATATATCGCAACTGTTTCAATACCCATCTCCTGGGCTGACCCAATAATGCGAGCTGCAATTTCCCCTCGGTTTGCTATGAGGATCCGTTTAAACAATTCGAAAAACAACCTTTTTCGATATTTTTTTTTCCCAATCAATTAGTCAATAGAGAAAATCAAAGTAATTAAATTAGAACATTGTGTAACTATGCATTTTCTTTAAATTCGTTGATTATTTAAAAACATTCTCTGAGTACTGTCTATACCCATATTATGCATAGGGGTCTTGCTCGGTTTTTCTCAATTAAATTTCTTTTTAAAGTTCTTCAATATTCAGGATTTTAAAATATCTAAAAACCAATAATTTCCACTCTTAGTATTCAGATAACTTGAATTTTTAGCTAACCTCTTCAGTTATTTCTTTTATATAATCTATCGTACTCTTGTTTTCTTTTCTCTAATAAAATCTAAAATAATTTCGTTTAAAGGGGGATTTTTTTTCAAAAGAATTTTAATTTCATGATTGCTTTAAATTACCTTTTTAGTATCATCTAGATAATTTATCCTTGTTTTATTTCATTTTTTCTTAAATCAGAGACAAGATGTACGAATTGAGATATTTCTTTGTCCCTGTATTACTGGAGAATTCTAATAATAGTTAAAGCATATTTTTTCAATTCTAATGTTCTGGGAACAAACATCTTTTAAACATGAACGATATATATTTATACAAGTATCATGGTAATGAGTGAACTAGATCTTATTCTTTTTATCCTTAAGCAGGTATGCCTTGGGAGTTTAATCTCAGGATTGATAATTTTCTTTTTGACATTATTCTTTCAAGGAAGTCACCTATTCGACCATGATGCTGATTTAGACCATGACATTGGCCATGATGTTTCCCTAGATCATGGTGGAATAGATATAGGTCATGCAGATATAGATATGCATGCAGATATTGACATTGATGTTGATACTGAAATTAATATTGGTATAGATAAAGATATTCATGCTGGTATTGATAAAGATGCAGGTATTCATGACCATGGGATTGGAGATGACACTCCAACTCCTTTAATGCTTTTATTGGGAACATTTATGATAACTTTTGGTGGATCGGGGACAATCTTATTAAATAGTACAACTCATCTATTCCTTTCAGTTTTAATCATTTTTACATTACCTATTGGGGTCACATTAGCAGTTTCAAAGCTTTGGAGTAAAATTGCGGTCTCAGAAATTTATGATACAGCGTTAGAGACTATTCAAATTGATGATATTGTGAAGACGCTAACTACTGTAGATACTGATGGAGGTTTAGTAGTGATTGAAACCTCTTCAATCCATGGGCCCGTAAAAATGGCAGCAAAAACTCGATATGGGGCAATTCCAAAGGATATGGCCGCTTATGTTGTCGAGGTTCAAGGAAATACTTTGATTGTAGATGAATGGCCTTCAAAAGAAGAGCAAGATAAGCCTATTCCCGAGGGTACAATAAAATGGGAATAAAAAATATTAATGATTTTAGGTGATAAAAAAAGTGCAGATAAATTTCTTACAAACAGGAATTATGATTCTCGATAACTTGTGGTTGATTATTGTATTAGCGTTTGTTTTAATTTTCCTTTTCATTCTATTCTACGTCTCTCGCTATCGAAAATATAAAACTAATGAATACGTTATTCACTTCCGCCGTGGAAAGGTTAAACGCGCAGGGACGGGTGGGACTGTAGTCTTATGGCCTATATTTGATGAAGTGATTGTAATTCCTACTACGGTACAACAAACTCTCCTCGAAGCTAGAGAAAAAGTAGTGTCATATGAATACCAAGATGTCGCAATTACAGCTTTCGTATATTGGCGAGTGACTAATCCTGAAATTTCCTTCTCAAAAGTGAGCTGGAACCCCGTACGCACTGACTACGTTGAAAAAGCGATCAAGAATGCTACCGAAGCTATAATCCGTACCACTTGTGCTAACATGCCAATTGAACAGATTATACGAAATCGGGCTGAAATCATAAAAAACGTGACAAGTGAGTTACATCATCTAGCGGGTGACTGGGGGATTACTGTTGAATCTGTAGAAATCCGAGATGTTGAAGTTCTCGACGCACGATTGAAAGAGAATTTAGAAGCCGTGAAAAAGATTGAAGAGGCCCAAAATGCTCAACTACGTCAAGCAGAGATGGAAGAACTTGTACAACTCCGAAATCTTGATGTGAGGAAGAAGACAGGTGAGTCTGATCAAGCTGTAAAATTAACAATTGAATCTAAAGCAAAAGATCGTGAAATTAAGATTGCCCAATTAGAACAGCAGCGGGCCATAATAGCTGCAGAAACAGCACGAAAACAGAAACAGATAGAAGCGGAAGCAGAAAAAGTCTTAAGGGTAACACAAGAGGTAGAGGTGGAAGCAGAACGTATTCGGCAACAAGCACGCGCGCGTCGAGATCAATTACTTGCAGAAGCAGAAGGAGAAGCTGCTAAAATCAAACAAACCCAAATTGCAATGGCTGAGGGAATTCTTGAACAAGCTAAAGCTCTAAGCGATGCAGATGAAAAATACATTCAATTAAAAAGCCTTGATATGTTACCTGAGGTATTCAAAAATATTAGTGTTGACAGAATGATATTACTCGGAGAGGGACAGGATGCTTACAAATCAATTGCCCAAATGGTTCTTCCTTTCATTGAACTTGCTAGAGAAATGGGTATTGTCAAAGTAAATCCCTCTTCAGTTGATAAAACTTCAAAAAAACGAAAGAAATTAGCTGATCGAGCAATCGAATGAATATAGTTTCTTTCAACTCTATTGATACAATAAGTAATAAGAATGAATCAACATTTAGTAGATATTATTCAATGAATATCCCCGAATAGAATATTCCTACTAATCCGCACTGATTCCTTACGTTGTCTCATTCTGGAAAATCCTCCCTCAATCCAATCTTTAGCTTCTTCAGGACGATTGAGTCTCCTATATATTGACCCAATTGTGAGATACAATACTGAATCATCTTTAAGCTGGTTTGCTCGTAAATAGAATTCTATAGCTTTCTCATATTCTAACTTTTGATGGGAACCTAAAGCCTTCCAATAGAATAGATTACCTATTCTTACTAATAATGATATTTCTACGATTTCTTTTACGGTGTTTTTTTCCTCACCATCTAACCGTAATAAAATCTTCTCGAAACGGGAAATTTGTGGTAAAATCCTGAGAAAATCTTCAGGTTTTATGCTTGGTCTCATATAAAATGATCCTTCAAGGATAGGTGTATCTGTAAAGACCATAAATTCGTCTAATAATTTTCCTATCGATGTCTGAATGTGAGTAAGGTCTCGAATAATACTTGATAAAACTTGATGGCGTTCATGTTCTACTTGAATCTTTTCCAAATCAGAAACAGATTGTTTGATAGCCGTAGGTGCACTTTTTCCCTCACTTGTTGAGATAATTCTCTCAATATTTGTATAGATGTTTTTCATTAAATTTTGTGTAAGATCACTTTGTGTTTTTGTATTTTCAAGTTCTTTTGTTAGTATTCTTTCAATAAACTCATAATTATTTAATACTCGTGGTTTTGATTCTCGAAGGAACAAAAGAAAAATCGTACAATAGCGGCCATGTTCTTGTATTCGGGGATCAATCGATTTTTCGGATAAAACTGTGAACGGATAAGCTAAAGCTAATTCTTTACGACCAGGAACAGGAAAAGAACCATGTAACTGATTCAATTGATCTCGACTTTCTCCAAGACCAAGTGCTGTCAGAAGACTAATACTTAATTTCATAGCAGCTGTTTCATCAAGCTTTGAAAGATTCACTTCTGTTAGTGGCCCTGTATCAGACATAACTGCTAATAATATTCCTTCAAACAGCATTCGTCACACCAAATCATACCATTAATTAAAAGGCTAACTTGATTCAGTTCGATGCAGACTTTCACTAGATAATTGATCTTTCTTAAATGGTTATGAATGTTTCTCTTTAAGGATATACCTTTTCCTTACTGTTTTGTTTGTTAAACCTGCCTTTAAATTAAAAATGTTTGCAATTCTTCAGGTAGTTGTCAGGATAAACTCCCAAAAATATTTTGTATTCGATAGAATAATCAACCTAATAAAAAATTTGTCTTGAGTGATTATTCCTGAATTCTCTGACTAGGTTTCCTTCGTGGGGGACTGGGTAAATCTCGCTCAATTCGCTTTAGCCTCTTTCGAGAATAATCAGCTAAAGCTTGGTTAAAAGCAGCTTCATTGGTTGTTATTCGCTGATAGGTACCTAACGTGGGAGAATAGAAAGATTTTACATCTAGCTGAAATTTATTGAGTAAACTCCATGAGTTACGTACAGCTAATACGTCATATAGGTAGTAGGTGGTATCCATCAACTCGATAACCCTTTTTCGGGTTTTAAGATCAAGTTTAAATACTCTTGGCCGGTTTAATATCTCTAATAATAACTGGAGTAACTCTATCACTTCGTCTAGATTTATGTGGGTCGGATCATCTTTTTCAAAATACGCTATTAGCAAATTCATCTCACTTGTTAACCTTTCCAGTTGGTACTTGAGTAGTTGAGTACTTCTAACAAATTTACGTTTGTCTAGCTTACGAATTAGCTTATCTACTGTACGAATAGAAACCTCAGGTTTTGCTGCTCTGAATCCCAAACGCCTTAGAAAACGTGCCATTCTTCCACTTACACGTAGCTGACCTACCATCTCACGGGTAGAGCTAATGCCTTGTTTATGATAATGGTCCAAGATTTCTTTGATAAATTCTGTACTAATATCAGAAGCCATATCCATTTCTGAAAGTAAAAAATAAGCTTCAATCATCCGAGTTGGATCTTCAATCTTTTGGACACTTTCTTTTAGGAATGAAGCCAGTAATAAGCGGTCGCTTTCGGATAAAAGCTCTAGTTTCCCCAATCGATGAATAAGAAAGCAAAAAGAAACTACTGAGTCTTCAATTACTGAGGTATTAACTCCCTCACTGATCATCTTGAATACAAACTCTGAGACAATGTTTTCTAATTCTTCGTTTGGACCAGTTAATAAAGTAGAGATATCCATTAGTGTACTTAGTGTATTGATCTCTTTAGGTGTATAAGCAAATTTTTTTACTAGTCGTGAAATCTCAGAATCGCCAACTTTGTTAAGACGTTCAATAAACTCAAAATTTTTCAAGGTGTCTAAGATTTCAGCTGGGATAGTCTTTTCTTTTGTTAATTCATTGAGTACCTTTTGAGAGGATGCGTGTCCTTGGAGGCTCCCTTCTAATAATCCAGTTAAAAGCTCCTCAGGAACTTCTTCTGCAGTTTCTTTTGTTAAACTATAAGCAAGAGGAATTGATATTTTTTCAAGAAGAGACTCAACATTATCTAGCTTGGTTAATATGACTTGGTGTTCATCGCTTAGTTTCTGGACACTATTTACAATTAATTGATCTAGATCTTTTCGAGGTGAATAAGCGGCCAATTCTTCATGGATGACTTGTCTTACCTCCTCCAGATTATTGTCATTCAGTTTTTCCTTTAAGAAATCTTTCCCAAGCTTTTTCTCCAATTTCTTGTCTATTCTCTCGACTAAAAAGGATTTTGCTAGTGACTTCTTAGCCATATTTGCTGTATAATCCGCAACAACTTGCTTAATTAGAGCTGCTACAGTTAAACCAGCAAATGCAATAATTGGAGCAACCACATCTTTTCACTAAGAGACATCAAGGCCAAGCTCTTTAAAATATATCCATAATGGTCGGTTACGAATTTGGATTTCTGTTTTTTTAACATAAATTTTTTTCATGTACTCTAATTTCATTTCTGTGAAAAAGATACAGGAATTTTTTTTAAATGGAAAAATGTAAGTTATATGAATATTAAATCATTAAAATAGTATTCGTATTAGTTTTTAATACAAAAACGTGTAAAATGTTAATAATGTCGAAATCGTGAATATTAAGTAATTTAGAATGAATTACTGCTTGTTCTAATCAAGCGTATCTTTTTAAAATATAGGAAAACTTCTCGTCAAATAATTAGATTTCTTTACATTTAGCGTTCATGTCAATTCAGTTCCATTTTCCTATAGTGAACGAAAAATAAAACATATCCAGAGGCTTGTTTCGATGAAAAAATATTCTACTAATGATTTATGGATCCGTGTTGTTCTCTTCTTCGCTATCTGTGTAATATTGATTTTTAGCTTCCAAGTTTTCATTTTGCCACTATTAAGGGAGTTGTTTAATAATGGAGAAGAATTCAAATCTCTCACCCTAGAACTCAGTATTGTTAGAGCAATGAACGGTATTGTTGGTTTAGGTCTGGTTTATGTTTTCCTAATTTTTGATCGCCGAAAGATGGATGTTGTGGGGCTCAAGTGGAATTCGAACCGATTAGAAGGGATTCCCATTAATCTTCCAATTTCAGTAGAGTGGATTCTCATCGGTATTCCAATTGCACTTTTAGGATTGATTCCAACCGTCATAATCGAAATAATTTTTAAAATAGTGGAATTTGGGGCACTTCTTGACATAATTGGAATCATCGTCACATTATTGGTGACAGTTCTTGCTATAGGACTTGGAGAAGAAATCCTTTTTCGAGGATATCTACAAACCATCCTAGAAACTAAATACTCTTTTCTAGTTGCTGCGTTAATTTCATCCTTTCTATTCGGTCTCTTGCACTTTGTGTTGGCTTCAACAAGTACCGTTTACCACATGATAGCTATTTTATTTAGTGCTATGGTAATGGGATTGACGTTCTCTTATTGCTATAAAGTGACTCAATATAATTTAATTCTTCCAGTTGCTATTCATGGTTTTTGGGATTTCTTTCTCTTCATCTTCCAAGCAGATTTTATTTATGAGGATTGGACAGCGGTATTTTTCGAAATTTTAGCATCCATTATTGGAGCGACTACAATTTTCCTTCTAGTTCATATCTATCGTATAAAACGTTTAAACTCTTCGTCCCAAAAAGAAATCCATTAATCGTACCTGAATATGAGTTAGAACTTGACAATGAAGAAAACCAAGATTTCTCTTATTCAAATGGAGATTGCATTCGGTAATAAAGAGTACAATTTGAAAAAAGCCGAGTCTTTAATAGCGATTGCTGTTTCTCAAACGACTTCTAATATTCCTCACATCGTTTGCCTACCTGAATTATTTTCCACAGGCTATGATCTAACTAATTGCCAAAAACATGCTGAAGACATTCCTGAAGGAAAAACAACAACCTTTCTTCAACAGATTGCTGATAAAAACTCAATAATTATCCTTGCAAGTTACATTGAGAAATTTCAAGGTAAATACTACAATACAGCAGTGGTTATTAATGAAAAAGGGTCTTTTTTAGGAAAATATCGAAAGATTCATCTGTTTCCGAAATATCCCCTTGACGAAACGGAAATACTTTCAACTGGTGAGTTTCTTTATCCCAAGACAGTTTTTAAACTAGAGTGTGGCCTCTTAGGAGTTCTTATTTGCTTCGATCTGAGATTTCCAGAGCTTAGTAGACGAATAACTTTAGATGGGGCTGAATTTTTAATATACTTAGCTGAATTCCCGTACCCGCGAAATGAGATATGGACACGATTACTCCAAGCAAGAGCAATGGAGAACCAGATATTTGTCTGTGGAGTAAATCGTGTTGGAACAGATCCAACTAATGCTAGTTTTTTTGGCCGTTCAATAATATATGATCCTAATGGAAATCTTTTGAATGAAGGCTCTGAAAAAGAGGAAGTAATTTCAGCAGAACTGGATCCTATCGTGCTTGCTGATGTACGATCCTCTCTTCCTTCTTTAATACATCGGCAACCTGATTTTTATTAGGATTGATATTTTGTTAGACCTCTAATGAAGATCCTAATGAGGGAATAAAGTAATCTGGTCTAGAAAACTGTTTTGTTTTTCGAATTTTTTTGGAATTAATTGGATCTTTGGATAAATCACCAATGTGGACAAGAGCTTTTTGACCGTTAACAGATTTCAGATATTTACCTAGTGTTTCACTTGAGGAATGTCCACTAAATCGTGTAAAAGCAATTTTTTGTTTATATTGTGGTTCTAATCCATGAAGAAGACGATAACCTAAGGTGGTTTTAGCTAAGTACCCAGAAAGGATAATAGTTGTTTCAGAATCATCTTTTGTCTGTTCAACTAATTCACGTGCTATTCCTCCCCCCAGCATACCTCCTCCCGAGATCACGACTTCATCATCTAATGGTTGTAACAGTTGATTACTTAAATATCCTTGAGTTTTTAACCCTGTAATTCTTGCGACTTTTGTAGCCATTCCGAGCATAGAAACTTTTCTTTCTTTCGTTAATCCTGATTTTTCTAGTTTCAACATTATCTCTTGGGCACGGCCAACGCTGAATGCAGGTATAATTACTTTTTTGTCTTCTTTTACTGTTTGAAATAGTATTTTATCTCTTTCTTTAAAATCAAAGTTTGGTTGTCCATAATATGTACTATCCACAATGGTTAAATCCGCATCAGAAGGGAAAGCTACAGTTTTATTATTAAAAAGCTCTGTAGGGTCAAAATTAGCATCACCGCTAAATAAAATCTTTTTATCCCCACATTCTATAAGATAGGCTAAGGAACCTTGAATATGATTCGTGGGAATAGATTTAACTACAATATCAGGAGAAATTCTATATTCCTTTCCAGATTCAATTGAAATATAGTGATCTAACATTTGATGAACATACTGAGATTGGGTTAAATATCTGAATCGATGGTCAGCATTCACAACTGACGATTCAATATTCTTCGACATTAATTCAATATTATCATGAAGTAAGAAATTCGTTAGATTTTTCGTTGTACTAGAACCAAAAACAAAACCTTTGTATCCTTGAGCAAAAAGGTAAGGAATCCCTCCACTGTGATCAAGGTGAGCGTGTGTAATAAAAATTGCATCCAAATGGTTTAAAGCTTCATCCCAAAAAGGTATTTGATAATTAACAACTGACATCCCATAATCGAGAAGAACATTAGAATAAGGAGTACAAATTAAAATTCCCATTGATCCAATCTCAGAGCCCCCTAGGAAAATTACTCTTATCTTTCGATCCTCGTGGACAATGAATGGATATGCGAGCTTTTCTACATATGATTGTAAAATCTTTGATGGAACATTAGGACTAATATCAGCAGCTTTTATATTTTGGGGCTGAAGATAAGCTGTAAATGGTTTAATGAATGTGTCAAATACAAACGGAATTGATGACATGTTTTTTTTGACTAATTCAACTTTAAGCTTTTTAGCAATCTCAGAACTTGATTTTATTTCTTCAAATTTATATAACTTAATAAAATGATCAATCTTCGATCTTTCTAGCTTATTTAATGTTTCATGATTCAACCAATTCTTTAGTACTGGAATATCTTTGTCATAATCTATTTGTTCTGCTATTTCAGTGATATAATCGGGATATTTCTGGCAGGTAGTTATTGGTAATTCCAAAAAAGCTTCTATCTGAGCTTGAGCTTCTGGAAAATACTCAAGAAGTTCATTTTTAAGACCACTTGTATATGCTAACGGAATTCCTATATAACGTAACATTGAACTAAGTTCTGAAAGAATTTGTGTACCTACTTGTTGTTTATATAGATATCGAAGAATCGACAAATTAATTTTTAACACTATTTTGTTAAAATCAGTTAAATTTGTGTAAAGGAAACGAATAATTGTTCTATAATCCTCTAGGTCAAATAAACCAGTAAGTAGAGCCACTTCAGCTAATCTAACTGAAGATTCGGGATCTTCAAGAAGTGGTGTTGAGTCACTATAATTATTCTTAAAGAGATTGGTAAACCTTTCCCACATTGCAGTTTCTTGCATAAAAATATCAGAATATATTACTCCAAGATTTTTGGTATGACAAAACAATTCAAATTTCTGGGACATTGAAAAATTTCTAATTAGGGGTTTTAAGTCAACAGACTTACTAGAATCTAAATTCATTTTCAAATTTTCAAAGATTTCTTGCACACTGGAGTCCAGAAATTCCATAATACCAGCTCTTTGTTTCCATAAAGGTAAAAATCAGATGTATTTCAAATCAATTAAAAGTTCATTCCTCTCCCAGTCCATTTACAAGAATAATTCTTATAGAATGGGAGTCAATGTATAATCAACATAACCTTTGAATAAGACTGATTCAATTGCATAATACTCTGTTGCGGGAATTACCCCCTCTAAAACTAATGCTCGGTCAATCAAATCTATCTTCCAATGACTAGTGGCCGCAGTTGTTCCACCACGGAATTCTTGATTTTCTTTTAGAAATCCAACAACAATATCCCCTTCCAATCGAGCTTTAGATACTATAATTGCAATGAATTCATTTAGTGCTGGGATACCGTATTTATTCTCTAGTACATCTAAGCCTAAATCAATAAGAAATGGTACATTGAATTCTGAATGTAATTTTTGCTTGGAAGTTTCTATAAGTTCGAGTAACTGTTCGACTGTCTCTGGTAATTCAAATCTGTGTAAAGTACTAGAAGGAATAAACCTCTCAATATTCACGGTTTTTTCTATCCATTTTTCGCTCCCTGTAAAAACATCGAGATAAGGTTGTCTGGTATCCAAAGTAACGCCTTCCCGTAAGATAGCAATAACCGGTCTATCGTTAATTATATGATTAGTAAGTAATGGGAACAAAATAATATCTAATGCATCTCCAACGGTTGTCGATACCTCAAATAAATTCCACGATCCACGTTGAAATCCACCTCCAAGTAAATCATCAAAGTGAGAAGATCCAGACGATATATGAGTATCATCAGGATCACTAATAGGTTTAGATTTCAGCATTATTGCAGGAAAACGGTGACTATAAGGATAAAACGTTTTAAATCGGCCATTGGATAATGTAACCAGGTAAGTTTCATTATAAATCACTTTTCCACGCATTTTAATGAAGTTTAATTCCCGAATGCGTCGTTGGATTCCATGAGGTGAGGTAAGTTGTCGCTTACTAAGTACAACGATTCCATCGACAATCCAATCTAGACTAGAAGATTGAGTACCTTCCATGACAAAAATAATCTTGGAATCTTTTGCGCGAAGATGTTGAACAATAGCTGATTCCCAATGGGATATTTGGCTTTCAGATAGATTTGTTGTAAGCGCATTCCAGCTATCTACTACAATAACTTTATTGGGGTTATCCTCTCCTAAAGAGAAAAGATTCTGGATAAAATCTGGCATTGTTTCGAAATTTATCGAAATAATATTTTTATTCTCAACTTTTCCTTCAGAACGAGTAGCATCGATAAAAAATGGATGACGACGATTAGGAGAAAGCTCTTCTAATATCCAAGGATTATCTTGAATAATAACTTCTGGTTTGATACGTGTACTGATAAAAAATGAATTAGGTAGATTTGTAACTAATTCTAGAGCAAGACACGATTTACCTGTACCAGGATCTCCCTTAATTACTACAGAATATCCTGTTTTTAATTCTTCTAGTTCTGGAAATTCAGGAGGTAAAGTTCCCCTACTTTTCGCCATAATTATCTACTCATTTCTTTAAAATGTTATTATTATATAGTTTAAATAGATTTACTATCATTATTTACTCAAAAAACCTTGTAACTGGTCTAAATCATGGAAAAGCTCTACGTTCTCCAAAGTGGGTTCAAGTAAATTGTTTACGGGATCTAGAATGATTATCTGATTTCTTGAACTTCGACTTAGTTCTCGTTCAGCAGTTAAAATTCCATTGAGACTCTTTGAAACAGCCATTTGGTAGTTCTTTTTTCGAAAACGGCTCTTCGATTTAAGTTCAAAAGACACATAGGATTTGTGCGAGGATATAGATTCGACATCAAATCCACAGAATGCCACAGTTGAGCGAATTTGATCAATAAGTTCCTTCATTGGTATCACAGACCTGTTAAAATTATATGATTTTAATGTATTTCAGCGACTTCCTTTTAAATTATCCTTATTTGATGATTCTTTCTAGAACTATAAAAGGGTTTTAGTAACAGTTGTTTAATTAATACCCAAAAAAAAGAGAGAACTATGGAAGTTTATCCCCTCATTCACCTTTATCTTGTGTAATCAAAGTAAAAATCTCATAGATTAATTAAATTACTGTATCATCAAGATTTACACTATCTTTTAATCTTTCGTTAAGCTCAGAAGCACTCAAGATCCCTAGTGGAGTGATATATCCTGAAATAAGAGAGCAAGGGGTAATATCAAAAGCAGGATTGAAAAAATTTGTAAGATCTGGATAAAGGGAAATATTAAGAGTTTTGTTTAGTTCCCTTGAATATCCAATTACTTCTTTAATTTCAAGACTATTCCTCTCTTCAATTACAATATCTCTTCCTGAAAATGTTGATCGATCATATGTTGAAGTAGGAAATGCTGTATAAAATGGAATATTATGATAGTGAGCCAATACTGCGAGGTTATAAGTTCCAATTTTGTTCGCAATGTCCCCATTTTGCGTTACACGATCAGCTCCTACAATAACCAAATTTATTTTTCCTTGTGACATTAGATACCCGCTTGCAGAATCACAAATTACAGTATAATTAAGTCCACTTTCAGAAAGCTCCCATGAAGTCATTCGTCCTTGTAATCGTGGTCGTGTTTCATCAACAAAGACATGAATCTGTATTCCATCATTATACGCTTGAATAAGTGGAGCCATTGCACTACCATGGTCAACTAATGCCAATGCTCCTGTGTGACAATGAGTTAGAATATTCATCCCTGGTTTAATTAATTGTTTTCCATATTGTCCAATTTTTATTCCTTCTTCAGCAATACGATTTGCAAAAAATCGAGCTTTTTTCAGGGCATTTTCAGGGGATAATGGGTGAGCGCTCTTAACAGTATCAAGCCCATTTTTTAAATCTATAGCTGTAGGTCGCGCAGATAATAATATGTTATAAGCCTCTTGAATCTTTTTTTCAAATTCATTGTCACAAGAAAATTCTCTAACAGCTTGAGCTAATCCATATCCTGCTGCTGCTCCAATAGACGGCGCTCCACGTATTCTCATCTCTCTAATCGCCTGAGCTGTTGCACGAAAAGATGTACATGTGTAAACTTCCACCTGAAAAGGTATTTTTGTTTGATCGATCATTTTAAGAGAATTTTCATTACTATCCCACCAAACTGAAGGTTTATCAACCTGCTTACCATTTATGTTTAATTTCAGAAATAGCACATCCTTTCTTTAGCTAAGCATTCAAATTCAACTAGCCATTATAGATGCAAAATATATTACACTAGTAAAGATCAAAGAGCTTGGATTAAGCTAATTATTTCCTATTCTTCAAGCAAGTTTGTAATCGGCATTTCACATAAAAATCTTTGGCCAATACGTGTAAGAATAGTAGCAATTTCTTTTTCCCATAATCCTGCTCTTATTATTAAATGAGAACCTAAAAAAAAGTCTAAAGGAAGACGTGTGTATAATTGTGAGATGTCATACGTTTTTTTATAAGTTGATAGAATAAGAGGAACCCAAGAACGCGTAATAGTATTTACAAGTTTTGTATCATCAATTCCCAAACCTATATTCGTTGTAATATGTTCTTGGACAGCGTGGCTGATTATATAACCTATATCATCCATACGATCAAGATTTGGCAACATCATAGCGTCAATCCAAGCGATTCGTGTTGGAGCTACTAGGATATTACTTAAATGACTGTCTCCATGAATAAACTCAACACCACCCCTTGCTTGTTCTAAAACTTGGATCCAATAATTAAGATAATTTTCATCAATATAAGCTTTAAGTAATTTAAAAAGCGGACTATATAATTGAATATCAGTACGAAGACATTCAGATCCGTGTAATCGGGCTAACGCATAACCTGCGTAACCCCATTGCGCCTCTTGACCCATATTAATCTGTAGTAAGGGCGTAAATCCGCTTAAAAACTCTAGAATCATAGCTTTAACTTCAGGAATAACATGAATTACTTCTGGAGCAAATATATTATCAGGATAGCGTCGAATACGAGGGGGTATGTCATGATTTTTCTTCCAATTATCCCAATTTCTTTGGCGAACCGTAAGAAGTTTTGATAATCTTTTAGCATTATCAACCTCGGCATCTAAATCCTTGGCAAATTTTAGAACGATTCCACCATCTATTTCACCCGCTAATGATGTAGATAAGACAGCTTCAATAACGTATGTTTTTCCTCCTGCTCCCTGAAAACATTGAATCTGTTGAATACTCGTGTCTGAGATCCTTCCAGTTGTCATTTGAATATTCTGAGTAATTTTATCACTGGACTGAAGAATGAGTGCCCTGACCCTTTTATGTATTTTTTCCTGTTTCTCATCAGAAGGATCAATTATGGTCGTCTTTTAAACCTCCTATAGCCATTGTTTCAGAAATTTCCCCCTTTCAACTAATGCATTCATACCGTCAATAGCATCTTCTGCTGTATTAAATACTGGAATTCCATAATTTTCGAATTCAGAGTTAACAGTTCGTTCTGGAAGATTATATACTAGAATTGGCTTCGTTGGAAACTCACGTCTTAGTAAGGCAACTCTTGCAGGAGCATCCCCTGAAACGACAGGAGCATCAGATCTTGGAATAATAATTATACCTGCAACTGTTTTTTCTTTTAAGAAAATTCTTGCAATCTCAGTTATAACCTCTGTAGTTGCACTTCCAGTAAGATCGAGGTAAGCTAAAGCTTTTTCCTCTTTTCCATAAGATAAGGATGTAAGAACACCATGTTTCTGTATGACTTTCTTTACTTCAGTTGATGCTTCCGGTGAAAGAGAGGCTAATTCTAAATTATATCTATTCATTCTGTACAACGCCATAGCTGCAGGCCCGCCTGTATTGGATACGAGAGCAATATTTGTACCGAATGCTGGAGGTTGCTTATATAATGCCTTTATTGAGTTAATGAACTGAGAAGTACTATCACATTGTATAATCCCAGATTGTCGTAAAATTTCTTTATAAATCCCCATTGAACTTGCTACAACCCCAGTATGACTTCTAGCGGCCATAGTGACTTCTTCAGTCATTGGCAATTTTAATGCAACAATGGCTTTCTTTCGAGCTATCGTTTGCGACATTTTAATAAAATTCCTTCCAGCTTTCACTCCTTCTAAATAGGCTCCAATAACCTTTGTATCTGGATCCTGTCCGAAATACTTAATGAAATCAGTTTCATGTAAATCAGCGCCGTTACCATAAGATACGAATCTTTTCAATCCAATTTTATTCCTCTGGAGTGCAAGTAATAAATCAATGGCGAGACTCCCCGATTGAGAAATCAGAGAAACAGGACCTTTTTCTGGAAGTTCAAAAACTGGAAATAAAGTATTCACGTGCGAATGTGTATCCACAATTCCAAGACAATTTGGCCCTATCAACCTAGAATCCCCTAAAGCATCGATTAACTGCTGTTGAAGATCCTCTCGACCAACTTCGGAAAATCCAGCTGTTACACACACAATAGCTGGGATCCCGCGTTTGGAAGCATCAGCCACAGCTTTAATTGCCAGTGTAGCGGGTAGAACTACCACTGCTAAATCGGGAACTTCAGGTAAATCAAACACGCTAGCATAGCATTTAATACCCATAATTTCTGAAACCCTAGGATTAATTGGGTAAATCCTTCCATGAAAAGGAACTACAAAATGATTAAAAATTAAACGTCCATATTTTTTTTCATCAGAGGAGGCCCCAATTATTGCCACAGATCTTGGTTCGAAGAAGAAATCGAGCAAGGTTTGCACCATCCTAATTACTCAAAATTCTTTGCAATAGAAGACACAATGAGATTCTCAGCAAAATGATAAGATATTTCATCCTATTTTTAATTAACTTAACTAATCCTTAGATTAAAGTACATCCTTTTTCTCATATTTAAATAAAGTTTGGATTTTTAGAAATCTGACATCTTCGGCAAAAGTTTGTAAATCTATTTGCTTTAATTGTTGAGATCTTATAAGTACATACAGGACATGGTTCTCCTCCCTTTGTATGAATCCTCATGATTTGTTCTCTCCAATAATTTTGATTATTCAGCTTTTGGGTGTTATTTAATATGTCTAGAATATTTTCCACAGCATTAAGCAAAATTTTTCTACAACTTTGGAACAATAGATCCAATTCTTCCTCAGTAAGTTGAGACCTTTTAGTAAAAGGGTGTATACCAGAATCAAACAAAATCTCATCAGAATAAGCATTTCCTATTCCTGTAACAAACCTTTGATTAGTTATTACTCTTTTAATCTCACCACGGAAGTTTTTAATTGCCTGATTGAATTCTTTATTGGTAATGGAAAGGATATCTGGCCCATAATCTTTAAGAACATCAGGACATTCACGATGCTGATCATCCTTACATTTATAAAGCCAAATTGCACCATGAAGGCGCTTATCGTGATAGATCAAGTTATTTTTATTTGCAAATTCGAGAGAAAACACAGCTTTTTTTGGAACGTCTCCAGATAATGATCCCCACGCCAATCTTCCAGTTAGTCCATGATCAATATATAGATAAAGCTTAGATTCGTCTTTATCTAGTAAAAACAAGAGAATCTTTCCAATACGTTCAATACGATCGAGAACCGCGCCTTCGAGCAGTTTTACAAATTCACCCGCCGATGGATTTCGAATCACAGTATGTTGATAAGATTTTACAAAATTAATAGCATGACCTGAAAGAATTTTACTCAAGTACAGCCTTATTGCTTCAATTTCAGGTAATTCTGGCATATGATTATTCATTCAACTAATCAGTAAAAAGAATATGCGTTTTTGAAGTTCATCTTAGTTTTATTAGGAAGAAAGTTTGTTATGAATCCTAGTTAGCTCTTTTAGTGCTTTATCCCTCTCTTTAATAGAAATAACTACTATCAGGATATACTTGCCAAATTGGTCTGAAAATACATAATAGTTTTTTCCTAGGTTGAACTGTAAAGTACGGATTTCATGACCAATTTTAATACTCGACTCGTGCATGTTTTTACACATTAATGCCAGTTGATTAGCATAAGGATGGATATCAGGTAAAGAGATTGTTGTAAAAACTTGATGTAGATAGGGTTTTTCAAGAATTATGTAATCAGAAAAAATAGATGGTTCCATAACTTCAATAATCTTAGAGAGTCCAACAACATCAATTGAGATAAGTGCGCTATATTGTTTCTGTAAATATTCTTGGAATCTGTCAAATTCATTTTCGCTATGAGAATAAGAAAGAACACCTTCCTTTAATTTTCTATGAAATTCATTCTCAAATTGCTGAAGAGTAGCATTAGCAAACTTATATTCTTTCAAATCATTTTCATACGAGAAAAAAAGACCGTAGGTAAATTCTCCCTCAACAATGTGTACAAAATACTTACCTTGATCAATGGTTTTAATCCCAGTATCATTCTGTGTTTCTTTTACTGCATTCAACACTGCACTCATTAAGCCCGCGCGAAGATCCTCATCTACATCAGAGAAACCTGGCATAAAAGAATGAGAAAAAAGTAATAATCCATTTTTTGTCGTTATATTGACACCAATCACGCGGATATCCTCAAGAAAGACACATTAATCTGTTGAATGCATTCCAATAAGAACATTAAAAATATTTTATTTGCAGCATTAGGTGTTAACCATAGGGTAAGCAATCTTATTTTAAAAGATAATAAAACCCTCAATCCCTTTATATATTTATAGACATTGTATAATTCAATCCCTGTCTTTGAAATAAGTAAATGTTAATTTTTTCATTTGTAGAAAAGCTAATATAAAGAATAACCAGAGATTCAATTTTTGTTGAGCAAATCATATGGTGTAGATGCAATTGATGGTGTCAGACCTTTTAATTATTGATCCTAGTGTATCAGGGGCATCAGGAGATTTATTAATTGCTTCAATTTTAGATACACAGGAAGAAACTTTTCGTTCTAAGTTTTGTCAGCTCTTTCATAATATTCTGTCAAAATATGATCCAGATTTTATAGTTAAATGTCATTCTATCAAGAAGCTAGGTTTTTCAGGATGTCAAGTTCATACTAAAGCTATTAAAGAATTCTTACCTGACGAAATGCATGAGATAATTACAAAATCAAGCGAGCAATTACAATTGTCTCCTAAAAGCCATGAAATAGCATTATCTTCTTTTAATTTTTTGATTAAGGCTGAAAAAACAGTTCATGGTCAAAACCTACCATCATCACCTATTCATTTTCATGAACTAGCAACAATTGATACAGTATTTGACATAACTGGATTTGCTTACCTTTGGGATCAATTGAATTATCACAAGATGAAGATTATTATACTTCCAATAGCAGTAGGTGGAGGTTCAATAAAAATAGCTCATGGCACTTCTTCTATTCCTGCACCTGCTACTTTGGAAATAATAAAACAAGGAAATCTATTAATTAAAGGTGGACCAATTGAAGGTGAATTGTTGACACCCACGGGAGCAGCATTACTTGCATCCTTGAAAGCTCCCTCACTTAGATTTCTGCCTTGGATGCATATTAATAAGATTGGCCGAGGTTATGGTACTCGTGAAGCAGCACCTTTCTTACGACTCATTCAAGGAACTCAATCTTCAACCTTAATTGAGGAAGAAATAGATGTACTAGAAACAAATATTGATGATGTAGATGGAGAAACCCTAGGTTACCTTTTTGATATCTTATTTTCAGATAATCTCGTTCTTGATCTTAGCATAATCAATGCTCTATCGAAAAAAAATCGTCCAGGATTTCTTATCCGAGCAGTTGTTGAACCATCAAAAGTCCATCAGGTTATTAATATTCTAACCCGTGAGTTGGGAACACTTGGTGTGCGAATTGTACCAGGATATCGACACATTCTCCCACGTAAACAAGTTACTTATCAGGTTAAAGTCATGAATGGAACAGAAAATGTTCATCTGAAACGGGGATTTTTAGAATCAGAGCTAATTAGTGAAAAAGTTGAATTTGAAGATTTACGTCGAATAGCAAAGAGTAGAGGCATATCACTGCAAGAAGCTAGAAAAATAATTCTCAATGAAATCAAAAAGCAGGATATTAACGAGGAGAAAAACAATGCATGACATTGAAACTATACTTAAGGAATTTAAAGCTGGAAAAATCACACTCAATGAAGCAAAAACAGCACTGAACTTATTTAGCTTAGAATTTATTGAAGATGGCGTAACACTCGATTCTGGAAGACATCTACGTAAGGGTGTTCCAGAGGTTATTCATGCTGAAAAAAAGAGTCCTGAGATCTTAGTAAATATAATATTGACTCATATGCGAAATAATTCTGCAATTTTACTTTCTCGAGTTTTAGATAAACATCTCAAACATCTTAGGAAAGAATTATCAGAGGAATATGATTTACATGTTGCCCCATCTTTTGAACCCTATACAATAACTATTACAACTAAAAACTTTCATTTTCCTACTTCACCTTATAGAATTGGACTCTTAACTGCTGGCACATCCGATATTCCTATTGCTGAAGAAGTAAAAGCTATTGCTCGTTTAATGGGAGTCGATACAGTCCAATTTAATGACGTGGGAATTGCAGGAGTTCATCGACTATTTGATCCTTTAAAAGAGATGGTTAAGAATGATGTTAAGGTAATAGTAGTAGTAGCAGGTATGGAAGGGGCCTTGCCAGCCATTGTTTCTAGTCTAATAAATGTACCTGTGATCGGTGTTCCAGCATCAATAGGGTATGGATATGGGGGTAAGGGGGTAGGTGCTTTGATGACAATGCTTCAAACCTGTTCTCCAGGCCTTGTTGTTGTTAACATTGATAACGGAATTAATGCTGGAGCTACAGCTGCATTAATTGCAAAACAAAGTTACATACCTTTAGAGTAATCTAAATCTGTTAGAATGTATTATCGAAAAATCTTTCAAAAAAAGAAACAAACCCAGATTTAAAGAAGGTAGCCTATTATGTCTGAAAATGAGAGTAAAAATGATACAAAAGATGAATCAGAAACGAAATCTGCTGAAGAAAAGAGAGAAACATCCAACGATGCTTCTACTCAAGAAAAAGCAGAATCAAAACCGAAGAAAAAATATGTATTTAATTGTACAAAGTGTGGTCAATGCTGCGAAAAAAGGGAATTTGTACCTGTCTCATTTGAAGATGTTAGAAATTGGACTAAGACAGGAATTATTAATGCAATCTTTCCAAATTTAAAAATTCACACCTTTAAAACTGCTATTGAAGAAGGAAAACAAAGTCAAGAGTTTATTTCCTTGGTTCTAGCTGGTTCTGAAGATGGATGCTCAATGTACGATAAAGAGAATAAATTGTGCAATATTTATCACGCTCTGCCTTTAGAGTGTAAAGCATTTCCATTAGGATATAATGGAAAGAATTATTATATCAAAGATAAGGCAGTTCCAGGTTTAGGGGAAGGTACAATGACTAAAGAACGCCTAATTGAGGATCGGGACAGTGCTAGGCTTGACTTTGAAGCTAGAGTAGAAACACAGTTGATGCTTCCCTTAGTATTCTCACTCTTCATGCAGAACATACTAGAGCAGCAGCAAAAAGTCATGGAGGACATGCCTGAAGATAAAAGGAAGCAACTAGATGAGCTACTGAAGGGAGCTGGTAAAAAACCAACTTAAGGCATTTTTCAAACCTACTCTTTACACTCTTTTCTTAGCTCTAAAATGATTAATCTGAGTCAGAATCTTCAGGAGAATGTTTACAGTTAGAACAAACCCACTTGGCTATCGGTAACACATCTTTTCTCCTTGTTGTTACATTTACAACTTGAGAGTAAGGGAGAAGGTGTCCTTTCTGGCACCGAGGACATAAAGGTGTTGTTATTAATGAAGTTTCACCCTCAATAAAATCCATCAAACTTTTAGCTTTCTTTTCTTTTGATTTGGGAATTTTTGTTACTTTTTTCGCTGTTGTTTGCTTCGTTTTCTTTCTTATAGCCTTTTTAGTAGATTCAGCAACGGATTTTTTCTTAAATTTTATTAAGCGAGAACTTAGAGAAGAATGAGATTCAGTAATCGTCTTTTCAATTAATCCATCGTTGATTTCTTCAGGTCCTAACCCCTCAGGGGGAATTCCTTCAATGCATCTCCAAAATTCATCTGGTTCAACCCCCTGGTCAGCAGATCTCACTCTTAAAGTTAAACCATACATTCTACGAATCGACGCTGCAACTGTACTTGAGATAAAACGAGATCTTACATCAGCTTCATTACCAATCCAGATCCAAAGTTCTTTTCTTTCATCGTCAACGATGATGAATACTTCTTTCTTATTCTTTAATTTCCTTTTTGAAAAGGCTACAGGATCCCAATTTCCATCATTCTGTACTTGATATGCAACGATCTTTGCCAAGTAACCATCTTCTCTTACTTTATACTAATTTAATCTCTTTTAAGAATGAAATACGTCATAAGATGCTTATTTTTATATCCTACTTTAGCATTTTCAAGAAGTTTATCTGATTATTATAACAATAATTAGTTTTTCAAGCTTTTATTCCTTCTGATCTCTTATAGCCACCCTGATTATGTAAAATCGCTAGTAATGATTGTATTTGAATGATTTGAAGCGGTAAGTAACGCAAATCAACTGATTTAATTAATAAATAAGCTGTAGGTGTTTGAACCATTTTTTCTACACCAATAAAATCCGATATACGCTTTATTTCAGGAGTATCTTTAGGCAGATGGATTTTTGCTATAAACTTTCTCATCAACAAACCATTAAGAGAGAATTGTTTACGGTGAACAGAAATCGATGCATTCTCAAGTTTCAGATTTAAACATCTTTCAGGAACCCAAAAACGACTTTTCCGCCATAACATCTTCCCTTTTTTGTCAATAGAAACAAATCCTGTTAATGATGGAGTCCAGAAGAATGTACATTCGATTAAAATTAAAATTCCTAAGATTAAAAGAAGAAGGCAAAAAAAACCTAAGATATTTGGTAAAAATGAGTTTGATGCAGATAATTCATCGTAAGTAAATTCCTCTCCTGAAGAAGGAGAGACACGATCACCATTTCTTGGTATTAACTGGAATGAAAACGCTACAATTATTAATGAGAAGGAAATCGCTACAGGAATAATGAATTTAAGATAATATCGAAAAACTCTCTTGTCCGACATTAATAACAAATTTACCCACTCTTTCTCGTATCTGCCCTGAGTATTTTTTGCAATTCACTCCCATGGAGTTCTACAAGCTCAATTAAACGATTTATTAACCTATTTTCTGAGTTGGCATATGCTAACTTTAAACGGGAATGTAATTCTTCTAATTGGATCAAATTTTGCTTTTCAAGTATTTTTAAATCCTTGTATACAGATTTTGATTGTACAGAAATTCCTAAAGATCTTGCTAGGTCAATTCCAGAACTGCCTTGAGGATAAATAGCGATTAATTGCATTAAAATTAACCTTTGATGAAATGATAATGAAGTAGCTGCTAAGAATACCAATGACGCATAGTAATCACGTGATAGATCGAGAAGTCGTTCTTGCAAGGATAACACATAGTTTTCGATTTCTGGCCTTACTTGAGCTGTTGTCTCCAATGAAGAGAGAATTTTCTGGAGGCTATCAAACTTTTCTGAATTAGAAGATCTTGAAGGCATTTAATGTATAGACTCCTTTAATTGTATTTAATTATTGCTCATCTGTTAGAAGTGTGGGAAACAACACCATTAGAATTATTTTAGTGTATTTTCTATTACTAATCATAGCATTTTTTAAGAAGGCAAAAGCTTTTTTGAGGAGTAAATTTGATTTTGCAGTATAAAAAAAGTATCCTAAGGAGAGTAAGAAGCTTTACTAGCGAAGAAGATTCTTTAGAGAAAGAGCTCCCAAAAATTAATTATGAGAGTGCCATTAAAGGCACGACATTAGAGGTTTATTTCTATTTACTTCGTAAAAAAGACTCAGCAGGCGTACGAGAGATTCAACGGGGTTTGAACCTCTCCTCTCCGAGTGTTTCAAGTTATCACCTTGAGAAATTAGAAAATTTGGGTGCAATTCGTAAGAACAGATTTGGAAATTATGAGATTTCAAAGAAAATTGACATTGGAGCATTGAAACACTTTGTTATAGTTCGGAATTTTACACTTCCACGATTCTTTTTCTATGCTATTTTCATTTCGGTTCTTTTTGGTGGATATTTACTATTTTTTTTAACGTTGCCAATCTCTGTGGGAGAAATCTTTGCACTAATTTTTGGGGGAATTGCGGTCTTTATTTTTTGGTTAGAAACGATACTTAGCTGGAAAACTAAGCCATTTTAATCAGCTTAGCATTATAGAAACCTAACACGTTCTTTCAGATCTATTTCTGGGAATCTTGGTTCTTGTTCAGTATCCCTCCACATTTCATTCATATGAAATTCATTAATTATTTCAGAGATTTCTTTCACAAATTGAATTAGCTCACGAATTTTTCGGGAAAATCGATACATAGATACTTCATCAAATCGAAATCCTATAAAAACTCTTAGATCTTCAGCTGAGCCTGAGCTGATTACTCTACTGGTAAAGTATTTACTCTGTAGTTGTAATATTTTCCTAAGAAATGCATGAACTGTTTCATCTGGTTCTTTAGATAAACAAGTCAGTCCATTTGAAAAGAAAGATATATGTGTAAATTCATAATCCAAAGCGATAAGAATATCTGGGCAATTTTGAATAGGGAGAAGAAAAGAGTACCCTTCATCTCGATTATCAGTCAGTATTACATATTCTAATCTTAGTAAATCCAACCAAAGTTTTATTTGTTCAACTTGTTTAGGGATCTTCTTATGGTTACTGATGGGATGAATAGATCGCATCTTGAGTCACACAGCATCAAAAGAGTGTATTATTCTGAGTGTAAAATAATTAAAATACTCTATTAATCATTTTTCATTTCTCTTAATACTTTTTAAGTCAATATAACTTCGGATTTAAAAAGGGGATCAAAGCCATTATAACGCCATGTTTTATAATATCAACACGTTTTAATACATTATTTGTTAAAAAACCTACCGCACCTTGCTTTTGCTTTATATTGGAAATACCGCTGACTTTTGTTACTAGATCTCCTAATTCTTTTTGAGTAGTTTTTAGTAATTGGTTATACCATATAGGAGGAAGAGGAATTTCGCACCCTCTTACTGTTGTTATAATGGAATGAGATCCTACAGAGCAATAAACGATAATTCGTGGTTTTTCCTGAAATCCAGCAGCAATACCTCCTTCTATTCCTACATAATAATCAAAAAATGCATGTTGTGTTCGAGCCCATTTCACACGCCCCCTTGAAGCTCTATAAGTTTCTTCTTCTCCAATTGGTTGAATTTTTAATTGATTAGCATTTCGACTATAATCCCCAACTTTTAGCCAATCAAAAGATAGATTTCCAAAAAAACAAGAAAATGCTTCTCGAGAAGCCTGAATCTTTACAGGATTATTACTAACAATAAGTACTTTAATCATATTTGACGATCCCTTTCCTCTAGCCAATTAATTATTTTTGCTGCAACTACCCATGCAGGTATTACCTCTTTATATAATGGGAGGTAGGTTATACGCTTTTTTAACTCATCAGGTATTAAAGAAATCTTATTTGTTTCCCCGTGCTGAAATCCTCCAATTAAAAATGCCATTGAAGAATGATCAGAGATTTCAGGGAGGGACGCAATATTTAATGATCCCTTCAGGATTTTATTGGGAACTTCGCAGAGAAATATGTCAGAGTCGAGCATCTGTAAAATTTGAGTTAAAGAACAATGTTCCACCACCAAGATAGGTGAACTACCAGAAAGGGGTACTTTTCTATTAAAGAGTAATTGAGAAAAAAGACCACAAAACCGATTATAATTAACTGGAACTCGCCATTCATAAGGTATTCGAATGCATGAATTATTTCTTGTATGTATAATGATTTTAACTTTGTTCTGTTTGAATAAAGGCGAGAAACAGATATTCATTAACGCATGGTGAATAATATCTGGCCTTCCTCGCTTTTCTGCATCCTCTAACGATTCTACTAAAGGTCGATGTATAGCTCCATCAAGTAAAATGCCCCTCTTTTTCCTTTTTACACTTTTTTTCCATTCGTACCTTATTAAACGATGCTTACGGAGCTCTTCTGGAATTAATTCCAGTGCAGAATCAAAAAATATAATAGTGGCAAACATTATTTACTCCTCAATGTTTTGGTATAAAATTTCTTCGTGATCAAATTTATTTGAATGTTCGTCAAATACCGAACATTCCGACAAAAAACAAACGAGTATCCTTATACTGAATTTTAAAGCTTTTTTTCGAATAAAACTTGTCTCAGCTGTAACTTAATGGTAATTTGATTTTATTCTTTAAATAATCAGCTAAAATTCTGATTCTAAAGAATTGTTCTTTGAAATCAAGGTGTCTTCTTAAGTTATAAATACCGAAAAAACCCTCATGATAAATGTGAATTGTATGTTTCAAAAATATAATGTTCCAAAACGATTGAAAACAAAACAATTTCCTGGACGAGAAGTCGAAGTTTGGATTAACGAGAGAAGGATTGACAAGATAGATGAAGTCGACCCGATAGAACAACCGTTTGTTCGTGATTTTATAAAAAATTTAGAGAGACTAGGATGGCTAGTCCTTATTCGATCCTGTTGATACTCTATCTAATAAAATCTTAAGTTCTATAAGTTAAGAAAAAGCGAGTAGGTGTTTTACAATGTAAAATCTTCTGAATATTTATTGATAACCTCTCGGACAATTTGGAACTCCTCATCGTCTTCGGGAGTATGCTCTTTTAAAATTCTAGCTAATCTTTGAGCTGTTTCTTGACCTTTAACTTCAATCAATTTAGTAAAGAAACTATCATAAGTGTCAGCATCGACATCAGCTAAGATATCTCCGATTAATGAGTAAAAATCCTCTGAAATTTCTCGGTCACCTAATGATTCTATTAATAGAGGAAAGCTCACTATTTCTCTCGATAAACAAGCTTGCTTTATGATCTCCTGTTCTTCTTCAGATGCTGTTTCGAGATGGGCAATTAGGATTTTGAAGGATTCTTCACTATTAATTTCCTGTAAAGCATAAAGGGCCTGTAACCTGGTATACTCTCCTGAAGATTCATTCTTCAAAAAGTCTTCTAATATTGGCACACTATCATCAGGTCCTATTTTGACTATAATTTCGATAATTCTACCACATTTCATATCTGTATCACAGTCTTTAGCAGCCTCGATTAAGGAAGGAAGCGCCTTTTCTTCATAGCGTAATAGAACAGCTTTTATTGTTTGATCTAGTCTCTGATGGAATTGACCAAGCATTGATATTAATGGCGTGACCCCTCTTTCTTCTTTCATCTCAGCAAGCGCGAAACCAGCGGTAACACGAGTCTCGATATCTTCCGTTTCATTGACTAATAGGTTATACATTGTTGTAGCTGCTGGTAGTGCGTGTTCCTTCATAGCAGCAATAATGAGAGAGAGTTGTTGTTTGTATTTTGTTCGTTTTTTTGCTTCCTTCTCCTCTTCAGACAAACCACGATAGGATAATTGTGTAAAGAACCCATCAGGAACTTTGGGAGGATAACGGTCTTCATTGTTGAAGACTTCTAGTATTGATGAAAGTCGTTCAGGCCAACATGGTTCCCACATATGCTTTTTATGACATTTTTCAAAGATAGCTACCTCGAAAGGGGCTATTTGTTCAGCAACACATGAAAAAGTCAAGAAATTCCGCTTAAGGAATGGACATTTTGTTTTATAATTCATATAAGGAACGCCTGTACGCCGTGAAGCGTTCTGATAGGCAAAAGCTTCAAATAATCGATTAAAAAGACCGAAAGTGTAGGGGATAAGCAAAAAAAAGCCAATGAAAGCGATTGCCAACCCAATAATTCCCCAACTCAATACGAGAGGATAATATAGTAAGAAGAAAGTCCAAATTATGATTGTTACAACCAAGTAAATTGAAACATTAAGAAAATCTTTAGAAAAGCGAGGTTCCGTAGTAGTGGAATTTAGTTGAATATCAGCTAGTTCAGAGGTCATGTTTTATCAATTCCATAGTTTAAATGAGATAAAAAATAGCATTTGATGTTTTGCTACACAGAAAATATGTTTTTTTGAATTTTTTGAAATGAGTTAAAAAAGAAGTTGCCCAAACCGAGAATATAATTCTAATGGAATAGTAAATATTCGTAATTTGTTCAACAATAACACTTTCATCCTTTCTAAACTTCTTTTGAACTAGATTTTCTGTGAATGTATTTGCATCGTTACTTTTTTACTGAACTAACTTACCTACTGAATTATGATGCCAATAGTCACTAAACATATTCTATTTATTGGTGATTGTACAAATAAAAAAATACACCTTAATTTACCTGCAATAGACCTATTAATAACATCACCGCCCTATTTTAATGCCCCATTCGATTATAATGAATTATTTCAAAATTATGAATCATTTTTAGCCTTGATGGCAAAATTTGGAAAATTGTACTTCAAATCTTTAAAACCTGGAGGAATAGCGGGGATAAACATTGATGATATGCTCATAAGGGGTATTAAATATCCGATTATCTCTGATACTGTAAAAATTTTTGAAAAAATAGGCTATATATTACAAGGAAGGGTTGTCTGGAAAAAGCCAGAGGGGTATATTCGCATTAGTAGACGAAGCGGAGTTTTATTACAAAATCCATTTCCAATGTATTTTTATCCTGATAACATTGTTGAAAGTATTTTAATATTCCAGAAACCTACGCTGAAGACATCAGAGAGTTCTAAAACAGTAAATTATGACGATATATGGGAAATTACTAATGTTCTTCCTATTAAAGGACGGTTAGAAGAAAATATCGCTGCGTTTCCAGATGAACTCCCAAAAAGACTTATTTCAAGTTTTACTAAAGAATACGCATGGATTTGTGACCCTTTTTTGGGTTCTGGTACAACAATGAAAGTCGCGAGAGAACTAAATAGAAACTCAGTTGGGATTGAAATATTAAATTCTCTAATTCCAGTCATTCGAAAGAAAACTGGTTTTACTCCTGAAACCCTTAGTGGTTTTTTTAATAAAGATCGTTTTATAATTACTGAAATAGATGAAGATGGAAGAAAAAGGGAAAATAATAGCAATAGTAAGGAATCTAGTTATTCTCTTCTCTCTGAGACATTGGAAAGAGAAGAAACCATTGAGAGGAACTATAAGTATCATCTAGTTTTTTTAGATTGTCGGGGTAGATCCAAGCGCATCATCAACAAAGAGCTGAGCGATTTACTTAAACGATTGTTTCCAGGTCGCATTTTAGTGGTTTACTATGACTTTTTAAACAAAAATGTGGATAGAATGACCCTCAATCAGTTAACTGATTTCATTATGCAAAATGGATTGCGTTTACGTGATAAAATTACAGTCCAGCATCAAGTTGAAGACCAATGGAGTGTTAAAACTGAATTCACTGAAGTCTGTTTCAACCACTGTTATTATGAAGTGTTTATCTTTCAAAAAGGAAAATTTGATTACAAGAGCAAAACAAAACACGAAAAAGAAGATAGTTTGATCAACAAGGAAAATTTTCAATTAGGTAAATGGTATTTATCATTATGGGAATTTAAGAATCTTCCGAGGAGTCTTTGCGATCCTATAGTAACATCAAGGATATTAGAACTATTTTTATTCAATGAAGAAGTTGTATGTTCTAATATTCCTAATTTAAAGTGTATAAATCGTCGATTTATCTTAGATTATTTTAACTATTGATACTAAAAATTATTTGCAATTCACTAAATCATTCTAAATTTGATTAGGACTTGGTATTATAATGTGGAGACCACAATTACTGAAACTTGATCTAACAGAAGAAAAAATTTTACCAAAGGAGCCGATAAGCCCTAAAGTCGTTGAAAATTTTCTAGGTGGAAGAGGAATCACCGTATATATTGGTTATCATACGATACCAACGGATGCAAGTCCACGGGGACCTGATAATGCAGTAATCTTAGGGACAGGGTTCCTTTCTGGATCACGATTTCCATCTACAGGTATGGCTGCTGCTACCTTTAAATCGCCTCAAACCAATACTTTGTGCACTTCAGTAGCAACAGGAAGATTAGGAGCGTGTCTGAAACATGTAGATATAGACTTTCTTCAACTTTCGGGAATTGCTAAAACACCAAAGTACGTTTTAATTGATGAGTTCGCTGATGTTACCCTTGAGAATGCAGAATCCATATGGAAGAAAGGAATTCATGAAGCTGATAAATGGTTAAGAGAAAAACATGGAAAGGATGCCTGTATTGCCACTATTGGTTCTGCTGCAATTAGTAAAGTAATGTATGCTGGAGTTGCTGTCGATCTAAACCACTTTTTTCGTCGAGGTGGATTAGGAACAGTTCTAGCTTCTAAAAACATTAAAGCAATTGTATTTACAGAAGAACCTCAAATAAAAGAGATAGAAGGAATTACAAGTGATTTTATTAATGAATTCAATCAATTTATAGAGAACCTTCAATGGTTTGAAATGCTAAAGAGCTCAGGTACATTTTCAATTATACATCAAGTAATCGCGCATAAGGTTCTTCCTACGAAAAATTGTAGTCGTATTTTACGATTAGAAACTGACAAACTTTCTTCCTTTCAAGGCTACAATAAACCTTTTTATTGCTGGCAATGTTCATTATACTGCAATAGAAATTCTTATCAGGATTTCGTGGCATTAGGACCGAATCTAAAAATTATAGATTCAGAGGCCATCCAACAAGCTATTGAATCTTGTGATCAAGAAGCATTAGATCCATTATCCACTGGAGCTGCACTTGCATCCCTGTTTAACATTCAAGAAGATCGTCGAAAACTATTGGATATTGAACTAGGATATAATTGGGGAGATCTCAAGATTTACACTCTAATAAATGAAATCATTACAAATAATGGGATAGGAGAGCTACTTGCCCGGGGAGAGAATTATCTGTACCAACAAACAAGCGAACCCTCTCCAATGATTAAGAATCAGATGGGAGGAATGTTTTATTACCCAAACATTTTAGGCTTAAGTCTAGCTACTGGTACCTCCCCATACGGAGCTTCTAACTTTCGCTCCGACTATATGATATTCCCAGAACTATTAGGATTACCATTTTATCTGAATGCCATTCAAATTCGAGGGAAAGCTAAAACAGTCATATTATTTGAAAATTTACAGGCAATATTAGATTCTCTTATTATTTGTTCTCGTTTCCTTCCCTTGATTTTGGACGTACATAGAATGATTTCATGGTTTCCTAAGATCATTCTTAAACATCTCTACCAGCTTTTTCCCACCCCATTTATAGGAAGCGTGGGATTAGAACTAAAAACATTATTACCTCTGCTTCAATCCGAAAAAACAGAAAAGATGACACTACGAAATTTATTGAAGATCGGCAATCGAATAACCCTCCTTGAACGAATTTTTAACACTCGAACAGGAATGGAACGAGAGGAAGATTGCTTCAACAATTTTTTGAAAACAAGACCAGATTTCTATAAACAACTTGATAAGCTACTTTCGGATTATTATCATGCTAAAGGATTAACTTCGAGAGGTTTGGTTAGAAAAAAAACCTTGAGAAAGACTGGATTACTGGGATTAATCACAATTTAAGATTATAAATATCAGAACCATTACTAAGATTTCATTTTAAGTGGTGTCCCTTTCAATAAACTTAACAAGCCTGATAAATAATTAACTAACTTAGAATCTGAAGTAGTAAAACCTAATGTGTTTGGTAATACAAGAGCTGATGTTTGATCCTGTACAACTAATAATCCTGAAATGTTTTTTGTTTTCGATTGTCGAAGGTTTATATTTACCTGATCTCCGACTTCTGAAATCCATTTTTTCCCTTTTTTCGTAAAGTCAAAACTTGTAAAGATCCAAATTCGCTTTTCTGATGGAATAGCTTTAAGATCGGGTACTGACAGAAACGTAGGATTTGATGCAAAAATTGTAACTTGTTTTGAAGCTGTTTTAATCATATCTCTAATAATTTCATTCTTGCCTTCATCTGTAGCTAATTTGATTAGCCGAACTGAAGCCAAGGGTTTTGTACGTGACATTTCAGACTCTAATTCATCCAAATTTTTGTTATAATGGGTATTATAAGCTATTAAATCATCAAAGAATAAATTAGAATTCTTGATTACTCCAGAGATTTGTTTTGAGAGGTCTTCGTTTACAGCCTTAACTAACTGTGTAGCTTTTCCTGAAAGAGCTAAAGTTTCTTTCTCGAGATTATTTATGTAGGTGTCTAGATTAGCGTCTAAATCCTTCGTAGATTCCTGACTAGCTTTTTCGACATTTTTTACTAAACTTGTTTTTATCTTTGTAAGATCTTCGATCAATTTCCTATTATTATCATCAACAGTCTTATTGATTCCAGCAAGCAATTCTTGAATTTCGTTTCGGGAGTTGTCAACATCTTTAACGGATGAAAGTACTGTATCAGAAAGATCATTGGTAATAGATTCTATATTGTGAGTTATCCCTTGGGAGAATTCTCTTATAATACTGTTTAATTCTTCTATTGCCTCCGAAAAATCCAAACCCTGACTCTCTTCTTTTAGATATTCATGTAGCTGTTTACTTAACATAGCTTGTGAGCTTGAAATAAGATCTCCTAAATCTTCCATATAATTATTGAGATCTTCTTCAATTTGATTGTGTATAGCTTCATAGGAGGTAATTAATTCTGGCAATTTATCATTAAATCTTTCAATATGTGACTTTAAGCTGTCCGCTATCGTTGATTTTAATCTTTTACTAGCTTGATTAACTTTTATTTGGATTTCACGTAATCCAAACAGGTCTTCCTTTGAAGTATCAAGATCGTAAATAGTGTTAATCCGTTTAACTGCATGCTCAACGTTTGTTTTTACAATTGTTTCAATATTTTCAATATTTGCTTCAATGGCATTATCAACAGAGTTTGTAACCTCTTGTAATTTTGTTTTCATTGTTTCTATTTGGTTTTTCCATTTGGTTATGAGATCAGAAAGATTCTCCTCTACTTTTTGCTCAAGGGCAAGATTTGACTGTGATCGATTTTCAGTCAATTCATCAAAAACTTTCGTTAATTCCTGATCTAATTCTGGAATTTGAGTTTGGAAATCCTGATCTTGACGAGTGGTTAGTTCCTTTACCTCAGAATTTAACTGAGAGATTTTTTCTTCCATCTCTTCCTTAAGTATTTGTATCTCGTCTTTCACCAAATCAGAGGATGTTGAAACTTCAGATGTTGCAAATCCTGTGGCAACTCCAATTTGATTTTCAACTTCTGTATTGGAATCCGAGAAGAATAAGTCAATATTGTCTTTTGCTCTATCTAGACTATTATTTATAGCGTGTAAAGAATCTTCACATGCTGAATCCATTTTATCTCCACTTTTATGAACTTGACGTAAAAGTCCAGTAATTTCACTCTTTGTAGAATCTGTTAAACCGCTATAATATGATGTTAGCTCTTCCATAGCATCTTTCAAGTTTTTATTTTGAGTAGATACCTCAGATTCTATCTGATTAATGAAAGATAATATATCTGTAGGACCTTTTTCTTGGTACTTTGTTATATTCGATTTATGTAGCTCAATTACCTCATCTGTCCCCTGTCGGTTTTCCGAGATGAAAGAAATAACAGATTTCTGATTTTCCTCAATAGCATTATTGAGGTTTGTTTTAAATTCCTTAAATTGATCTGAACTTTTGTCGGAGAAATTTGAAATAGCCATGGTTAATCTCTTTTGTTGATCCTCATTCTTTTCATTGAAAACCTCTATTTTATTCTGTAGTTCACTTGTAAAATCTTTCTTAAGTTGGTTAAATCCCTCTTTAATAAGGCTAAGCGTATTATCTAAATGGTTCTGAAAGTCAGAATCAATTTGATTTAGAAATTCACGAGACTCTGATTGACTCTGAGAAAAAACACTCTCTACTTCATTCTTCAGTTGAGAAACAGATTTTTGCAATGAAGATTCAATATTAACCACATCTCCCTCTGAGGCAAGCCGATCATTAATATCTCCTACTCCTGATTCAATACCATTCAAGACTTGTTGAAAATTCCGAGCAACAGCTTCTAATTCAGTATTCATAACCTTAGCTCGTTGCTCAAACCTACTTTCAATTGTTTCAATATATTGTTCGTGGAGACTTGAAACAGTATTGTCTAGCTGTTCTGATGATGTGATAACGTTTTGTATTTCACGCTTGCTTTCTTCCATTGTTTCATTTACTATGGTTTCGATTCTATCTTGGGAATTCTTTAAAAAGCTGTAAATATCATCGATAGCACTTTTTATTGATTTATTAATTGTTTCTTGAATTTCTGTTTTTGTATTTTCTATAGAACCTATCGTGGTAGTTTTAAAATGATTAGTACGCATTGGAATAGACACTAGTAAGTTACGAAGATGTTGATCAATAGATTGAGATAGTTGTTGTAACCGAGCTACTTCCATATCCCTTCGTGAAACAGATTTTTCTATAATTTCGCTAAAATGGGAAATTAACTTTTCAAATTCATTATTCTGTTGGATTAATCTGTTCTTCGCATCTCGTCTAATATTCTCCATAATATCTGCAATAGAATGTTGTACACGACGATAATTTGATTCTAATGCATTTAAATCAGTTGTTATATGTGAATGGAGTTGTTGCTTGAAGTTATCTGATATTTTCTCAAGCTTTTGTCCAGCTGAGAACTCAGATAATTCTGTATTGAGGACTCCTAAAGATGGTTTCTGTTCCTGTATTAATTCGGTTGCATTGTCTGCAAATTCCTTAAACCCTGATTTAATTTGCTCTGAGCTTTCCACAATAGCAGCAGCTGTTTGTTGTTTAACTACAATTAATGCATCATTAATTTCTTTATCGATCTCCTTAGCTAACTCCGAGACAACACCTTTTAAAGCCTTAGTAACATTATCAACCAATGAGACCTGAACCTGTTGTTTAATTTCTTTTACAAATTCTTTTTCGTGTTTTCTAGACTCATTAAAACCAGTTGTGAGATTAGCTCGTAGTTCTCCGCCCGATGATTCCGTATTAGACAAAAATTCCTGAATCTGAGATGTAGATTCGGCTTCAATTGATGCTATTATATTTAATAATTGAGAGTGGTGAGACGTTATCTTTTCTGTCACTGATTTGATAACATTTCCCAATTCCTCCTCATATTGAGCCAATGATTCTTTAAGAATTCGTATTACAATTTCAGGAATAGTTTGAAATCTATTGGTTACTTTAGTCCAATTCTTTTCAAAACCTACCGACTCAGTTGATATAGCAGACTGAGTTTCTGACTGAAATTTCGATCCAGTTTCAGAAAAAGAGGAAATCATTTCGTCTACGACATTTTTTGACAACTCAATCCTTTGTTGTTCTCTATTTTCAAGTTCTTCTTTTAGAGTTACCCTTAGCTCATTACTCGATTCACTAAATTTACTAAGTTGTTCTTCTAATATACTATAAAAGTTATCAAGTTCTTCTTCAGTAATTTTTCGGTACTGTTGAAAATTCTCTGTTTGGTCTACTTTATTTTTCTCTATCCTTGTTGTACCTTCATTTAACATTTCTTGAATGTTTTTCAGAGGAAGAGAGGGGAAGAAAACTTGTATTTCATCATCTTTTTTAATTAATCCTTTATTTATTAGGGATGATAGACTCTCCTCTGCTTTTTCGGCTTGTATGTCCGATGAAAGTAATAATTCCTTCTTTGTTTGTGCGCCAAACGTCATTATTGAAGAGAATAACTTGATTTCTTCCTTCGATAAAGAAAACTCAATTTCAGTATCTGACATTATTCATTTCACTCCTGTTCATTCTAAGGAAAATTTCAAATTAATTTTTTAAAATAACCATTAGCTCCTTCTTCAATTAAATATTGCTGTTCCTAATCTAATCATTGTTGAGCCTTCTTCTAGAGCTATCATGAAATCATTACTCATGCCCATAGATAATATTTCGATCTCAACATTGGGGGGAAGCGATTTTTCTTTTTTTAAAACATCATAAAGTCCACGCATCTGACGAAAATAAAGACGTGTATCTTCTGGAGGTATATAAGGAGCCATTGTCATAAGTCCCTTAATATGTATATGAGGAAAAGATTCTAATTCAGTTAAAAATTCATTAATTTCGTCAATATTTGGAGGGATTCCAAATTTTGACCCATCTTGGCATATATCAATCTGAAGGAGACATTTTACTAATATATTGATTTTATGGGCTCTTTTATCGATTTCTTTTGCTAATAGTAAGCTATCAAGTGATTGAATCATTGAGAATTTTCCGAGAATTTTTTTAACTTTATTTCTTTGTAGATGTCCAATATAATGCCATTCAGCTTTTGTAATTCCACAAATATCAATTTTTGACAAAGCTTCATTTACACGATTTTCTCCGAAGATTGGTTGCTTTAATCGTGTTATTAATTCAGACACGAGTTCTACTGGTTGATTTTTCGTCACAACGATTAATCTAGGGACTTTCCCATTATAAGAGTACTTTGGTAATAGGGAAAGGATTTTATGATAATTATTAACTGCTCGATCGATTATTTGTTGATAATCTGATTCCCCATTCATCACTAATACCTATTTTCTCTTTTAAATGTCTTAAGATTAATTCAGCATTGTATAAATAATCAATCATCTATTTCGGCGCGATAAATAAAGAGTCTTTTAAAGTTGTTAATTAACGGGTTATTTGACAGGAGAAGTACTATCAATGAAGTATTTTGCACAACCTCAAATCTCCGATGAAGAAGTGGCTTTAGTGGCTCAAACAATACGGTCGAGAGCTTTTGTAGAGGGGAAAAACGCTAGAGCTCTCGAAAAAGAATTTGCTGAATTTGTTGGTGTAAAACATGCCATTTGTGCAGTTAATGGGACAGCTGCTTTATTCTTGGCATTGGAAGGGTTGAATATTTCACCTGGAGCGGAAGTCATAACATCATCATTTACTTTCATTGCATCTGCTAATGTCATTACTTTTGGTGGGGGTGTGCCAATCTTTGCTGATATTGACATAGAGACATTTAATATTGATCCTGAAGAAATTGAGGCTAATATTACTTCCAAAACAAAATGTATTATGCCTGTCCATATCTTTGGGTTACCAGCAGATATGAAAGCTATCACTGACATAGCAAAAGATCACAACCTGTTAGTAATCGAAGATGCCTGCCAAGCACATGGTGGACGTATAGATGGAAAACATGTTGGGTCGTTTGGAGACGTTGGATGTTTTTCCTTTTATGCTACTAAAAATATGATGTCTGGTGAGGGAGGAATGGTTGTGACAAATAATGATGAAGTAGCTGAAAGGATTAGGAGTTTAAAAAATCATGGACGTGGAGCAAGTGGAGGATATCACCATAACATTATTGGTTATAACTTTCGGCTTGCGGATCCATTGGCAGCAATAGGTTTAGTACAACTTAGGAAACTTCCCAAGATGTTAATAAAACGTCAAAGAAACGCAGAAGCCATTAGAAAGATTATCACGGAACTTGATTCGATTCGTGCTCAGAGGATAATGAAGGGTGTTTCACATAGTCATTACATTTGTGCACCTATTTTAGAAGATTACGACTATAAAATTGATGATATTATAAAAAGATTAGCCCATCATGGAATAAATTCACGACAAATCTACAATGTTCCTTGTCATCAACAACCAACTTATCTAAGTGGAATAAATAATTGGAAATGGACAAAATATGTCAAGTATCCAGATTATTCTAAGGTTGTATTACCAAATACTGATAAGGTAGCAAAATTCCACTTCGAAGTTCCAATTCACCCAGGTGTAACAAATGAAGAGATATCAATTATTCAAAATGCATTAATTGATATTTTTTCTTGATCTAAAAGAAAACAGATAGAATTCAAGGTTGTTAAGGTAGTAAAATTCTTTAACTTACATAACCAGGAACCCAATCTAGCAACTGCTTACTTCCTATTTCCCGAAATTCGCTCTTAATCTTTTGTAATTTACTGAAAAAAGAATCTCGTATTGTTTCAAGCTGTAAATCAGCGATTATTTTATCCAATTTGGATTGGGTATTCTTTATACCTGCTATAAGGTTTGAATAATCCCCTAAGGGTTTCTCAGTTAGTAATTCGTTTGTGTAAAATTGTCTATCAGCTGATAATCCACCTGATAAGATTTTAAAACCATCTTCTTCTTTGAAACTATATGGATCTTGGCAGGAGGCTATAAGTTGATCGAAACATTCTTTGTAAGGAAGGAATAAATTTCTTGCTAGCACCCCTCGTAAATACATTTGTTTTGTACGTTCGGTTAGGATAAGAGAGAATGGAACCGATGTCAGATACTCCGTCATTCGTAAAGCAGTACTATCTAACATAGATCCTGACTCATCTTGAGCCTTTTCGTAGATATCTAAAGGTAATACAACACCTGTAATCTCACGATAGTCAGTAACTATAGATCCTGCTCCCAATTCAAATTTAACGAAATATATACCAAGGCCTGTTATAAGAAAAAAAGGTTCACCAGTAGTTTCTTCAAATCCTGTTAAAGCAACATCTGGTAGGAGAACAATGTTATCTTGGGAGATCTTTTGGACAGGTTGATTACGGTAAAATCCTTTAAATCTAGATCCAATAAGATTACTCCAACTTGGAATGAATAAAAGCTGATCTAATGAACCAAAAACTGATCCTTTTAAGTTATTGATCTCTTGTCTGATTTCATCTTCTCTTTGGCTAATTTTGTCGAATATGGAGCTCTGGCTGAAAAACCCAAGTCTGTAAGGATATTCTTTATCTTGTTGATACCTTTTGAATTCTCGAATGGATACTCCAGAAATCTCTTCTATCTCACCATAAGACAATTTCTTTTCATAATACTCCCTAAGTCCCTTAAGGATTTTTTCCTCCCGAGCAAGTAAGGCAATCTTTTCTTCAATTTCCTTTTCTCGTTGAGACATTTAGAATCTGTCCCTAAATTTAACAATGTATTTCAATTCAACGAATAAATCCGATATTATGTTTACTTCGAATACTCATCCTCTCAAAGGAAGTTGCATTTTGAAACATTTTGTTGATCTCTCTGGCTGAGACACTCAACCGAGTTCTTAACGCTTCAGCAAGTGCAATAATATAATCATCTTCCACATTAAAATTCTTGGCTATATCCTTAATCCTTGTCTCTCTTCCTCCAAGGCAATAATCCCTAAGATTTGCCATTTTTGTTAAAAATGAAATAAGTTCGCCTTCCAAGTAATGGTTGGCAACCATTTCATCTTTGAAATCACGTGCTTTTTTCAAGATCCTGTCGAAAATTTTAACAAGTTTATCTTGTGGTTCATAATTAATATATCTTGATTCCTTGCCAACTCCAATCAAAATTACAGGATCACGATAAAAATTCTTTCTTTTATCTTGAATTTCGTCTAATAAGATTATATCTGCTCTTGGTATTTTTGAAGCCACAGCTTGTGATTTGTAATCGATTGCAATTGAAAGTCTGATGTCTAGCTCTTTTTCAGGCATAAGGTCACGTAATAAATCTGTAACTTCAAGTAAAAACTCGATATTAGGTCCTACAAGTACTACAGGAATCCTACCCAGGATTCCTATAAACAAACTAACCAAAGGATCATCATAACTACGTAACCCTTTCCTGACAGGGAAAAGTTCAAATAATCCGCGAAGTCCGAATTTAATTTCCTTTTCAGCAATAATTGCCTCTTCTTCTACTTCTGTAATGC
>JBHLKC010000008.1:39334-47070 GCA_048887065.1 Candidatus Hodarchaeota archaeon
AAGTTCAAATAATCCGCGAAGTCCGAATTTAATTTCCTTTTCAGCAATAATTGCCTCTTCTTCTACTTCTGTAATGCGTCCCCAATCTTCAAGTTTTCTGACCAAGTCATTAGGTAATGCTTGTCCAAAAATGTATCCCGTGTTTAGTGCCTCTTTGATTTCAGCAGCAGCTTGAGACAGAACAGTCGCCTTGGAGTATAATCCTGTTTTTTTCTCATTCGATACCACAGCACTTAGAGATATAACACGATTTTCGCCACTCTCAGTTTTCTGGTCGAGAGAAGAGTAGAAAATAAATGCTATTCTATTTTCGTCAGGAAACGGAATTATTGCTTCTCCCTCTAACCTCTCACTTGTAGAAGTCCGAACACTGGTCAATGTACTAACGATAGATTTGACCGCAATCTTCTTTGTCAGGACTTCGTCTCTGATGGTGGAGAAAATTGCCATTGGTCCTGCTCGCTCATCAAAAGCAGAGAATATTACATCTGCCAATTTATCATATCTCCTTTCAATTGTTTTAGGTGAAAATGACAATAATCTAGAGGAATTTTTGGCTAAAAAAACCCAATCATTCTTTTTGAGAGGAATTTGAAGTTCTTCCTTTAATATGGGAAGCTGGGATTTATTTTATAGTTTTTTACAAAAGTGATTGGATTCCTTTATATTAATATTGTCGAATCCATAAGAACTCTAATCGGATTAATTTGTAGAGACGATTATTATTTTTTCTAGATAGTTCATACAAACTATAGATTTATTTTTAATTCAATTGTCTGAAAACATTTTTAAAATTCATAGACTCTATAAATGAAAGGATTACAATAAAACAGTTTCATGGATACTTTCCCAAGCCTCCATTGCTTCTTCCCTTGATGTAACACCACGAATCAGTGCATTTCCTCCTTTGAAAATAGTCACATTAATATCCTCAGTTAGTAAGAAGGAAATAGCATGAGTTCCACTCTTAGTAATTCTATATTTGTTCATAACTTTTGATTTAATATCAATCATATCCAAATCTATTCTTATTTGAGGAACTATCATAATACTGGTTCCTCCACATAATTCTAATGGTTGAAATTCAGTTTCAGGAGCAATTTCAACGTAATCAGAAGGTTTAGAACAGACAGGACAGTTAGGGTTTTTTCGAATCGAAATTCGGTCAAAATTTAAGTTGTTTAAATCAATAAAGAGTAATGAGCTGTCTAGCGAGGATTTTCTTTTAAAAATTATATTAATAGCTTCATAAACTTGAATACCAGTAGCTATTGGAAGAATTGCAGGATGAATTCCTGTAATATCACAACTTTCAAGATCATCATCATTTATACCATGGTAGAGACAGGAAAGACAAGGAGAACTATCGGTCAAATTAAACACGGTAATATTCCCTGAACGGGCACTTACTCCACAGAACACAAAAGGTATTCCTTTTCTAATACAGGATTGATTTATTATGCGACGGGTTTCAAAGTTATCAAGTCCATCTATCACAATGTCAATTTCATCTAGAAGTTCATCTATATTTGCAGCTCCAATATGACATGCATGAGTATCGACAGTCATTGAAGGATTTATTTGTTTTAGTCGCTCAGCAGAGACTTCCACTTTTGCTCTATCTAAATCAGCAATTGTGTATAATGGTGTTCTGTGAAGATTCGTATGCTCAATAATATCACGATCAACAATCCTAAGATATCCAACACCCAGCTCAGCAAGAAGTAAACAAGATGTTGTTCCAAGTCCACCAATCCCAGCCACAAGAACTCTTGCCTGTTTGATCTTCAACTGACCATCCTCCCCAAATCCGTCCAAAACGATCTGACGTGAGAAATATATCCGTTCATCCTCTGATAACATCAGTGAAACTTCCACCATTAATTTGAACCCATGACTTGAAATCATTCTTTCTTATGGATACTTTTCCGTTATTCTGAAAAAGCTTATTCTTAATCACTAGAATCCGTATTTGATTCCATTTCCTTCCAGAATTTTTTGACTTCAACTTGCGGTTCGGTACTAATTAGCTCCTTTGGACTTTTCTGATAATAATATGGAGGAAAATAATCAGCATAGAGGGGAGTAGCAAAACGGTGCCCAAAGAATACAATAATTCCTCTATCAGATGCAGTTCGAATCAATCTACCTGCTGCTTGGAATGTTCGAGTTAATCCTGGAAATTGATAGGCATATGCAAAACCATTGCCAAATCTTTCATCATAATATTGACGAAGTATTTCACGTTCAAATGAAACAGGAGGTAGGCTCGGACTTATAACAAAAATACCATCTAGAGTACCAGGAAAATCAATTCCCTCCGCAAAGATACCAGCCGTGACTGCAATAGCAAGGACAAAAGGTTTTGTCTTTAGAGTACGAATGAAACTATGACGAGCTGAATCCTCCATCAAATTAGTCTGTCGCAAAATTAATAGATCATCAATCGGCTTTAAAGACCTAATTACTTTGCTAGCAAATTGGAATGACGGAAAAAAAGCAAAATACTTACCTCGCTTGATTTTAAGGATACTTTGAATGATATCTGCTATCTCTTCAGAAAAGGAGATTCGATGTTTATAGCGTGTATCAATATTTGGTAGTACAATTATTTTACGTCTCTTAGGTGAAAATGGTGATGGATAACGCTCATATATAGTTTTGTCAATAGGAAAACCTAATAAATCACGATAAAAAGGGAATGGAGTTAAAGTTGCAGACATTGCAATTGTAGATCTAAAGGTTGTTAATCGCTGTTGAAGAAATGGAGAAGCATCTTTACATAGAATTTTAACTTCTCCTTCGTGAGAATTATAAAGAATTGAAAACTCATCAACACTCCGTGCAATGGCTGCAGTATCTATAAAGTCTTTTAGATGATAATAAAAGTCTAAGATTGGATCATCGGGCCAATGAAGCTCTTTTTTTAAAAGGAATTGAATATATTTGGTAATTATAACTTCAAACTTTGATAAAATCTTTTGGAAAAATTCAATATCGATTTCCTCAAGAATATGAGTCGAGACTTCTGTATTATGATCTGTAACCATTTTACGAAAATAATGTTCCAATTTTGGCGGAAGGAATGTTGGAAGTGGAATATTTTTGAATTGTTTCTTTAATTGACCTAATTTTATCTTGAAACCAACGATGTCTCTTTGTTTCAAACTATGGGAATAATAAGTCAAACTTCGATTAACTAAATTGTGTGCTTCATCAATTATCAAATAATATCCTTTTTTACTACTCGGAACCTGCTCGCTAAAGAATCGTTGTAAAGATACCCGGGGATGAAAAACATAATTATAATCACCAATTATCACATCAGCTTCTAATGAAATATCAAGGGCTAGTTCAAAGGGACAGAATGCATCGGAAGAGATTGCTTCTTTTTCAATCATTTCAGGAGTTATTATACCCCTCTTTTGCACAAAAGAATGGATAAATTCTTCAGGATAGTGATCTAAATAATTTCGTAAAAAGGGACAATACGCTTCGTGACAAAAAAAGAAAGCATTAGTACACATCTTTTCTTTTGCCTTGAGTGTTAAAGCTAGAAAATTTACTCCCTGTTTGTGAAATATGTTAAGAGTTTGTTCGACAATTCTTCTTTGGGTTGTTTTTGCAGTCAAAAAGAAGACTTTTGTATTGTTTTTTATTGATTCTGAAAGAACAGGATATAGTGAGACAACTGTTTTTCCTAAACCACTTGGAGCTTCTATAAGTAAATTGAGATTTTTATTTAAAATCGAATTAATCTTCTGAATTATTTCCTTTTGGTAAGGTCTATAAGAGAAGGGAAACTGCAAATTTTCAAGTAAGCTTCTCTTTTTCTCATGATCCTTCCACTTGATTTCTTCCTCATAGAGAATCCGTTTGATTTTCTTTTCAACAAATGATGACATATTCTGGTATGGAATATGAACAGAATATTGAGTATTGTCAAACAGATTATAAAGAATCAATTCTAGTGTCGGGTGAGGCAAATTAGACTCAATTCGGTTTAACATCCAAGCATAACATTGAACCTGTAATTTAAATACATCGATACGTGGATCATCTGGAGATCCAGTATAATCCTTCAGAAATATTGATTTAATTTCTTCAATTTTAACAGAATCTAAAGATTTAATTAAAAGATCAATGCGTCCACGTATAATAATATGCCATTCATTGAGCTCAAAAGGGTATTTTATGAAATACTCACGCTGGTAATTCACATCTTCTCTTTGTTTTTCAATTTGAATTTTTTGATGAATTTCTTGCCCTATTTCAGCACTTTTAAAACTAAATTGATGTCTTCTGCGATTTATCGCACCGAAAAACACTAGATCCCTTATACTCAATTGAAGTTCTTTTTTTTCTCGATTCACACGTATTGTCAAGGCAAGTTCTTCAGTTATTATGATGTCTCTTATAGTCTTGGATGACTAATCTTTAAACAAAAATTGTAATAGCAATTGCAATCTCTTGAAGGGGAGTTAGAAAGCATATGTTACAAAATTATTTTTTTAGGTGGTTATAAGGAGATTGGTGGTTTCATCTCTGATAGATTATCCTTCCTTCTATAGTTTATTTTTTGGAGAATCTGAGGGATATAAGTCACGTTACTACCACAATTTACTCTAAAGTGATACTGATTGACAGAACAGATGAGAGTCTTCAGAACTGAACGAATTTGGATTAAACCCCATAAAATCCTCTCGTGGCTCTGTCATCTACCAAAAAACCTCTACAATGAAGGAAATTATCAAACCCGTCAGGAAATGTTCAAGAATAACCATTGGATTCGATATAACGACATCAATTTATATGACCTAGTCTTGTATTGAGCCAAAACAGAAAAACAAAAAATCCCTTTTTATTACCCGAAGAATCATTGTTTTACTTTATACAATTCTAAGTCTTTCATGAAATTTAATCGTATTCTTTACGTTTAAAGACGAAAAACGCTTATCGCTCATATTTTCCTCTTTATTCCCTGTCCTCTTGATTTTTTTCTGTTTATATTTGTGTAACAATTTTAGCTTTTTAATTTCTTTCAGAGGTTGTGATATCACCTTCCCATTCTTTGAAAACTAGGAAAAGAATAATAAATATCGATTAATAAAAAAGGCAAAAGAAGAACCGTATTTGTTTTTCATGAGAAAAATGATGTTTTGTTAATAATGATTGTCCAATAGTGAAGGTGGTTGGATAAACCTGTCGGAGTCTTATTTAGCTGATATTCGAGAGAAGCTTGAGTCTTATAAAATTGAACTGGTTATTGCTGCATCATTTTCTGTCCCATTTTTTTTATTTATTCTCTTTGCAGTGTTTAGTGGTGACTTCACTATCTTAGATCCCTCTTACTGGATTGGAGTGATTTCTTATAATATCGCTATCGTAATTGGATTGTGGTTGATACTTTCTAACCGTACACTCCAGCTTACACCGTTAATACTATTATATGCCATTGGTTTATCAGTATTAATATTAGTGGTTTTTAATAGCATTGCTTTTTCTGGAGATATCACACAAGGAGTAATTGCTGGATCAAAACTACTCTGGGAAGGGAAAAATCCCTATATTGTGGAAGAAGTCCCTCACGCAACTCCAGACTCACCAAATTTTCGTTGGACAACTTATGCCTACCTCCCAGTTGATTTAATTACCTATACCATCTTACTTGGGGGAATGCACACTGTTTCATCATTTATCCTAGGCACGAATATTCCTGAAACAATGCATGATTTCATCCCAGGATTTACTCCAATGGGTATATTTCTGTCAAATATGTTATTCTTAGTTATTTCAATCTTCCTGATTAAAAAAATTCTTGAATTCGAATTTAAACAAGCACTATTGCTAGGAATTGCTTTCTTTACAATCTTAATTTGGAATAACGTGTGTCTAACGCAAACTCTTTTCTTTGCGGGTTGGTATTTTCATACCCGTGGGCATTCTAATTTGACTGTCTTTTTCTGGACACTAAGTATGTTAACAAAATATTTTACAGGAATCTTTATTGTAGCCTACATTATCGATTATTTAAGAAAAACAGAGTTTATTGACAGTACAATAAAAATAATGATCCCAGTTATCATAACCTTCATTTTTTCTCTCCCATTTGGGTTAATAGAGGTATTTGAATCAACAGTTTTGTTTTATAATACGGAGGAAAGGATTTTAGATGGATCCTTTGGGGGATCCATTGTTTCTGAACTGGTACTCTTCCTAGGATTGGAAAACATAGTATGGTTTTTTACATTGATAGGATTTTTCTGTATTCTAGTGATTGCTTTCCTAATATCTGATTTACATCAACGATTAATTGTCACCAGTCTATTAGCTCTTTGTGTAATCTCAGGGATTTCTGCTCAATTTTTTCCAATGATTCTGTTCATTTTTATTATTTCAAAAAGACTTTTGTTATTTGAGAAGGATAAGCAATTCGCTGACAGGGAAATCAGGAATGCTGATGAAAGTAGTCCGTCCAGCTGACCTCCCATTTTCATGCTGATTTTTTACCTCCAATTCGATAATCCCTTGTTTCGCTAGTTCCTGAAGATAAATCCAAAATTGAGTTTGTTTACGTGGCCGTATATGATTCTCCCTACAAATCTCAACATATTTCTTCCGCAACTCAGTTGAGGTTACAGAAGCACGATTAATCTCAAGATTTAACAAAAGGGCAAGAGCTAGTAGCACATATTTTATTTGGGAGGGGAGATCAGTAATGAAAGATTGTTTCAATGGGAAAACACTGACTTGAGCTTTTCGTAAATGCTCAAACTCTATTTTTAATTTCCTCTCTTGTTCAGCTACTTTAGCTGAACGCCATAACAGCTCAATGGCATATCGTGCATCTCCATTTTTAAACGCAAGGGAGCAAACTTGTTTAATAATTGCCTCTGTATATGCTGTTTCATAAAGGCCATACTTGGCCCGATACGAAAGAATATCGTACAATTGTGCTTGAGAATAAGGTTCAAATTTAATAATACACTGAGAAAGTGATGATAGAAGAGCAGAATCAAACAATGATTGATAATAGGGATTCCTAGTTATTAAAATCAAAGAGATTTGAGTGTCTTGATGAGTATTAATCCCTTCATGATAACGAATCAATGAATATAGTATGTTTTGCCCTTTAGATTCTGACATTAAATAATCAAACTCATCTAAACACAACAACAATCCCTGTTTTCTTTCCTCTAAAACCTTTATCAGATAATTCAGTAACTCATCAGCACTAAATCCACGTACAGGAAAAGCAGGCACGAGCTGCCTAAGAATCGAGTTAAAGATTAAAGACCATGATCTTTGACGACGACAGTTCTTATGAAAAAAAGATAATCTAGCACGATCCTGATCAGATCTATCGCTACAGAAAGCTTCCAAAGTAAGCCCAAATTGCTTCGCAACAACAGTCTTGCCTGATCCTACTGGTCCTTGGATAATCACCTGTTTTCCAGATTGAGATTTCTTCCTAGAAATTATTGATTTAAAATGATTAGTAAGTTGAACCAACTCCTCAGTTCGATGAGCTAGTCGTTCTGGAATAAAATTTGGTTCAAAAACTTCTTCTCTTTTTAAAATACTGTGTTTTTGATTAAGAAAATTAATTATATCGAAATTTGATTCGACCAATCTAATCAATCACCAAGAAATAAGGATTCAATGTATAATTACACAATTAACTCCCTTTCTCATCCGTGTCAATTCTAAGGTGCTTTTAAAGCTCATAATAATGA
>JBHLKC010000009.1:0-45051 GCA_048887065.1 Candidatus Hodarchaeota archaeon
TTCTATTGTAATTAATTTCATAAAAATTGTCCGGTAGCAGTTAACAATATCTATTAAGTCTTCATGAAAAAACTTTTCTGAGTACAAAACTCCCTATTTTCCCCTTGAATGTGGAAATTAGGCGAAATTAGTATACAAAAAGAACTATTTTTAATACCTAAATACTAGTGAGGTATACTACTATGCAATTAGGTGGACAACCTGTTATTATACTAAAAGAAGGAACAGAACGCTCTCGTGGACGAGATGCTCAGCGAAACAATATCCAAGCTGCGATTGCTGTGGCAGATGCTGTGCGTAGCGCATTAGGCCCACGTGGGATGGATAAACTCTTAGTTGACTCTCTAGGTGATGTTGTAATTACTAATGATGGTGCAACGATCCTAGATGAAATCGATGTTCAGCATCCAGCAGCTAAAATGCTTGTACAAGTTGCAAAAGCGGTTGATGCTGAAAGCGGAGACGGTACAACTACTTCTGTAATTATTGCAGGTGAGCTTCTTAAAAGAGCTGAAAAATTACTTGATCAAAAAATACACCCTACTGTTATAATCGGGGGTTTTAAGCTTGCCTCTGACAAAAGTGCGGAAATTTTACAGAAAATTGCCAATAAAATTGATCCAAATAACATAGATCATCTTAAAAACGTTGCCCGCACCTCTCTGAATTCTAAAGCAACAGGTGGCGCTAAAGAGCTGCTTTCAGAGATTGCTGTAAGTGCAGCTAAGGCTGTCATGGAAGATAACAATGTCGATTTAGATATGATATCTGTTATACAAAAGCAAGGAAAAAGCTTAGCTGAATCTGAACTCGTTCAGGGAGTTGTTATTGACAAAGAAGTAGTTAATGTTCGAATGCCTAAATCTTTAGAACAACCAAAAATAGCTTTAATCGATTTAGCGCTTGAAATCAAAAAAACAGAGTTTGATGCTAAAATTCGTATCACTGATGCTTCAATGATGGATGCTTTTTTGGATCAAGAGCAAAACATGATCAAAGAAATGGTTGATCGAGTTAAAGATGCAGGAGCCAATGTAGTTCTTTGTCAAAAGGGAATTGACGATCTCGCACAACATTTCCTAGCCAAAGACGGCATTTTAGCTGTTCGTAGAGTAAAGAAATCCGATATGGAAAAACTCTCACGTGCTACTGGTGCTCGAATAGTCACCAATATCAAAGATCTTTCCGCTGATGATCTTGGAACTGCTGGGCTTATTGAAGAAGTCCAAATTGGTGATGAAAAACTCATTTATATCCGTGATTGTGCTAATCCAAAATCTGTTTCCATTGTTATTCGAGGTGGTAGCAAATATGTTACTGATGAGGTAGATCGTGCTTTACATGATGCTTTATGTGTTGTACGTGATGTTCTAGAAGATGGATGGGCTGTTGCAGGAGCTGGTAGTCCTGAAATAGAACTACATAAAGGTCTCAAAGATTTTGCTGGCACCGTGAAAGGACGTGAACAGCTGGCTGTAGATGCGTTCGCTAGCGCCGTAGAAATCGTCCCTCGGACTTTAGCTGAAAATGCGGGTCTTGATCCCATTGACATTCTTGTTGAATTACGTGCTGCACATGATAAAGGCAATGTAAATATTGGCATTAATGTTGACACTGGGAAAAATGTTGATGCTTTCGAAGCAGGTATCATAGAACCACTCAGAGTTAAAAGACAAGCACTTCGTTCTGCACGGGAAGCAGCTGAATTAATACTTCGAATTGATGATGTGATTCAGAGTAAAGGTATGGGTGAAGGCCCTGCAGGACCTCCCGGAATGCCTCCAGGCGGCATGGGTGGTATGGGCGGAATGCCCCCAATGATGTAGGAGGAATCAAGATGACACTACATGGTACTCCAGTTTTAATATTAAAAGAAGATACAAGTCGTACTACAGGAAGAGATGCTATAAGTAGTAATATTGCTGCAGCTCGTGTTATTTCAGAAGCGATCCGTTCAGCACTAGGTCCTAAAGGAATGGACAAAATGTTGCTGGATAGCTTTGGCGATGTTGTAATAACCAATGACGGAGCGACAATCTTAAAAGAGATTGATATTGCCCATCCCATTGGTAAGATGATGGTAGAATTAAGTAAGATTCAAGATCAGGAAGTCGGTGATGGAACAACAACTGTTGTAATCCTAGCGGGTGAATTACTCCAAAAAGCCTCAGATCTGATTTCTACGGACAAAATCCATCCAACTATCCTTGTGGAAGGTTATCGACTTGCCACTGAGAAGGCTGTTGAATATTTAAATGAAATTGCAACCGAAATCTCTCCTGATGATGAGAACCTTCTTATAGAACTCGTAAATACCACAATGGGGTCGAAAATTGTATCTCGATCTAGTGGGATGCTTGCAAAAATTGTTATTGACTCGGTTAAAAGTATAGACCCTGGTACAGGTAAAATCGACATCGAGGATATCAAAGTTGAAAAGAAAGAAGGCGAAGACATCGAAGCTACTACTTTAATTAAAGGAATTGTCCTAGATAAAGAAGTAGTTCACGCAGGTATGCCCAAAAGCTTAGACAATCCTACCATCGCATTAATTGCTGAAGCTTTTGAGGTTTCAAAGACTGAGTTTGATTCAGAATTAAGCATTTCTGACCCTACAAAAATTCAAGAATTTCTTGATCGCGAAGCAGGTATGCTCCAAAAGATGGTCAATAAAGTTGTTGAATCTGGTGCAAAGGTTGTCATTGCTCAGAAAGGTATTGACGATATTGCTCAACATCTCATGGCTAAAGAAAACATCATGGCTATCCGTCGTGTAAAAAAATCAGACATGGAAAAATTAGCTAAAGCTACAGGTGCAACGATCGTTAACAGTATAAAGGACTTATCTTCAGACGATCTTGGGACTGCTGGTAAAGTACACGAAACCAAAGTAGGGGATGACGATATGGTATTTGTTGAGGACTGTCCTATGGCTAAATCTGTTACAATCTTAGTTCGGGGTGGAACTGAACTTGTAGTAGATGAAGCGGAAAGATCGATTCATGATGCCATTTGTGTTGTCCGTAATGTGTTTGAGGACAAGAAAATAGTTGCTGGAGGTGGAGCACCAGAAGCTTTTGTTAGTCGAAAACTTCACAAATTCGCTGAGTCTCTAATCGGACGAGAACAGCTTGCAGTTCAAGCTTTTGCAGACGCGTTGGAAATTGTACCCCGTACTCTTGCTGAAAACGCTGGTCTTGATCCTATTGATATCATTGTTGCGTTACGAAGCGAACATGAAAGTGGGAATTACAAAGCTGGTGTTGATGTTTTTGAAGGCAAAGTTCGCAATATGGAAAACATCATTGAACCACTACGAGTTAAAACCCATGCTTTAACAGCTGCAAGTGAGAATGCACAGATAATATTGCGAATCGATGACATCATTTCATCCAAAGCATCTGCTGGTCCTGGAGGACCACCTGGAGGGCCAGGTGGCGATATGGGCGGCGATGATTTCGATTAGTGAATGAACAGCACTTCTAACCTTTTTTTTCTTTTCTTTTTATTTTTCAAGACATAGATGAAGATATTTAGAGAGATCCCTGAATACTGGTTGAATTTTGTAGCCTGCTTTCCATTCGACAAAAAAGAACGCAATCCGAGTCGAAAAAACTCATATATCTAAGTTTAATTCATCCATTCCTGTTCAGGAGAGCGCTTTCTACGGACACTTTTTTTTTAATGGAGTAACTGGGCTGAATCTCTATTGGCATCTGCTAACACTGATCAGAAAATAAAAATTGGTCCCAAAATGCTGACCAGATTCGAATATGCACGCATTTTGGGGGCACGTGCGCTCCAGATCTCGATGGGTGCGCCAATTCTTGTTGAATCAGATGAGAATAATCCCCTTGAAAGCCCTGAATCGGCATTACAAGAACAAGGTGACCCTTTGCTAATAGCTGAACGGGAAATAAAGCAAAGATTGTTACCGATCTTAGTTCGGAGAACGTTACCCGATGGTAGATTTCAGGATATTCCTTTACCATATTTACTTAAACATGCTGGCCGTAAACATGGAGGAACTAATTCTAGTTAAAATTATCTGCAATCCTATGCTGTAGCATTTTTCCATTCTTTTTTCCTAATTATTCAAGATAATATAATCAGAATAGGGGCAGAAGCGACCTTTTAAAGTTCTTCTATTGGAAGCTTTTTATTAAAAGGAATTCCTCTATAGATTTGGAGGTTAATATAATTTCAGATAGGAATAACAAAAAAGCACGTTATCAAAGACTTGGAAAAGAGCTAAAAAAGATTCAGGACGATACTGAAAAACATGTTCATGAGAGGTTAATAGAAGGAATGAAAGAAATTTCACCTCCGACTCTTTTACCCGATGATTTTGTTATATATCTTTTAGGTCTTAAACAAAAAGTTAATTTACCCGTTTCTGTCCTTCCATCATCCTTATTTGATAAACCTTTATTTTTTGGTCGTAAAGAATTCTTTCAACGATTAGCATCAGAATTAATTTCTTTTGGGCTTGCTTATCAACGAGTTTTTCTTCAACCAGTCCGATTAAGCAAAATTGCGGAACTCTTCCACAAACATCGGCCTTGGTGGCAATGTGATATTCAAGATATTGAAAAAGCTATTGAATCACTTGTAAGTAGCTCTATTATTCAGAAAACAGAAGAAGGATTTCTGTTTGAGCCGTTAACAATGTCTTCAGAAGTCCAAGAGTTTTTAAATTTAATTAATGTAGGAATCAACAACTTTGGGGAGATTTCTTTATCGCTTCTTCAAGAACTAGTACCTTGGAAAAAAACCAAGATTGATGCTATTATTGATTTATTATGTTCAAATGGAATATGTATTTTCCATAAAGAGGAAAAGATCCTTTTCTTCCCTGAATTTAAAAGAGGCTAATAACAATATGTCCATTTTCCAACAACCAACAGTTAAAGATTTTTATGACAACCGATTGATCATATCTTGGGAAATTAAACAACCAGAACAGTTCCCACCTTTAGAAAAATTAATTTTTCGTATATCAGGAACACCAGAACTAGAATTTGATCCCCCTCAAATTCCCCAACTTGAGGTTCCAGAATTGAGAGGAAATAAATTCATAATTAACTGGGTTATTAAGAAACCATTAGTAAAAACTAAAATCACGCTTTCAGCACAGAACACATCACTTTCTGAAGATTATACCCTTGTCATCCATCCAACAAATCAGGAAATTTGAGAATGAAAGAGTATATTAGTAAGAGATAATTGCATTATTTATTATAGTGTTGTTGAATCGTTTTTCAAATGAGCTGGTTAAGCAAGCTCTTAAAGGTATTAAATACCAAAATTCTTGGAAGAAAAGTAAGTATGTTCCACGTCAAGATTTAAAAAATTTTACAGAAAACCTTACATCAAGAGTATTTCACCTTATATACAACTTAGAAGGAATACTAAATAGGATACTGAATAGTATGGGAAAGGTTCGAACTTCCGCAGTCAAAGTTATTGCTCGTCAAATTATCAAAGAATATGGGCCGCATCTCTCACCTGATTCCTTCGATCATAACAAGGATGTTGTATCAAAGGTCGCGAAAGTTAGATCTAAACGATTTAGAAATCAGATTGCTGGTTATGTAACTCATCAATTGAAACTTAAGAAACTAAGAGAACAATCATATGAAGATTGACTTGATTTATTTTTCGCTTATCCTAGAAAATTACTTCTTTAACGGGTAGACCAAGTGGGGAGAGAATTATAGAAGAAAGAAATAATGAGATATATTGAGAAGGCAAATTTTTCTGATCGTTTCTCAATTATATTGAAAATCTCACAAATTTTCTAATAAATTGTTTTGTTACAGAAAAACTTTAACAACACTTGTTAAAAGATCCCTCTTGATATTTCATGAGTACAATCAAATCAGGTATTTCTGGCCTTGATGAGCTCTTTGGATCAAAGGAATTCCCTAAAGGACGCCAGATTCTCCTCACGGGTCCTCCTGGATCAGGAAAGACGGTTTTTGCTTTACAATTCTTAATTAATGGTGCACTTCTTTGCGATGAACCTGGCATTTTTGTAAGCTTTGATGATTTACCCCGTCATATTCGATCTGATATGCTTTCTTTCAATTGGAATATTAAACAATTAGAAGAAGATTTTACCCCACCTTTGATAACAATGGTTGATGGTTTTTCAGCTAGAGTAGGATTGTCAACAAATGAAAAATTTACGATCCGTGCAAATCTAGATAGCTTGCTGATGGTTCTCACTGATATCCTAGATGATACAGGGGCAACTCGGGTGTGTATTGATTCATTATCAACCCTTTCAACCATAGTAAAGGACCCTGTACAAGTTCGGAAAGAAATTCTCACAATGGGGGCTATCCTAGGAGAACAGGGCTGTACTACTTTGTTAACGAGTGAAACATTAGAAGGGGGAGTCGCAGAATATTCAACACAAGGATTGATTCGGTTAACATATTCGGAATTAAGCACTGGTGAGTTCCGTCGTGCATTACTCATCCAAAAAATGAGAGGGTACCCACATGATTTTTCGTGGAAGGAATTCAGAATTACCCCTGAAGGAATCAAAATTTTTCCTGATCGGACAATAGGGCGGGGACTTGTAAAATGACTGAAGACCTTCCCCCAGGTGTTTTAGTAAATGTGAAAGAAGTTAGAGAACGTTGTGGTCGATGTAACCAACCATTTACTATGGAGACTTATCTTGAACCCCGGACAGAACAGCGTTCTTTTCGTATACTTTGTAAAACCTGTAACTATGTTGTTCCAAAGGAGGAGGATTATTATTGAATTTCCTTGATTATTCTGAAAAACGTTTTCAGTGCCAACAAAGCGGCAATTGTTGTGTTGATCCAAAGATTATTGTCACCTTAACCTATCGTGATATTTTCCGCCTTTATATGATTTTGGATTATAGTTTTGAAAAACTTCTTCAAAAGATTTCTTTCTATACCTTAGAAGAATCTTTGGTTAATATTGTACGAAAACAAATGGTTTTGGAACCTATCCAAACGAGCCAAGGTAGAATTATTCCAGGTTTACGAAAGTTAGAAGGAGGATCCTGCACTTTTTACAATCGTCCAAACTGTAGCATCTACTCAAATCGGCCTTTGGCATGTAGTAATTATCCATTTACGTTTATTAAGGAGAAAGATGCGATTGTTTCTGTCTGGGCTAAAAATTCTCCAAAGTCATGCCCAGGAATAGGAAAAGGTCCTCCAATATCTTCAGAGAAAATTAAACACTTAGGAGAGAGGTTATTCGAAGAAATCAAGTTACAAAATCAGGTTGTGGAAAATTTAAATATTGAAGCTTTAGAGGGGCGTCCATTGACAGCAAGGGAAGCCTTATGGATTTTTGTAATATATGGAGAAAAAGAACAGAAGTAATATCAAAAATCATTCCTTTTTTTTTTGTTGTTTCCCTTTATTACTATTCTACCTATTTTCGATGTTCATTTCTTGAGAATCATTATTATATGCTGCAAATGCTAAGATTTATTCAAAAATCTGGTTTAACAGAAGTATAAAATCAATATAACGAGATGAGAAATTAGATGAAACGTGTTATAGATGCAACTAGATGGGGAATCGAAACCACTCCATCTCATGTTAGATTTACTGATTCACTCAGAAAATTTATTCTTGATCAATTAGGAATGGATTTACAGACAACGGAAAAGAAATATTCTCAGAAACGTTCATTAGAAGACATTAAAATTAAGACTCAACTTCCTGAAGAATTTGTTACAAAAATTAAACAAGAATTCCCTTCTACCCAAGTTTCTAATGATCTCCAAAGCAGAATCAATAATTCAATCGGAAAATCATACCTTGAGCTACTTCAAGCACGACTAGCTGATATATCCTCCCTAGTTGAATTAGTAGTCTACCCTCGGACTCATACTGATGTAGTTAAACTTATAAGCTTAGCTAATGAATATAAAATCCCTATTTCTCCTGTTGGAGGAGGAACTTCAATGACATTAGGAATCCAAGCTCCGTCAGGATCGATTGCAATCAATCTAAGTCAGATGAATAAAGTTTTGATGATTAACAAAGATTCTTTATATATTACAACTCAAGTCGGCATTTTCGGACCAGAACTAGAAAGAATTCTAAATCATGAGAATCTAACATTAGGTCATTTCCCCCAATCCTTCGAATATTCTACTGTTGGAGGATGGGTTGTCACACGAGGTGCTGGCCAAAATTCAACCCTTTATGGAAAGATCGAAGATATGATTATGGGGATGAAATTTGTAACAGGCTATGGAGAGACCTTGACTATTCGTAGCGCACCCGCAAAGGCTGCAGGGCCTGATTTGAATCAGCTTATTGCTGGTTCTGAAGGCGCTTTTGGTATCCTTACTGAAGTCACATTGAGGGTGGCAAAGCTCCCTCAAAAAATAAAGTTAGCAGGATTTTTCTTTCATAATTTTCAAGAAGGAATAATAGCGATTAAGAATTTAGTTCAAGATGGATACACTCCTGCTATTATACGCTTATATAATGCTGAGGAGACTTTTTCCAGCTTACGTAGTTTTGATTTGATGAAGGACCCTCCTAATAAATCATTCCTCATTCAATTAGTTTTAAAATATGTTGAATTACGAGGTTATACTGAAAGGGATCGCTGTCTAGCTATTGTGGCTTTTGAGGGGAATTCTGATTTGGTAAAACTAACACGGAAAAAAACAATAGCTTACGCAAAAAAGGCTGGAGGAATCTTTCTCGGTTCAACACCTGGCAAATCTTGGATAAAATCTCGTTACGAATCACCATTTCTTCGTGACCCCATAATTGATCATGGGATACTTTTAGAAACATTTGAAACAAGTACAACTTGGGAAAACATAGTACCTTTATATAACGCCGTTCAGAAAGCCATTAAACCTGAATGTCCAGTTCTTTGGACTCATGCGAGTCATTTTTACAAAAATGGAGCAAACTTGTACTTCCATCTTTGGGCACCTCAAGAGGATGGAAACGAGGTAGAGCAATTTCTTAGAATAAAAAAGAAGGTTTTAGATACTTTCTTGAGTCACGGGGGGACAATAGGTCATCATCATGGTGTTGGAAGAGCCTTCTCACAATGGCTCCCTCTCGAGATTGGAGAAGTAGGAATTAAGATTTTACACGATATCAAGAATAGTTTTGATCCAAATAGAATAATGAACCCAGGTGTTTTCGGGTTAAAATAATCTTTTAATTTAAGCTTTCCATACTAAAGCTTGATTATATTTCTCTATTTCTTCTTTCTCCTTGGCTGCTGACCAACCTAAAACATAACCCATCCTTCTAGCCACTGTTTCAACACAGTCTAATCCTTGATGTTCAGAAAGTTGAATCTGAGATCTTCGAAGCATAATATCCCTTAAATTCATAGCTTTTTCATGTTTTATAGCATAATCAATCTCAGCTAAAATATTAGGGCGATTCTGAGAAATTTTCTCTTTTAATCCAGGTTGTTTATCTATCTCCTCACATATTTTGAGATAATATTTACCATACCTTAAAAGGTGTCTAGCGACATCTTCAGGTAATCTATATCGAATAATCAAATTTTCCATTGCAACAATTGCCCAACTATCCCAATGTTTTCGTTTGGTTGAAATCCATCCATATAATGGGACTTTATGAGTCCTGCACTTACCTTTCTTTCCCAACAGCTTTTCTAAATGATCAACTAAATCCTTCGCCATTGCACGATACGTAGTAAATTTACCTCCAGCAATAGTATACAAATTCGGTTTTACTCTTAAAATTTCATGAGCACGAGAAACTTCTGATTCAGATTTCGCGTCAGGGGAAAGGATAAGGGGACGTATCCCAGAATACGCGGAATATATATCCTCCTCTTGTAATACTTCTGGAAAAAGAAAATTGGTGGCATTAATCAAATATTCAATATCCTCTTTAATTACAGGGATATAATCATAATCTTCATTGTAATCGGTATCAGTAGTTCCAACTAAATTATATTTCCCGAAAGGAAGAATGAAAAAAAATCGTCCATCCATTATTGGTAGCCCTAGTGCATAATCTTTGTCATAAAATCGTTTTGTGATAATATGAATTCCTTTTGTTGGGCGAATACGGGTAATAGTATTAGAATCAATTGACTTAGTTATCTTTTCAGTCCAATGTCCACATGCAAGAACGATGGAGTGGGATTTTATAGTAAATTTATTGTTATCCATTATATCTAATACCTGTACATTTTCGATAATTCCCTCTGAACTCTCTTGAAATGAGACAGCTTCACAATAATTAAGTATATTTGCCCCATACTCCTCTGCAGAGAGAATAACATCTAAAGTTAATCTTGCATCATCCATTTGACCATCCCCATAATAAATAGCTGCTCCCTGAAAGGATTCTTCTCTAAGTGGGGAAGGGAGAATAGAACGAGCTTTTTCAGGATTTATTATTTTATGGAATGTAAAATTCCTAAATCCAGCAAGTAGATCATACAACCATACAGCATTTCTTATTCGAGACTTTGGATATTTAGTATCGGAATACAAAGGTAATATAAATTGGATAGGACGAGTAAGGTGTGGGGCCATTTCTAAAATTTTCTTTCTTTCTACTGAACCTTCTCGAACTAAACGAAATTCTTTTTGGGCGAGGTATCGTATTCCAGCATGAACTATCTTCGATGAACCACTACTGGTCCCATATCCAAAATCATTCTTTTCTATTAATGCAACAGAATAACCACGTAATACAGCATCCCTTGCTATACCTGCTCCTGTTATACCTCCTCCAATAATCAAAATATCGAACTCTTCAGTCTTCATTTTTTCGATGGTTATTTTTCTATAACCAAGGACATCTTTTTCTCGGTCATCCATATGAAATACCTCCAAATTTCCTATAAATTATAAAATAATCGGGCATTTCGAGTTGTAACCTTCTCTACCTCATTAAACATAATCCCTTTCAATATACAAATATCTTCAATAGCATATTTTACGTTTGCAGGCTCATTCTTTTTACCTGGAATTGGACTTAGAAAAGGTGTATCAGTTTCAACAACAATATATTCTAAAGGTATGTTTCTTACTATTTTACGATGTTTTTTACGATTTCGTACGGCAGTTGGTATTGAGATAAACCAATCATGATCGATAATTCTTTTTGTATCCTCTATTGTACCAGCAAAACAATGCATAAGAACTGGTACTTCAACATTTTTTTCAAGAATATCTATGCATTCTTTTTCAGCATTTCGCGAGTGAATTACTAGCGGTTTTTGTCGTTCATTTGCTAGTTTAATAAACTTGAGAAAGACTTCTTGTTCTTTTTTATGCCAATAAGAATCTTTAATCCAGTGATAATCCAAACCAACTTCCCCAATAGCCACTAACGAGGGATAATCTCGGATTTTACTATATGCTAACTCAAAATCTATTGTTTTTATATGTGAGGCTGAAAAACCTAATGTTGTATACACGAAGCTAGGATTTTTCCTTTCAAGTGATGCAGCATATTCATAATGATGAGGTTCAATTGCTGAATTGACTACAGCTTGAAGTCCTGCTGTTCGTGCGTTTTCTACCATGGCATCAATATTCTTAACGAAGTCTGGTAAAAGATGGGCATGTGAATCAATCATGAGAGAACACCACGTAGGATAATCTTTTTATTCTAAATATAATTGAATAGATTTAATTTTTTAATGTAGTTTGAGATGCTAAACAACCTTTTTTATGTTCTCTTTATTTAAAGTTCTTAATTCAGGATAATATGGATTTGTTTGTGTCAATATGAAGGTTTTGCTTTTAATCCTTTAAAATGATAAAGTGGGGATTAAAAGTCTAAATATGATAAGCTCTGAGAAGTAAACAAAACTAAAAGACTTTTTAATTCTCTATAAAATTGTAACAGACGCTAAAATGTGTCTTGAAACAGCTGAACTCACTTGATTGGACTTCTTTGGGAAAGAAATGAAGAATTGTTGATCAATTATTGCCCAATTTGTATATCATAAAAGTAATCATCAGTAACTCTCGGATAAAGAGTTAAATAAAGTAAATAAGAATATTCAAATGCTTATAAAACCTAAAAACTTTCAGCGCAATACAGCATTCAACACTCTGATGAATTCAAATCAGAAGACAAACAGTTATTTAAACTATTAATCTCCGAAATCTAGGCTTTTGGAACCATTAAAGGAGTTTAACAACTATGGAAGAACAGGAATTTCGCTCTATGATCCAACAATATGCAATACAAGTACGAATGGAACAAGATGAGGCTACTCTTACTGCTGTTTTGAAACTAATCATTACAGAAAATCCTGATCTGAAATCACAAGTACGTTCTTCTGTTGCTATTGTTAAGGAAGAAATCGAAAAAGTCAATTCAATGAGTGATGATGAATTGGATACGATTTCAGAGGAGGAAATCGGGGGTGTTGATGAATCAAGCGAGTACGAAATGCTTGAGAATTTATTTGTGAAAAAACTTGAAGAAGACGATTTATTAAGTTCTCAAACTAAAGCTCTTATTATCTACGGATCCTATGCAAAAAGGTTGCACGTAGTCGGAGAAAGTGACATTAATTTTGTTGTAGTTTTAAATTCAAGTTCAGATGAGGCTATTAAAAAGATCAATCAGATTGCAGAGGAAATTGTAACGCCTGAAGTAGCACATATATTTGACTTGATGATTCTAAAGATTGAGGATCTCAATCAACTTGAGAAATTTGGGCCAGTTTTCACATTTATTCATGCATTATATGCAAAGGATGGAGAGGTTAAACTGGGTGAAAATGTGTTTTCAACAATAGAAATTACAAATGAGCAAATTAAGGAATCAGCCAATATCATTATTCATGAAGCAATCGGACAGATGGATGAAATAATACGTACAGCTAAAGATGAGAAATTACCTGACGATGAATTAGATTATTTAATCGGCGCATCAATTATTGATATTGCATTTGCTCTCTGTTGTCATAAAGTTGGAGTTGATGCCATTAAATTAGACCTTGTAAAACCTGATATTCATGAGGAAATAAGAGAGATATGGGGGGAAAAATCAGAATTTTCAGAGTTTTACGCGATGTTAGAACAGGCCCATGCCTTTAAACTAGGAATTAGACTCCAAAACTCCCAAGATTTCTTACAAAGAAGTTTTGATTTCATCAAAAAGGTTGTGGACTATACAAAATTACAAGAAATCAAAACATAAATGATTTCATTTCAATATTGAACCGAGTTTCTTTTTACATCAAAGATCAATTTATAAGTTACTAATATAATGGATTTACAAGGAAAGAATTTTCTTTAAGAAATGCATCCAGAAATAGAAACTGATTTTTATATTTCTGAAGCTGATCTAAAGCATGATGACGAAAACTGTTTAATTCTTTTTTACTTAACCACTGTTTTTCCCCATAGTCGTATGTTTGATACAAAAGATCAATTAGATCGGCTATTTTTACTAAATGGTATTCATCACTGTCATTTTCTTTCAAAATTTCAGCAAAGAATTCTGATGATGGAAATTTTGACAAAATTCTATGAATTGCTCCTTCTTCAAGGATTTTCGAAAGAGTTCTAAATTTCTTTTCATCAACGATATTCTCTATACTCTTATCAACGTCAAAATACTCAGATTCAGCAAAATCATGGAATAATGCTATTAATACTCCTTTACCAACATCAAGCTTAGATTTTTCTGTCCCTCGAAGTTGATTTTCTTGGACACCAAAGACAAATGTTAATACAGCAGTGGCCCATGAATGGTCAGCTAATGATTCAACTGAACCCAAAGGAACTCCAGCTCGTACCCAACCTTGTCTCAATAAACGTTTCATTAGAACAATATTTTCAAAAAAACTCATCTATCGCACAAACTATAGTATTGTTTTTTTGTGATACGAAAAAGTGATTAGCCGTCTCCATTCCCTTTATAAATCCTTTCTAATCTTTGATTCTCAAGGTCATGTAAAATTTCCAAAAATGATTGATAAATTACATCTATTCTTAATAATGGCAAGTTATAATAAAAAGAAATAGGACTAAGCTTTTACGTATACTTGAGTACGACGATTTGATACAGCTTTCTTCAAAACTTTTTTCTCTTCGAGATCAGCAAGTAATTGTTTCGCCACAGAAACACGAATATCACGTTTTGCAGCAATTTCTTGAGGTGTAACAACTAAATTCTTTCTTTTAGAATAATCTTCTTCTAATTCATCAAGCAATTCTTTGTAAGCTTCACCTACTAGCAGTGGACGTTCGTAACTCGTGTACTCGAATATCTTACCCCAACGTCGTTTCTTACGTACTTTTTTATCTGTCGTACTCAATAGAAGTCTCACCAAATGATCTGATTAACGTGTACTGAGATTTAAATCTTGCATTTATGATATTTTAGTTGTAATTTATTTCTTGTAAACGAAATCTCCTCTCTAATTATCCAAGAAATTCGATTAATTTTACTGATCCTTCGAAAAGAAATGCAATAATCCCTATTGTGATACAAAATTTAAGTAACTTCTTACCTCGAGTTGAGTTTACTATTATTTCTTCTTCTGATCTATTAACCAATAAGTAACCGACGAATAGAATTACTATATCAATGATTATTACTAGAATAATAAAGATAGGAGATTTATAATAACCTAGGAGAATGGGTAAAGGACTAAGGACAATTAATAAGAATAGAATTAGTAAGCCTATTGTTCTAGCTGATTTCACTCCATATCGAAGCGCAATTGATCGAACATCTTCTATTCGGTCTCCATGTACATCTTCAATATCTTTTATGACTTCTCGTCCTACAATTATTAAAAACGCGAATATTGCTGGATAAATCATTGTTTCATAACTATGAGTAAGAAAACCTCCAAAAATAAAGGGAATAGAGGTAAGCAACCCAATCATGACATTACCAATAAACCCAGACCGTTTAAAAAAAGCAGCATACAAATAGAGGAGAATACCGCCAGTAAATGCAATTAAAAATGCTGGTATATCAATTAAAAATGCTAAACAAACTCCTATTATGAAAAGAATAATTGAATAGACCTTAGCTTGATTCAGTGTTAATAAGCCTGAGGGAATAGGGCGATGCGGTGCATTTATTTTGTCAATCTCAACGTCAAACACATCATTAATTGCATACCCTCCAACGGCGATTAGTGAAGTAGCAAAATAACCAAATATTATTCCAATAACTTGTCTTCCAGTCAGAGGAGATGAAATTGCAGCAATGGCACCAATTACAACAGCAAATCCAGACAAAAAAGAATTCAGAGGGCGTGAAATCAGAAAAAGTCCCTTAAGCGACATTAAAATCAGCTTTTAACCATTTATAGGTATTCGAAAGGTGAATGATCAATAAAGAGTTCTTTTTTAAAATACTTTTTTAATCAATGGTGCATTATTTTAATATGTTGTCTATTCTTAATACGATAGTGAAAAGTACGTGGGAGAATGCTTAGCTGGAAAAGAAGTTATTAGATAAAACCAAACCTAATAATATTTGTAATACCAGAGACCAATATATTTCCAGGTATGAAGATTTTCTATTGAAAAATTAAACAATATTAATTTCATTTAAATAAAAATTAAGATACTTATTTTCGATGTCACGATATAAAAAAAAAGAAAGGAGGCTAAAGACCTCATTCTTCAGCGAATTCTTCTTTCTTCTTCTTAGTAGGAATAGGTTTAACACCATATACCCCAACAGGAGGAAGACCACCACTAGATCCACCACCCTGTGAAGTATTGGCAGTAAAACCAGCAGTAGGAATATTGGCGGGGACTAACATAATTGTGGCTCCACCTTCAGTAGCAGCTTCAAATAACAAATTAATCCAACGTAACTCCATAGCATGAGGAGATTTCGCATATTGATCAGCTGCTTCAATCATACCTTTAGCAGCTTCTTTTTCTGCTTGTGAAAGAGTAATACGGGCTCGTCGTTCACGTTCAGCTTCAGCTTGTCGAGAGATCGCTTCCTGTAATCGTCCAGGAACCACAACATCTCGAATCTCGACTGAGATAATTTTAATACCCCAGCTCTCCGTTTTCTCATCGACCAACTCCTGCATATGATGAGCTATCTTTTCTCTTTCAGCAAGCACTTCATCGAGTTCCGCTTGACCTGTGACTTCTCGAAGCGTTGTTTGGGCAACCCATTGCGTTGCTGCCTGGTAATGCTCAACTTCAAGAATTGTTTTTTCAACATCAATCACTCTAAAGAAAAGAACTGCATCAATAGACACTGGAACGTTGTCTCTGGTTAAGCTCTGTTCAGAACGGAATGAATAGGTTTGAATTCGTGTAGAGATAATGCTAGGTATTTTATCAATTCCAGGAATTACCCAGAAGAGCCCTGGGCCACGAAGTCCAGTATAACGGCCTAGACGAAGAACTGGCGCCCGCTCCCATTCTTTGACAACCCTAATCCCGCTAAGCAGATAAATTACTATCAGAATGAACGCGAAAATGGCAAAAAACCCACCTACTACTTCAAATTGAGCGAAAAAATTCATTAGAGTCATTTTTATCGACCTTGTAATCATTTTAAGGGAGTTTTCCCTATTTTTTCATGTAACTATATTATTTATAAATCCTCGGCTAGTGGAAACCTCTAAAAATTTCACTTGATCTTAGTTCATTTAATGGAATGGGAACAATGTTATTCAATCAATATTCAGTCGAGTTTTCGATCGTTGGTCAGAATACTATCGGTCAAGCAACGTTCAAACGGGATTTAGCGTCTCAAACTGTCGCTTTGATTGGATTTCGATTGAAAAATCCAATTCAATCTCGGGTTGTTGTACGAGAAGGGGAGGTCAATATACCTTTCAAAATAGGCCGGGTAAGCCCCGAAATGTCACGACGGGATGTTAAAAGAGGTGAGGTTGCATACTGGCCTCAAAGTGCAATTTTAATGATTTTTCTAAAGGATAAACGTCTTGATTATCCTGTAAATATTGTGGGATTTGTTAATTCTGAAACAATGAAATTTTTCGATACATTGAGAATTGGAAAATCCATTAAATTAGAAATGATAAAACCCCCAATAGATGAAGCAGATTATCTATAAATTTAGTTCTATTGACCAAAAAATAATCGTTCAGCAAGTCTGATAGGCAGTCCTACTCGTTGAATTTCTCGAGCTACTTCACGTACATCATACTTGACACGTACCCAATCTAATCTTAAGGCAGAGTCGGGATCAATTTCTATAATTCCCACTGAAGCCCTAGGATCGTTATCACGCGGTTGGCCCACTGATCCTGGATTAAAAATCACTTTTCCCGACTTTTTACTCTGATAAATGAACGGAATATGGGTATGTCCAACAACAAGGACATGATTATCCCCTATCATATCCAATAACTCATCTTTTCGCTGTCTCGAATCTTCTGGGTAAATATAATCTGCTAGATGATCTTTCGGAGATGCATGAGTTAAAAAAAACTTAACACTCCGTTCTTCGATCTCTAAAAATTCATTTTTTGCTAGAATTGAAAGAAATGTTTTATTATAAGTAGTCAGTTGATCAAAAGTCCATAAAACTGCATCTTTAGCAGCTTTAGTAAACCCCTCTGCATTCCCTGCAGCACAAGCAACGTCGTGATTACCAATAATATTGACTGCGAATCCTTCTGCTATTTTGCAGAGCTCATTAGGAAACGGCCCATAACCAACTATATCTCCAATGCAGATCACATGATCGATATTCTTACCATATAATTCACTTATTTTATCATGAATAGCATAGTAAGCAGGAAGATTTGCATGAAGATCTGCAAGTATTAATATCCGTAACGGTCGGTTAGCCATTAAATACCCAGCAATGAACTCTTATTAAAATTAACTTGCTTTTTAGGTATAAAATATCTAGTTTAAAGATAATCCCTCTATAAAAAAAAGTGAGAGGGGAAAGCTTTACTAATTGTCTGCCTTCAAAATATGAATTTCAAGTTCTTCTTCTGTCATGAGTTCCTTTTTTCCTAGAGCAGAAGTGACAATTTCTAGGACCATTTTTTTTGCTTCCTCCACATCAAGTCCTACTTTATATTGTTTTCTTAAAGCATCAATAACGCGTTCATTTCCGCTTCCAGCAGCATAAGCATTAACTGCAAAATAGGATCCGCCATTGTCAACAAAGAAGAGTTCTGCTTCTTTAGAGACTGGATTAAATCCAGCTAACATTAGAGCTGTACCAAAAGGTCGTAATCCACCTTGGATGGTATGTCGGGCCATCAAATCGCCTAATCGTTGAGACAATGCTCGAACAGCAATTTTTTCTCCATAGATGAGACGATGTTGCTGCGCGACAAGTCGAGCTTGACCAATAAGAAGGTTTGAATCCGTTGATAGTCCCGAAGCTACAAGAAATAATTTATCGTCGATTTCTTGAATCTTATCTGGTCGAACAACCAATGGATCATACAATGTCTCTCCTGCAAGTAAGATGGTTTTCTTATCAATGATCAATCCTACAGCAGCTGCTCCTCTTTCTGAAGCTTTCCTAGCATAAGATAATTGTACAAGTTCGCCATCTGGTGACCAAATTGCAGCACTTTTATCATAAGGTATCCGAGAATCGTACATTTTTGGTGCACCTCACAAATCAATATGAATTTCTTCAGCTTCTTTTTCTTTGATAGTGAAAATAAGCCCATCGATACCGTTTCCTGTTGCAGTATCTCGACCTATAGAAGCTTTAAGGGCAGCAATTGCCAAATCACTTGCTTTTGATTTCGTAAGATCAGGTTTCCACCCGTTTTCTAGAACACCCATAGAAAGAAGAGTACCTGAACCAATTGCTATGTAATCCTCTTCTGAAATTGATCCGCTAGGATCAAGAACATAAACATGTGACCCTCGTCTATCTACTCCAGCAACAAGAAGCTGTACCCACCAAGGCTGATAACGACGATATCCACTATGAATAATTGTTGCTAAAAGACTCCCTGCGACTTTCACGCTTGGATCGAAGTTATTCTCTAGTTTATATAATCGAAGCTCACTTCTCATAAGATCAACTAAGGCTTGAGCATCTGAAACCAAACCTGCGATACCCACACCTGTGTAAGCATTTAATTTGTGTACTTTTTTTGCTTGCTTACTCGCTACAAAGGTCCCCATCGAAGCTCGCCGATCTGAGACAAGCACACAGCCATCTGCAAATTTTAGTGCAACTCCCGTTGTACCTTTAACAGGTGGCATCTGATTTCCAAATTTATTATCAAAAATCGGATTTGTTGGAAAATTCACTGTATTTCTCTCCTAATTGATTGATTTTTACTTTTTCCTTTTGTTTTTTTCATTTGTTTAAGAATTTCCTGAAACAGATATTATGACTGGGTTTTAGAAGCTATTGATTTTCTAACTTCCATTTTTTTAGATATTTAAATATCAATTCAAGCTATATCACAGAATTGTCGAGATAAATATTTTCAGTGATAATTCTTGTATTCTATTTGAAAATCCGTTGATGAGGTAAGAAATCCTTGAATAAAGGTGTAAAGATTGTTTCACTGTTATTCTATAAATAAAGCTGGACGATTAGGTTCTGAAAGCTCTTTCCTTGGAGAATTTGAATTTTCAGCAAAATTAACAGCTACCTTCGCACCTACTGTAGATTCTATGAATTTAGAAGATTCTTTAACAATTTGAAATTCATGATTTCTTGAAAAAGGGTGTTCAATGATTTCGTGACTCTTTAATAATTTTTGCGCATATTGGGTGGCTTTTTTCCCATGTTTTTTAATATCTGGATTCTTCATTATGCGTGGTATTAATTTATCGGAATCTTTTAGATATTCAACTAGAATATCTTCTTTCCACTGAGGAGTGATCGTTATTTCGAGTTTATTGATACTCTTGAGTTTCATCGCATTTTGGATATTGGCAATATCATCAAGAAGATTGGTTAGATATTCTTCACTCTTTTCTGCCTTGTTATTTCTTAGAGAGGAGTCAGCTATAGGAAAAGGTTCAAGAGCTAGAAAAGAGTCATGTTCTTGTGACCATAATTCTTCGCAGAAGTGAGGTACAACTGGATTTAATAGGAACAACCCCTTCTGGGTTACATATTGAAAACCTGAACCTAAATCAGGAGATCGTCGTTTATAGTGACGTAAATCATTTATTGTCTCAAATAGAACCTTCTGAATATAGGATCTAGTTTGAAGAGCCTCACCAAGTTTGGTTGCTTCTTCTATCCGAACTTGCATTCGACTTTTTATCCAGTGATCAATGAACTGCTCATCATTCCGAGTCTGTTCTTCGTTATAAAACAAACGAAATTGGTCAAGCCATCTCTCATAGATATTTAGCTCATTTTCATTGAAATTAGCATCATCAAGACCCTCGCCTGCTCCAATCAATCCTATTCTGGTTAAATCAGCAGAGAAATCACTTACAGCCTCAGACAGAGGAGTAAAAATTCCTCGGCTCTTACTCATCTTCTGGCCAGATACTGACATATGACCATTAACACCCATTGCGAGGGGTCTATGATTGGGCTTAAATATGGCTTGATGTTGAAAGATACAGAAAGTTAGGTGATTGTGTACTAAATCCTTTCCAGAGATCCGAAGATCCATTGGATACCAATATTCAAATTCTTTTCTTAAGTCTTTAATTAAATTGGAAGTTAATTTAGATTTTTGAGAAGCAATCTTTAAACTACCTTTACCCCGAAAGATGTAGTCAAATAATTCAGGAACAGCATTCTCTTCTTTGATTTTTCCTTCATTGACATACCCAGAAATTGTATAATATGCCATATATATAGTTGAGTCGGACAAAGTTTCAACAATCCAATCGGAGTCCCAAGGTAATGGAGTCCCTAATCCACTTTTTCGTGCACAGGCTTTTGCTTTTAACCAGTCAACAGTATGAGTGAATGCCATTCTAGCTGCAGGAGGTAAGAATTGCATCTTCTCTAATTCTTGATGAACAGCTTTTTTCCATTTTGGCTCTCCATAGGTTAAAAACCACTGTTTACTCAAGATTTTAACATGATTTCGGGTTCCACAACGACAAACTACTTCATCAGCAGGTTCATATAGGATAGCAGCTATATTTTGTTTAACATAATCTTCAATCAGTTCCTCCTTAATATCCTTCACAAATCGACCTTTGTATTTTCCAGTTATCGCCTTACAAATTCCACTATGAAATTCAGCTTTATAAATTTCTTTAGTTGCTTCTTCTACTCTTTCGTCATTCTGATCTATTATCCCCATCTGATCAATGACTTCTACTGCGGGAAATTCTCCATAACCATCAATCGTGATTAATGAAATCGGCTTTATATCTAAAATTGCTTGTCTATCAATATTATATTTGGTCTCCAGTTGGCTAGCTTGTTCTTTTATGTTTTGTATAGCTACCCAATCAACTGGGGCATGAGCTGGGACAGACATTACCACACCTGAACCCCATTCAGCACTTACAAAAGTTGCTGGCAATAAAATAACATCTGAATTTGTTATAGGATTCTTACAATATTTTCCATAGAATTCTGAAGCAGAATGTTCTGAAATAATGGTTACCTCATGTTCCTGGTCTTCGAGTTTAGTAACAGCTTCTTTTGAAACAATCCATTTTTCATCATCAACCTCAACAGTTACATAAATCACATCAGGGTGAAGAAACATATTTGTTACACCATAAATTGTTTCAGGTCTAAGTGTTGCAGGTAAAAAGAATTTGTCTTCAAATGGGAATTTCAGCAACACATATTCAGCTATTGTAACGCCATCACCAACCAGACGGTCATGATCTCCCGTTGGAGATTGATCATTAGGACACCAAATAACAGGATGACTGCCAAGTTCAACAAAACCCATTTTTTTCAAAGTAAGATATTGCCATTCGATAAATTTTGAATACACAGGGGTTATAGGAGTAGTAATAAACTGTCTTCGCCAATCAATTGAAAAACCAATAGATTTCATGTCTTTTGTACAAAGGTTCACAAAGAAATCGACTATATGACGAGGATCGTAGAACTTCTCGATTTCATTTTTTTCAACACCAAACCTTGTTAATATTTGCTGTTGTATTGGATCGCCCTCTTGTAATCGTTTTGCCATCCCCACAATTGGCTCACCAGTCGCGTGAAACCCCTGTGGAAATAATACATTGTAACCTTGCATTCTTTTAATTCGAGCTATGAAATCTAGCTTCAATTCAGTATATCCATGTCCCAAATGGACAGATGCATTAACGTACGGGTAAGGAAATGTTGCGAAAAACTTTGGCTTTGATGGATCAGGATCAGCATTAAATATTTTCGCTTCATTCCATTTTTGTTGCCATTTTGGTCCAATATTTTTTAAGAAGTCTTTAAAATCACTCAATATTTAGCAACCTCTTTATTTCAGTTTATTTTTACTAGGAATTTGATCCCATCTGAATCCTTTTTGGTATAGAATATCATAGAATTCTCTGATAAGCTGATTTTGATCATTCATGGTGTTTCACCATTGTAAAAAGAATGTTTTTTGCAGTTAATAGCTGCTTCCCAAAAAATCCATTCTTAGCAGCAAAAAGAAAAAAGCAGAAGGAATGTTCATTTGAGGATGGCCTATTATGCTCTCTGAGAGAACTGATAAAGAAGTTACGGTTGGAGAACATAAAGCCTCATTTTTTTATACCTCATTATTGTTCCTTTTCATTAAATGTTATAAAGTTTTGGAAAAAACTCATGCAGACACTAATGGACTGATTTTTCTCGAATTTTCCTAAGTTGGGAGAACTAAAAAAAGAGAAAAAGGATAAATCTACCTCTAAGTGAAGATTTCAATTCACTTGTGTTGTAGAATTGATTGAGAAACTTAAGATGATTTGGTAATCAAAGAGTAGTTGTTGTAGAATATTCAAGAACTTAGTTATCTCGGTCTGAGTCACATTATATGATATAATTTCCAGTTTTGCAGAAGTTAATGAAGAAATAAGAATTTTTGAATGATCATCCGCGTGGATCCATTCCAACCGTCCTTCACCATTCGAATAATAATGCCCCATGAAACGAAAAGAGCCAAAATATTTGCCTGCTAGTTTATTTATGAGGCTTTTAACTGGAATCTGGTTTTCAGATGAAATTGCTGTGTACACCCTCTTATTGGTTGAATTGAAATTAAAATAATCAATTTTTGCTTGGGGGTTCCCAAAATGTTCTCGTATCATCTCATAAGAATTACGATCTAATCCATAACCCCCATCTGGGTATTGCTCAATCAAACGATCCTCTTGTAATCGTTCTAGGGCACGGGAGAGCTTTTGCTGGTGTACATCTTTCAGAAGTCGGCGAAGACCATTAAAACGGAAAGAATAGTGCTTTTCTCGTAAAGATAATTCCTCAAGAACGTTTTCTTCAAGTCTTGAAAGATATTCTGGGAGAACTTCACCTTCTTCTTGGTCGATAGTGTTCATAATTTTACACTTCTTAGTTATCGTTTTTATACCTTTTATTTTTATATATAAAGAAATAGGCAGGATTAAATCCTACCTACTTTCAGATTTGGGAATTTTAATCAATCTTTAGTTTGAATTTCTTTGAAGACTTTTCAATCTTCTTACCACGAATCTCAAGAACTCCATTTTTAATTGAGCTTTTTGTTGTCTTCGCTTCAATTTTCGAAGGCAATTGAATTGTCTTGTTTAACTTTCGAAGCTTAGACTCACCTTTAAGAGTTATCTCGGACCCTAATTCATTAACCTCAACGTTTAAATTATCTTTAGTAAATCCTGGTACCTCAACAATTATCTTCAAATAATTTTCTTCATCAATAATATCTATATAATGATCTATTGGTAAAGATGAACTCGTAGGCAAACTGAGTCTTGAGGATAATCCGAAAGGTAACTTTAATTCAGGAAGACCCTGTTTTTGTCGAAAATCGTTTAAATTTCCCCATTGACGGATTTCAGGTTGGTATTCTGTATCAGGTCCAACGTGAAAAGAGTAACCAAAAGTGATAGGACCATCTTCTTGATATTCAGATGAAGCAGACTTCATCATGGCATCCATATCTTCCTGAAAGGATTGAAAAATTTCATCAAAATTAAAGTTCCAGAAATTATCGAAATTTCGTCTTTTACGGTTCAAGTCAATCACCATTTGTTTTTTATTTCTGTGTTTATTTTATTCACATATAGTATATAAATTTTATGATATGTGAATAAACAAATATACACAGTCAATATAAGATAATTATTATTCTTAATCGTCAGTTTATTTTATTCACATTGATTCCAAATAATCGAAAAGTGGTAATGTAAACAAATATAGAAAAAATGATTCATTAGTTAAAAAGATTGATTTTCAGGATAATTATACTTCATTGTCAAGATCTTAGTTTGTATGTAACTCTTCAAAACATAAGATTTTTTATTTACGCAAACAATCTCATCAAAATGGAATTTAAATAAAATTACAAAGAAGAAAAGGTAGAATCTACACGACAATTATCAAGGAATAAAGAAGAAGAACGATCTTAATATCGTTAAAATATACCTTTCTGGGAGATAATTCGGATTGGTTGACATTATAGCAGCAGTGTTAATGGCTATTTTTCAAGGAATCATCGAATGGTTACCTATATCTTCTGAAGGTCAATTAACTTTACTGTTCGTTCATGTTTACGGAATGCAAGAGCTTGAAGCTGTCACTTTAGCTGTATTATTACATATTGGTACAATGTTGTCTGTATTATGGGTTTTTCGAGCCGATTTTCTACAAATGATTCATTTTAAAGATGAAAATAGTCTTAAAATCTCGAAATTATTATTGATTACCACTTTAGGAACGGCACTTACAGCGATACCGCTAATTATACTATTTAAAGCATATTGGATAATTATTACAGAGAATCTACTGATTCCTACTGATCTTCTCTTTACTGCTATAATTGGGTTACTTCTAATCTTAACAGGATTAGTACTTTCGAAACAACCCGATCAGGGGACTCGAGAGCTAACTTCGATTACTTCTAAAGAAGCTCTTCTTGTTGGAATGGTACAGGGTATAGCTGTTTTACCAGGAATTAGTCGAAGTGGTACGACATTAACCTTGCTTCTAATCCTTGGTTTAACACAACGGGATGCACTACGAACTAGTTTTATCATATCAGTTCCTGCGGTATTTGGAGCGACGGTGTTTGAATTTCTTCTGAGTGGATTTTCGGTTCAAACACACAGCCTTATCGTTGGTAGTGTTGTGTTTCCTTATTGGTTGCTTGTTTTAACTATAGTTTTATGTGCATTTATAGGATTATTGACCATGAATGCTTTATTACGATTAAAGGATGTTCCATTTGATAGATTTTGTGTAGGATTTGGTATAGCTACAATTATGGCTGCAGTATTGATTCTAAGTGTTAATATTATATGGTAGTGAAAAGAATGACATTAATACCAACACATTTAAGCTTAGGGGCGATTCTTTTTTGGACTTTTATCCCTTCTACTGACCGTGAGACGTTCCAGCAAAAAAAAGTATTTTTTTGGTTAGTGATTAGTTTTACGGTCTTGCCAGACCTTGATATTTTCTTTGCTTTCCATAGAGGTTTGTTTCATAGTATTATCTTCCCAACACTCTTAACAATCTTTGGAACAGTAATTCACTATTATTATCAATATATGCACTCAAACTCAGAATCTATAACAGATGAAGGTGTTAATACCCCTAAGAACAAAGATCGAAGTTTTTGGGGACGTTGTATATTTTATGGAGGTATTTTATGGGTGATACATATTTTCCTTGATTTGGAGTATCCAATAGCTCTATTTTATCCTTTATCGGACCGTTTATATCAGATCAATTTCACCTATATTATTAATCTAACACCTTGGTTAATTTTTCCAGCAACTATTGTCGGATTAGAACTTGATATTACTGGAGTCTCTTACTTAAGAGGTATTACAACATTTTTCATAAATTTACCTCCAGAAACCCGAAAACAGATCTTTGGTGGGACAACAGCGGCTTTTCCCATTGAAGATTTTTTCCTCCACTTCTTTTTATTCTTTATTTTTCTAGTATACGTAGCAAAACCAATGGTACCATCAATAGAATCAAGAAGATTAGCTGAATGGGGGAAAAATATTAGCTTTGATGGACCTATTCTTGGATTAGGTATTTTGCTGGTAATAATAGGTGCTTTAATTGGACCACTCATTGGCCCAAATGTTATTGAAACAAGCTCCGTCTCAAGTACCTTCCAAGTTTCACCAACAGTTTTTTCCCCTATAATTGCTCACACATTTGAAACTACAAGTTACATATTACAACCCAATATGATTCATAATATAAAGGGAAATTTAACAACAACATCTGAAAACGATACATTTAACCAAATATTGCTGTTGATAACACAGGAAAACTATAGTGATTTCTCAAGTAAAGTCTCTCAATTATTTCAACAGTTTCCATTTAATACAACCGAAAATACACAATATTTTGAGACGAATTATACCAATTTATTAGATTCTCTTAACTCAACATCACTTGCCAGGAATATAACATCTGGTAAAGAAATGACATTAGAAGCTCAATTATTGGGGGGATCATATACTCTCATAGGAGTCATTGAAAACTGGAATTTTACTCAAGTTCTTAATGGTACACAACTTTCAGAGAGTACTGAACTCAGAATTAGGTTAAAATCAAGTCGTAGCACAGTTTTAGCTATTGGTTTAATCTCAATTCTTGCAGGGATTAGTGTTACCATTGTTTCATACAGATTAAAAAAAGGAAAATTAATCAATCCGTGAATTTATATCAAATTATTGGTTTGATGTATAAAGTTCTTCAAAGAATGTTTTTAAGAACGCTATTTATTGTGTAAATTTATATCAAGATCATTAAAAGTGAAAAAATCGTAGAAAGGAATTAAAAATGATTAGTCGAATTTGGCATGGTTGGACAACGTTTGAAAATGCTGAAGCTTATGAGTCACTTCTCAAGAGTGAAATCTTCCACGATATAGAGAATCAGCAGATTGCTGGGTATAAAGGAATTCATCTCTTTCGTCGTAATATTGGTAATGAAGTCGAGTTCATTACTATTATGTGGTTTGATTCATTAGAAGCCATTCGAGCTTTTGCTGGAGAGGAGTATGAGTTAGCAGTTGTACCTCCTAAAGCAAGAGCTCTACTTTCTCGATTTGACGCACGCTCTCAGCATTACGAAGTTAGAGCTGAATTAAAAGTATAAGAAAAAAGGAGGGAGAATAAAATGTTTAGGAAATTCCGCGATGATGTAACATATCTGGGAGAGAACTGCGCCAAGTCCTCCAAGCCAAAAGAGCAGTGGATAAGAAGACACACACAATGATAGAACTAATCACAATAATCCACAACTCAAGTGGTACATACACAGGCATATACATACCCTCTATTAGATAATCATAGCTGGGTTCTAATAGCGCAAGACTTAATGGAATACCTATAATAAGGCCAAAGGCACCATAAAGTGCATTTTCTAAAAAGATAACCTTTAAAATAGTACGATGCTTTGATCCCATGGCTCTTAGAGCCAGGAATTCCATTTCACGATCCATCATCGCTAATGACATACTGGAAAACGTAAATAGTATCAACGCAGATAATCCTAACAAACCAACGAAAATTAAAAGTCCCATCAAGGCTTCGAACATTGATTCCATAGTAGTTAACAATTCATCCGTTTCCGAATAGATAAATGGATAAAAATGATTAACAATCTGGGATTTTATTTCAGCCTTCCGAGTTTCTGTGACATCATCGTCAAAACTGAAAACAAAACCAGTTACATTCTGCAAGGTAGCAATACCTTGAACATATGGTGAATTCTCCTGTAAGCCTTCGATGGTCCACAATAATGCTGTATCAAACAATTCACCTGTTATTCCTATTATTTCTAGACTGAAACTGTTGAGTGGGTCAAAAGTAACCTTAAGAGTTTCCCCAACTTTGATTCCATGCTCCTTTGCGAGTTCACTACCAATTAAGATCCTTTTTTTCCCTAGATCACTCATTTCAAAGTTTTTAATTCCTTTAATAACGTGGTAATTTCGTAAGGTCGAGTTTTCATGGAATGCGTGTAGGGGAACCCGAACTGATTCATTATTAAAATCAGAAATAAAAACTTGAGTTCCGATATATCCTTCAACTTCAGCAATCCCCTCAATATCTTGAGTATAACTTTTAATCGACCATTCTGACATAGGCTTCTGTAAATAAACATTTACTTCGTGTTTTTCATAATAAGTGAAATTTTGATCCATAGATCGAACAATGTCAAAAAACATACTCCCAGCTGCTACTAGAATAATCATAGAGGTAGCAACAGCTATTAGTGTCGATAAAGAACGTCTTTTATTCATGAATACTGTTCTAAGGGGAATTTTTATGCTCAACCGTCGAAATATCCCAAAAGGTGGCAACAACTTCTCCAGAATAGGTTCTTGACCAAGTTGACTTTTTGAATATGGCGCAACCATTGCTTCACGTGGTGTAAGACGCAATACGGGTATCGTTGCAAAGAATGAAACAAGTCCAATGAAAACTATAGAAAAGAGCGATCCACCTATCCAAATGATAGGATCCTGACCTATTCGAATGACAGTAAATCCATGCCAACTACCCCTTATAGTCACTGCAAAACTACTTAGTCCTGCTGCTCCCAACCAACCAATACCTATTCCGATGAGACCAAGAATTACTCCAAACCCTAGATAATGAGAAAATACGCTCCACTTTTTCGCTCCTAGGGCTCCATAAAGACCAACATGGGTTCGCTGCGCCTGAACTAATTTGCTTAATGAGTTATATATAGCAGTAGCGCCTGCAATTAAACCAAAAGCCCCAAATACTAGACCAAATTTATCATGAGGATTGTCAAAGTTGAAAAACTCAAAATCAGGAGTTTCATCCCAGTAAGTGACTTTTTGAATTATATCTGAGCCTATAACATCAGCAAGAGCACGATCAGCTACTTGACTTGCATCATGAGAGCGAATATCGGTTTTAACTAAAACTTCATTTATTCCTTCTACTCCCAAGAATGCTTGAAGATGTTGAAGGGGTACATAGATAATACATAGCTCACCATTAAAAGCTGCAGAATTGGTTTGTTCATCTACTGGATAAAAATAATCAGAATCTATTGCAATCCCCGAAATGGTAAAATTATCGGATAATGGCCCATATTTAACAGTTATTGATTCGTCTACTTTTATAGGAGTTGGCCCACTAAGAAATGCTGCTCTAAAATGTTTTTCAAGAAGTACCTCAGAACTAGAGGAAGGTAAACCTCCTGAAATAACCTCTAAAGTGTTAATTTCATTCAAAGCGAAATTAACACCAATCGTATATGCTTTATAATCTTCTCCCTTATAATTCACGGTTGTGTAAAGAAAAATCCGTCCTTCAAGGTTTTCAACACCAGCACTTTGGACTTCTTGGTCTGATAGCCATGTAGAAAGATTATTTTCAGGAATATATTCATTCAATCGAATTCGAAGATCAGCATTAACAAGGTTCTCATGATGAGCAGCTATCGTAGCATTATAGGAATCTTTGATATTAAGAAGACCTATACCTAATGTTATTGTAATGGCAACAGTAATGACAATAACTAGAGAACGAAATTTATTAAATCGGAATTCTCTAAAGATTTTCTTAGTGAGGATATTCAATCGTTAGTCACCTTCTTAATCCTTTTAACTGTAGGATAATCCTCAATTGATACAATTTGGCCGTCTCGAAGGTGAAATACTCGGTCTGCTTTCTCAGTTATACTAATATCATGTGAGACAACGATATATGTACCCCCGAATTTCTCATTTAGTTCTTTCATGAGCTCAGCAATTTTTTGACCTGTGATGTAGTCTAAGTTTCCAGTAGGCTCATCAGCAACAACTATTTCTGGATTTTTGACCAAGGCACGGGCAATAGCAACTCTCTGTTGTTCGCCACCTGAAAGTTGACTAGGAAAGCGGTCAGTTTTATCACCAAGACCAACAGCTTCTAACATATCCTTGGCTCGCTTTTTCACTCCATTTCGAATGCTTTTGAATTCCAAAGAGAGAGCTACATTTTCCCAAGCCCTTAAAGAGGGAATAAGATTGAAAAATTGGAATATCCACCCAACTCTATTTCGACGATATTCTGATAGTTTCCCACTAGACCATTTAGTAATATCACTTTCACGAATCTTAACAGTACCTTTAGTTGGAGAATCAATACCACCAATCTGATTGAGTAATGTGGTTTTTCCAGACCCACTAGGGCCTAATACAACTACAAATTCTCCTTCGTAAACCTCCATATTGATTCCCCGAAGAGCATGAATGGTTATTTCGCCAATATGAAATTCACGGTGAATATTAGAGACATTCACAGCAATGAGCTTAGATTTAGCCATTTTACAACCTCTTTTTTTTTGATAAAACATCTTTTATCTATATGCAATGATTCCATCACTTGCGTAACTGACGCAAAAATCTTATATAAAGGTTTTTCGTTTGGAGCAAAAAGCGAAAGTATCTCTTCAATAAATGTATATCCCATTTTTTCGACTGGTCAGTAATGAATATACGTAAATTCGGTTATAGAATAGTTTAAAATAGAACTCCAGCATAATTACGTTGTTGAATAGCTGAGTCTGAAAGAAAGTAAATTTAAGTGAAATTAATGGTAAGAAACGGCGGTAGAAAAAAAAGTTGATTGGTTTTTCCCAATAGCTAACAAATTTTGAAAAGGAATTTTTAAAAAGATAGGCAAACATAATTTGCAGGAACGCTTTAATAAAACTGCATTTCAATCAGGAGACATATAAAATGCCTTCATATCGCTGTCAAAGCTGTGGAAAGGTAGTATCGCCAATTCCTAAACATTGTGGAAAAGAAATGGTAGTAGGGGAAATACAGGGTATCCCTAGTTTAATCTGTGCTGTAAACGGGGAGGATTGCCATCATGTGGCACTTCCTGAATGTTGTTCCATGCCTGGTTATACTAGATGGATCTAACAATAACTAAGGTTGATTCACAACCTTGAAATACTCAAATTATTTTATTATTATGTTTAAAAATCGCATAACAGGATTAGCAAGTGAGACCTTCCATGGAACGGAACAGTGAACCACTTTATCAATATCTGAAGACCTTAGACGATTCATATACCATTGAATCTTGTTATCGGTCGTCGAGATTCGATCAAAAAATTGACGTAACTTATATGCCTGATTGAATGTCGTTTGCATTTGTTTTTGCCATTCAAAATGATATGAATTCAATGATCCATTTTCAAAATAGTAACTTCTAATCGTCTCAGCTGCAATCTTTCCAGCCACCATCGACGTGGGGATTCCAGCACCAACACTTGAAACAACCTGACACGAAGAGTCTCCTACTAATAGAGTTTTGGTTTTTAAATCAACTGAATTCTTGAATGGAAGTCCCACAGGGACAAGCCCACCGATTGTATGTTTGATACGAGCACTTTTCAGTATCTTTTTCGCTACAGGATGGACGTTAATCAAGTTTGAAAGTGCTTTAGAGACACTCATGCTACCTTTCATCATTGGTGTACGGATTCCTACTCCTACATTGGCAGTTTGATCATCTTTTGGAATAATCCAAGCATAAGCACCAGGTGCGTACTTTTCTCCAAAGAACATTTGTACATTTGATGAATCATATAGCTCAGATGTAATATCAGTCATTACATGCTGTTTTGTGATAACAAAATGATTTGGAGAGCGAATTTCCGCTAATCCTGTCCATTTTGCTATGCGCGAGTTCGCCCCATCTGCTCCCACAATTGTACGAGGTTTTATTTTTATTGACGATTTTTTATTTTGAGATACAATAATTTGACCATTTTCCATTCCAATGGCACAAGCGGAGGTCCAAACTTCAGCTCCATGTTCTATTGCTGTTTTAACTAAATGAGCGTTCCATTCACCACGATGAATAGTATATCCCTCAAAAGGAGTCTCAATAACTCTTCCTTGAGGAGAAAAAAATGTAATACGATTTATTGGATTACTGATGAACTCTTCCTTAAAAGCGAAGAATTCCTTCGCTTTTGGTACACTAGGCATAAGAATTGCCATTTCTTTCGATGCGGGCATAAACTCTCCACATTGGACAGGAAATCCTGGTTCTTGCCTCCTATCAATACCTAAAATTGAAATGTCGGAATCAACAAGTTTTGCCAGCTTTGATAACACTGTAGCGCCTGCAGGGCCTAATCCAACAATTAGAACATCTACTTCCATCAGAAATCATCTAAATATTAAGAAAGAAAAAAGATTTGGTGTTAGAAAAAAACTATTATCATCCAAGCAGAAATTTTGCTGCATTTAAAGCAAAGTCAATGATTGGTGTAGGAAGAACACCAATAATTATTATAAGAAGAACTGAGAATCCAATAGCTATTTGATAAGATAATGGAATTGAATAAGGAGCAATTCGGTCTACTTGTACAACGGTGGTACTAAGCTCTTCCTCGATTGGTTTGTCAATTATCATTAATTTTATTACTCGTACATAATAAAAAACACTAATAGCGCTATTAATGACTCCCAATAGTGCGAGCCAAAGAAGATCTGCGTAAATAGCTGCAAAAAATAATAGAAATTTAGAAATAAAACCCGCTAATGGAGGGATTCCTAAAAGACTAAGTAAAGAGATAGATAGACATAATGTTAACCATGGATGCTTTTTCCGTAACCCAGCGTAATCATTGATATCCTCACTCTTAATCGAAAAAGTGATAACGATTACAGCCGTAAAAGCAACTATCTTCATTAATGCGTGAGTGAGAATGTGTATTTCTGCAGCTGCAATAGAAAATTGGGCAACACTGAAATCTAAAGTTGCTATAACTGATGAACTCGGATCATTGGCAACAGCTGCCAAAGCAATGAGAATATATCCAGCATGAGCAATACTTGAGTAAGCCAACATCCTCTTAATATTAGTTTGTACTAGAGCAACGACATTTCCTAGGGTCATGGTCAAGACAGCTAGAATCGCAAAAAGAGCACCCCATACTATGTTAATTTCAGTAAGGCCTGAAATAATAATTCTAAATACTGCTGCAAAACCCATAGCTTTTGATCCTGCAGCTAAGAATGTGGTGATTGTAGTAGGAGTTCCTTGATACACATCAACTGCCCAAGCATGAAAAGGAACAGCCGCCATTTTATATCCAAATCCGACAAACAAAAACATTAAGGCAAGAAGATGTAGGGGAGAGTAATTTCCAATATCTTTAAATGCAGTAACTACCTCATTAAGACTAGTTGAACCAGTGATTCCATAAACTAGTGAAATTCCAAAAAGAATAAAAGCTGAAGACATAGCACCAATTAAAAAGAACTTTAATGCACTTTCACTAGTTTCAATACGAGCTTTCTGAAAAGCTGCGAGCGAATAAACAGGAAGACTACCTAACTCCCAAGCGACAAATACAACTAAGAGATCGTTCGCTGCAGCTACTAACATCATCCCTATTGTGGCAAAAATCATTAAAATGTAGTAGATTCCTACATCTTGTTCAGAATCCATGTAATTGATGCTAGAGATTACTACAAAAAGTAACACAATCAAAAAAATTACAGAGAAAAAACGGAAAAAATCATCAATGACTAAGAGCCCATAATCATTTTTAAGAGCAAGAATATCAGTATCATCACCAAATGCATAAGTGATTTCTGAACCGATCCCAAGGATTATTGTAAACAGTGATATTAGACTCCCAACAATCGTAATAGGAGCGTATATCCTTCTATCTATATTGAACGCTTCTAGAATGAGACAAATCAGTAATGTTCCTATTAAAAATAGGATAGGAAGAAATATAGTCAAGAAATCACTCATAATCTGGTTACACCTTTGATTCTAGCTTTTCATATATTAAAGTGGCCAACTAGCAGTTGCCATCAGATCTAATAATAATGCTGGAAGTATCCCTAGTAGTATTATGAAGAAGCATAGGAGTGCAAGGACTGCATATTGAGACCAGTGTGACACATCATGTGCGTGTTCTAATTCTGGATTCACATCTCCAAAAACTGTGCGTTGTAACATCCATAGGTAGTAAGCTGCTGTGAAAATAATCCCTAGAACTCCAATCAACGCAAGTACTCTACCAAATGTTCCCCAATTGAATAAAGCAATAAAAGCTAATAATTCAGACCAAAAACCTGCTAATCCTGGCAGGCCTGCACTAGCAAATGAGCCAAAAACAAGTACAGCTGCAACGATGGGCATGTTCTTAGCAAATCCTTTTAGTTTAGGAATATCACGAGTATGGGTAGAATGACCGATAGTACCAGCGAGGAAAAACATAAGGGGAGATATTATTCCATGAGCAATCTGCATATACATGGCACCTGCAAATCCTTCTGGGGATTGAGTAGCACAACCAAGAAGAATTATTCCCATATGGCCCACCGATGAGTACGCAACAAGGCTCTTCATGTCAACCTGTCGCAGTGCAACCCACGATCCGTATAATAAAGATATTAATCCTATAATAGCTACTAACCATGCGAATTCTGTTAGTGCGTCAGGTAGGAACCATCCACCCAATCTTAATAAGCCGTAACCACCCATTTTCAGTAGTAGTCCAGCCAATATCATCGAACCTGGAGTAGGAGCTTCAACATGAGCTAATGGTAACCAAGTATGGAAGGGAACGCTGGGTACTTTTACAATGAACCCGAAAAGTAGTGCTAAGAAGATTAAGAGAACGAAGGGGCCAGCTCCAAAGTTGTCAGCCATTCCAGCTAGTTCAGTAAACGAAAAAGTACCAATACCAGCAAACTCACCTGTTGTATATTTTGCTGACTCTAACCAAAGACCAATAATTCCTAAAAGCATGACTAGAGATGCAACATGGGTATAAATAAAGAAGTATATCGCAGCATATTCCTTTTTAGGACCACCCCATATACCAATGAGAAAGAACATAGGAACAAGAACTAGTTCCCAAGCAACATAGAAAATCACGAAATCTGTCGCAACAAATGTTCCTATAACCCCTGTCTCAAGAAGCATTATCATTGCATAGTAAGCGGGTTCTCGTTCATGAATATCTTTGAATGAAGCAAGAACAGATACTAAGAATATAAATGCACTTAGTAAAACTAAAGGTAGACTAAGTCCATCAACACCTAAGGAATAACTCATTCCGATAGCTTCAATCCAAGGAATTTCTTCTGTTAATGTCCAACCACCAGATACTGGTTGTTCGTACATCATCAAGGCTACAAGAGATAGTAACATAACAATGCTACTGATGATTAGTGCAAAATATTTTGATAACTCATTACGAACACGACCAACTAGCCAGGTTGGAAAAGCTGCTATAATTGGGAGTAGAAAGATCAGAGTTAATACTCCGATATCAATTCCACCGAAATTTAATTGTGCTAACATTTGTCTTCAACCTTTGATTTTTTCTGATTTTTTTAGAGGGGTACCACCCCTGCTACTACTAATGATATTAGAATGATGATAATTGCTCCCAAGAGGGAGTAAAGAGCATAATTTTCGACCACACCAGTTTGAATTCGACGTAAATATCCCCCTGTTTTCATAATTCCTTTTGCCGAGTTTCTAATGATTCCATGGTCAATTACACGCTCATCTGTGGCTTTTGCTAAACTACAAAGAGCAACAGAGGCTCGTGCAGTTAATCGAACTAAGCCATCTATCACATAATCGTCCCACCACTTTGAAAGGCCACATACAACATATCCAGCCCATCCAACCAAACGAACTGCGCCGTCGATGATATTAGTTTCGATCCAGTTCATCGCTGCGCAATAATATTCGTAGATTGCATATACAAATGCGAGGTATAGGTCATCAATATAATAACCCTTCTCTAATACTTTTTGGATACCACGGCCTGGTATAGAGGACTTTATTTTACGTAATAATGAGCGTAAACTAATCTGAAGATTAGTAATTCTATCAGTTCCTTCTGGTACCTCAATATAGAATGAAGGTTCCTCTTTGGGAAAACTAATTTGTGCATTTGAACGAGGATAATAAATCAAATAGGCTAATCCAATTCCAATTAATGCCAGAACAACAGAGAAAAGAGCAAGTCCTAAATTAAATTTCACAGCTATTGCTTCAGGCCCTTCTAACCATTCCACAAGATGATGTTCAATATTAAATAAATCCAAGGCTTCAATATGGAAATCTAAATACTGATCTAGTATTACACCAAAGAGTCCAATAGAATAAATACCCGTTAAAACTAAAGATATAAGAGCTAAAGTCCATAAAGGACCAATCATCCATTGATCTGATTCATGAATATGATGATCTGGACTTCGATTTGTGCCAGGAAATACTAAGAACCACAGTCTAAAGATATAAAATGCTGTTAAAAACGCTGTGATGATCGAAGAGAGCCATACCAAAAAGATTAGTGGCTCATGAACAGAATGTTCAAGTGCATGCGTAATGATCGCATCTTTACTGAAAAACCCATTCCCTATACCTGCAAGGGATAAAGATCCAATTAACATGACTTTCCATGTATGAGGCATATTTTTTCTTAATCCACCCATTTCACGTATATCTTGAGTCCCTGCTCCATGAATCACAGACCCAGCAGATAGAAAAAGCAATGCTTTGAAAATCCCATGATTAATTATATGAAATACAGCCACAGCCATTCCTCCTACACCTAGTCCAATTGTCATGTATCCCAATTGACTAATAGTGGAAAACGCTAAAATTCCTTTAATATCGGTTTTTACCAATGCAATTGTGCCAGACATAATAGCAGTTATTCCACCAATCAAGGCAACCACTAGTAGGGCTTCAGGATTTGCAAATTCAAAGACGAAATAACCTCGAGCAATTAAGAAGATACCAGCTTTCACCATTGTTGCACTATGAATTAAACAACTAACTGTTGTCGGCCCCGCCATTGCATCGGGTAACCAAACATGAAGAGGAAACTGTGCTGATTTTCCTACAGCACCTCCAAAAATCAATAATGCAATAATGACAAACCACATAGGATCAAAGTGTATTATTTCCTCCTCCAATAGATGCCTAATTTCAATAAAATCGAATGTAGCATGCCCAATACGGAGAGTTTCGAGATAAACGAAAATTATACCAACGAATAAAAAAATATCACCAACCTTAGTGGTTAGAAATGCCTTTTTTGCAGCTGATGCTGGATGAGGTTGTCCTTCAGGAACAACCTCTTTGTCATAAAAGTAACCAATTAAAAGGTAAGAACATACCCCCATGATTTCCCAGAACAAGAAAAGCATTATGAAATTTGCAGAAAATACGAGTCCTAGCATTGCTGCAGCAAACAAGTTGATTTCAGCGTAGTATCGGGGGGATCCCTCATGAGCCATGTAACTTCGACTGTACACAGCAACTAAGAAAGAAACGGTTGCTACCATTAAACTAACTACAGCAGAAAGCGGATCTAGCAAGATTCCAATCTTTAATTCGAAGTCACCAACATGAATCCAATCCATAAATTCATGTACTACTTCAACATGCTCCCCAAAGAATAGAAGGCGGATTAATATTTCTCCAGATACTAAAACTGTTAGTATAAAACTTGCTCCTAATGCAATTAAAGCAAAAAGATTTCCATAGGCTTTCTTATCAATATATTTGCCCGCGAACAGGACAATAAAAGATATTATGATAGGAATGAGAGGAATTAAGAAAGCTAAATTGCCAAATATTAATGTTATTTCTTCTGCCATTGTTTTAACTCACCTTATTTTATTAGCCCTTAAGTTCAACGAAATCAGTTGCTTCAACTGTGCCATGGTTCCGGAAGATTGTTAGAATTATTCCTAATCCAACAGCTGCTTCAGCTGCAGCTAGAGCAATGCTAATGATGACTGCAATTTGACCTGTAACGAAACTAGGATCATTATAGAGGGCAAAAATAGCAAAGTTTATGTTTGCAGAATTTATCATGATTTCAATCGCTATTAGCATTCGAATTGCTGATTTGGATTTAATGAAACCACCGAGTCCAATTGAGAATAATAACGAGGACATTAGTATAAAAACTGACGGATCTAAATTCATATGTCTTCTACCTCCTTTTTTACTAAATATACACTGCCAAGCATTGCTGCTGATAAGAGTAATCCTAAAATAATGATTGTACCACCATGAACTGTAAATAGTTGGACAACTAAATTTTCTATGAGCTGAATTTGACTTTCAAGATCTCCTGAAGGAAGAGTTTGATTTTTCCAAAAACCAGTGCTTATTTCCGTAAGAACATAATACACAATTATAAAGAGAATGAAAGCACCCCCAAAGCTCAGTCGTTTATCCATGAGCTTCCAATCTTTTGATTTCTCGAACATAGCCTCTTTACCTGAAATAGATATCGCAAATAGCAGTAATACTGTGATACCTCCTGCATAAACAATCATTTGGATCACTAGTAACAATGCTGATTCAGCATAGAGTAGGAAAAACATTGCAACCCCAAGTAGAGTGAATACTAACCATAAAACAGCATGATAAACACTTTTAACTGTTACAGCTAGGAATGCTGAACCTGCTGTATAACAAATTAAAACAACAAAAACAAGTAATTCCAATGTCTGAAATAATTCTGATGAAATTAAGTAAGCCATTAGGAATCCTCCGTTTGGATACTTTCTTGAGTTAGAAATTCCTCAATTGGTTTGCCATACTCTTTTACGTATTCTTCCATTTGTTTTTCATACTCTTTCGGGAAATACAATTTATAGAGACTATATAAATCGAGGTAATTATGAACTAAATCTTCTTTCTTGGCGGAGGCACCATCAAATCCAGCTGAATGATATAGAGCATCAAATCTGCAAGCATCAACACATAAACCACAATACATACACCGTCCAATAAATATTTGAGGTGTTTCTAATGGTCGTTTTTTTGTCCAGTGAGGAGGTTGAGGATCGAGTAACACCATCTCAATGCATTTGTTAGGACAGGCTCGGAAACAAGCCTTACATCCTGTGCAATTCATAAGGTTCAAGGTTAGTAATCCCCGAAAATTAGGAGAGATATGCGGAGTGTTCTTGAAAACATCTGAAAAGGAAAAATCTCTATCTAAGATTGTTTGTCCTTTCTTAGCAAGCTCTTCGGGAAAATAAATAGTATTTTTATTTCTACGATCGCCATCTGGTATCGTAATTGGTTTTTTAAAGAAAAGATGTCGAGCAATATAAGCTAACGGTCGAGTAATTAATAAATTTGGAATATAACGAAAATTCACCATTTATTGAACCACTCCAAATAATTGAGGAAAATATAGTACAATGAAAATGACATAGATAATGTTCAGAATTGCCAGCGGTACTAATCTCTTCCATCCTATATCTAGTAATTGGTCTATGCGCACCCTTGGTAATGACGCACGTACCCAGACATACAAAAAAATGAATATCCATAATTTAACTACAAGAATAATAAAAGCAAGAAGGGGAATAGCCTCAATCTCACCTCTTAAAATTCCAAAAGGTAAATAGGCTCCTCCCCAAAAAAGAAATACACCAATAAACGCGCCAATTAAGAGGATGAAATATTCTGTTGCCATTGACATCATATATCGAAAGCCAGTGAGCTCTGTCCGCCAACCCATAACTAATTCCGCTTCAGCTTCAGGAATATCAAAAGGAATTCTTTCTGTTTCTGCTGTTAATGCAGCCATAAAAACAATAAATCCAATGGGCATTAAAATAGCAAAAGGTAAAGAAATTTGTTGTTGAGCAATTTCAATTAACGAAAAAGAATGAGTAACTAATACAACCGATGTGATGGAGAGCATTAATGGAATTTCATAACTAATCATTTGAGCTGCTGATCGAAGTCCTCCTAAGAGTGAGTACTTATTATTTGAAGACCATCCTGTGACAAGTACTCCAATAGGATACAGAGAAAATAGAGCAAAAATAAGTAAAAATCCTACAGCAGGGCTCGCTATAACTAAAGTTGCTCCTAGGGGTAATATTGCACCTAGTATAAATGGAGGAGCTACTACAAAGGCAAAAAAGCCAATATTAAAAGGAAATTTATCTGCTTTTTCAGGAACGATATCTTCTTTTGAGAAGAATTTCAAGAACTCAGCAATATTCTGTAACAGTCCAAATTTCCATGTTTTTCCAAAGAAATGTCCATAGTTAAAATCTATAAAAACAGGCCCCCGTGCAGTCCATGCCCGCCCTGATGCAACCTTTCTTTCTAGCCATATTAGTAAAATCGTGTTAATAATTAAAAATAGGAGAATTGTTGTCATTTCAAATGCGTCTATTAAAGTTGATTTCAATGAATCTTGAAATTCAATTTGATATCCAAGAATCCAAGCTAATAGATTACTGATATTATCTAAAAGAAGTTGAACCAAACCATCATATATTCCGTAACCCATTTGTTTCACCTATCGGTCGATTTCTCCCATACAAAGATCTATGCTAGCAACAGTGGGAGCGATATCTGCCACTTTAACACCTTTAAGAATATAATTACAAATTGCTAAATTAGAATAAGCAGGAGATTTGATTTTCACTCTGTAAGGAATTCTATCGTCATTACCAATAATATAGAACGCACCTTCTCCCCGAGGGTCTTCTGTTCTGAAGTAAATATCTCCTTTCGGTAGGTTTCGAGGAGGTTTTTGAAAAATTTCTCCTTCTGAAGGCATTTGATCAAGCGCTTGACGAATTATTTTATTGGATTGGAACATCTCTTCCATTCGAATTTCATATCTAGCAAAGCAATCTCCAGTAGTGCGCATAGGAATATCAAACTCAATCTCATCATACATTAAATACGGTTCAATTTTTCGTAAATCAGCTTTAACTCCAGAAGCTCGTAATACAGGACCAGTAGCACCAAGATTTAATGCATCATTTAGCTCAATTACTCCCACATTCTCAGTTCTGAGCCTAAACACTTTTGAATCCTCCAAAATAGCTTTATATTCCTGAATTCGTTCATCTAGAAAATATGTTAGGTTACGACAATCCTCAACAAACCCTTGTGGCAAATCACGTCGTAAACCACCAGCAGTGAAGTAATTATACATCATTCGGGATCCTGTAACATGTTCCAACAAGTCCAACACATATTCTCTTTCTCGAAAAGAAATTACTTGCATTGATAAAACACCGACATCAGCAGAAAAAGCTGAAAGCCATGTTAAGTGAGAAGCAATTCTTTGAAGTTCTAACATTATTGTTCGAATATATTGTACTCGCTTACTGACCTCAACCCCCATCAGTTTTTCTACGGCTAGAGTGTAACTTGCTTCCCAGCTCATCGCAGAAACATAGCAGAGTCTATTAGTTAAAGGTTGAAAAGCGTTATAAGGGCGTGATTCGGCGATTTTTTCAATCATTCTGAAAATGTAACCGATTAACACTTCTACGCTGACAACAAGTTCCCCTGCTGTCTTTACCTTCAAAGTCCATAAGCCATGATTTACAGGATGTTGCGGACCCATATGAATATACATCTGTTCACTCATAATTCATTATTCCTCCCATTATTTAGGTTGAGGTTTGTAAGAAAATGGTTTTTCTGGTAATTGATAATCTCGGCGCATGGGATGCAGTTCTGAAATATGCCTATGTTCATATTCATCCCATTCTTCAGGAAGAAGAAGCCGTTTTAAATTTGGATGATTTTCAACCTTAATACCGAAAAGATCGAAGAGTTCTCTTTCATGCCAATTTGCTGACCCCCAGATAGAAGTAACTGAGGGTATTGTTGGGTTATTTCGGTCTTCAATTTTGACATGAGCTTGTATAACTGTCGCATCACCATCCCATCTATCGATATGATAAACTACCTCGAAATATGTTTCAAAATCTACTCCTGAAACTGCTTCTAATGATGTAAATTGTAATTCAGAAGCAATAAATTGCATTATATCTACTAAATCATTTACATGGATTTGTAACCGAATACGATTGGTTTCAGTAATTTCTGCATGTAGTAATTTAGAGCTAAACTTTTCCTCCAATTGATTTAGATGATTCTCTGAAGCAGTCACTTTTCTACCTCCGATTTTAGATTATAAGGATGCAACTTAAGGTCTATCATTGGAGGAGTTCGGTCATAAAACTCCCGAGGCTCTTTAAGCAGTGGTTCAGGGACAAAAACACCATCGGATCTTATCTTTTCTTGGAGACGATGAATACCAGCCCACATAGCCTCTGGACGAGGAGGGCAACCAGGAACATAAACATCTACTGGGATAACCTGATCTGCACCTTCTAATATTGTTGGTGCCTGCCAGAAAGGTCCTCCACTGATTGCACATTCGCCTGTTGCAAATACCCATTTAGGAGCTGGCATTTGGTCAAAAACATCTCGAAGCCGAGGAATGAATTTAACAGAAACGGGGCCATTAACCCATAACACATCACAGTGTCTTGGGCTAGCTCGGGCTAGAATTCCGATTCGCTGTGTATCATAACGGCTAGCCATTGTTGCGCCCATTTCTATTGCACAGCATTTCATTCCAAGATAAACAGGATAAAGGCTACATCTTTGGGACCAATTACGAAGCCAATTAATTATAACAGTCACAAAATTTCGTGAATGGGTTAATACAACATTAGGCATTGGTTCATAAATTTCCAATTCCCCGAGCTCTTTGTACTCTTTCCTGTACCCCCACGTTTTTTGAACTGAATTCCGAAAATATGACTTTAATTGGTTCATCTTTGACATAATTTTACACCCAAGTCATTGTTCCTTTTTTTATCCAGAAAAATAGTCCGATTAATATAAATAGAGTAAAAGTACCCATAACGAGAATTGTGGTAGTAGTAGCTTCAATTATTTGGAAGGCATATGCCCATAGAAGGAATAAAATTGTTAAAATATCAAAAACTACAAATACAACAGCAAAGGTAAAAAATTGCGTATTGAAGCGTACTTGGGCATCACCAATCGGTTTCTCCCCACATTCATAGGTTGTGGTACTTCTCCTTAGCCTTGGTATGTTTGGAGCTAATAAATATTGTATAATCTTAATGAGGATCGGACTAGCCAACCCTGCTATTAGAAAAATTCCAAAGTGAGTGATCTCAATATCGTACATAAATTATCCCATCAATTATCGCAATTTGGGAGGAGGATGAGGTGATTTCCGAATATATATTGTGACGAGTGTTGCGATGAGGGTAGATTTATTTATTTTTCTTTCTATTAAGAGTTAGAAATTATTAGAACTTATCGAAAAATATATATTACGTTAAGTGGAAGAAGTTAAAGCCAAAACAACAAAGCTAGGAGTTGTTGGCTTTATAACAGGCAAATATGAAGAAGTGGTTAATCAACTCCAATCATTAAGTGGCTGACTTGTAATTGAAAGGGAATGTACAAGTTTTTGTTGAAAAAAATAAAAAAAATTGATAAAATACGAAATTATTTTTTCCCTCAACGTATACTTTGTACACAGTTTATTTATTAACAGCAATACTAGAGCCCATCCTGGTTTTTTTGATGAAAATTTTATTCCTAGTCCCACCAACAGAACTACAAGCATCAACAACTAAGTATCAATTAGCGTTTCTAAATTTCACTGCGCCACCACTGGGTTTAGGATATATCGCAGCAGTCTTGGAAAAGAATGGTTTTTCCAATGTACGTATCTTAGATTCTCATGCTTTAAAGTTGTCACTAGAAAACTATAGAAAGTATTTGAAGCAATTTTCTCCTGATTTTATTGGTATCCAAGCTCTAACGCCGAATTTTTTTGATGCCTTAAGAGCGGCGCGAGTTGCAAAGGAGGAAAAGGTACCTTATGTAGCCTTAGGAGGATACCACCCGACATCAATGCCTGATGAATGCTTACAGCTAGGAAAAGGTAATGTAGACCTAATATTTCGGGGTGAAGCTGAATATTCCACTTTAGAATTTATTCAAAAAATTGAGATTGGTCGGGATTGGAGGCAAATTAAGGGCATTTCATACAGAGATAAAAATAATAAGATTATTCACAATCCACCAGCTCCTATCATTAAAAATTTAGATACTCTTCCTTTACCAGCTCGACACTTACTTCCAATGGATAAATATCGAATCTTTGGATCGTCATTTCCAGCCACATCTGTAATAACCAGCCGAGGATGTCCTTTCTCTTGCGATTTCTGCAGTGTTTCCGCGTTTCACAACTCTAAGTGGCGACCACGGAGTCCTAGGAAAATTGCTGAAGAAATCCGTTTTTTGCGAGAGGTAATGGACTTAAAAGCAACTGCATTTGTAGATGATCTGTTTTTTATTTCAAAACGAAGAGTCAAACGATTAGCACAGGAACTCTCAAAGATAAAAGACATCTATTGGGGTGCTACGACAAGAGCAGATGTAGGAGAACTGGAGCTACTTAATTTAATGCGAAGAGCAGGTTGTCGGTTAGTTTTCGTTGGGGTCGAATCAGGAAGTCAAACAATTCTTGATCAAATTCACAAAAAAACATCAATTACTCAAATAGAGAATTATTTTGATAATACTCGCAAAGCTCGAATGGATTCATTAGCCTCAGTTTCATTTGGATTTCCAGGTGAAACAAAACAAACCATTATTGAGACTGTGAACTGGATAACTAATAGATTAAACCCATCATTAGTATTATTCACATTGGCAACTCCTTACCCTGGTACCGAGTTCTATAAGGAAATGTTGAGTCAGGGCAAGATTAAAGAAAATGATTACAGCAAGTACAATCTTTTTAATCCAATTACAGAATCTACAGGCTTGACACGTGAAGACTTGAAATCTCTTACAAAGTGGGCATATAAACGATTCTATATTCGCCCAAGGAAGATTTTCGAAAATACATTCCGGGAGTTACGTTATTCCCTTGAAAGCTATGGAATTAAACAATTCATGTATAATAGTCAAGTATTTGCTAAAGGAATTGTAAACATGAAGATCTTGACCTCAATGTGAACCTACTTATTCCATTACTTCTTTACCGTTCCTTGACACCTAGGCTTTTATTGCAACCAATAAAAACGGGTCATTCCTGATTCATAGAGCCGAACCTG
>JBHLKC010000010.1:0-42093 GCA_048887065.1 Candidatus Hodarchaeota archaeon
TCAAAGGCCATAAATGTCCTCGTTAGATAGGTCTTTCAGAACGGTGTGGATAAATAGTTATAATCTCCCCTGAATTTGTAACTTTTAGAATAATGGTTTCCCTTTTTTCAAAGTAAATCTCCTTGTAAAGTCCTGAAACTACTTGTTTGACTTATCTCCTAATTAAAAAGAAGTTAATTCTTCTTTCATTGTATTTATACAGAAAGCCATTAACGGATCTTTAATATCTAATAATACAAGAATCTAATGTAAACTAACCATTATCCTTTCTATGGATCCTCAAGGAGTAAAAAGCATGATAGACTTAACTATAAACAGAGAGATTCTCAAAAGAGCGGTTACCCGTGCTAAAGAGCGAAACATTATCATACCTACTTTCAATGATCAAAAATTCCCAGAGAAGTTGATCTCCCCGCTGATAAAAGAAGAATTGGCCACCATCGGTTTATGGGATCTTCATCCTCGTAACCTTTTCAGAATTACTTGGAAAAATGAACCTAAAGAAGTTGGAGGAAGATTTATGAAACTAGCAAACTACATTGAACTTCCTCCTGAACTAACTGGCGTTGAAGCAAGAATTGTTGGGTTAATTGGTAAATTTTTCCCCACAGGAGCACATAAAGTTGGAGCAGCGTATGGATGCTTAGTCCCTCGACTTGTAACAGGACAATTTGATCCTACTAGTCAAATGGCTGTCTGGCCTTCGACAGGTAACTATTGCCGAGGTGGGGCATTTGATTCGAGCCTTTTAGCATGTGATTCAATAGCTATTCTGCCAGAAGAGATGAGCCGTGAACGATTTGAGTGGTTAGAATCTGTAAGCAGTGAAGTGATTAAAACTCCTGGTGGTGAATCAAATGTTAAAGAAATCTTTGATAAGTGCTGGCAATTAAGAACAGAGCGTGGAGAAGAATCAATAATGATATTTAACCAATTTGATGAATTTGGAAACCACTTATGGCACTATGAAGTCACTGGAAATGCTATGAAGGAAGTTCTGGAAAAAATAGGAGGTAAGTACAGAGGAACATGTTTAACAACGGGATCAGCAGGTACAATAGGTTGTGGTGACTTCATGAAAGAACAATATCCAACTAGTAAAGTTGCTGCAGGTGAATCGTTGCAATGTCCGACAATGCTGTTAAATGGTTATGGTTATCATCGAATTGAAGGGATTGGAGATAAACATATTCCATGGATTCATAATGTAAGAACAACAGACTTAATTATTGCTATCGACGACCAGGATTGTTTGAACTTAGCCCGCCTCTTCAATGAACCGATTGGGCATGAATACTTGAAAAATCAGGATGTTTCTGAAGATATAATTGAAAAATTGAGTTTACTAGGCATTTCTAGTATAGCAAATGCCCTTATGGCCATCAAATTCTCGAAATACTTCGAATTAACGCATAAAGACGTAATTATCACAGTATTTACTGACTCTATGGAGCTTTATATTTCCAGACTACAAGAATTAAGGGATAAATACGGTGATTACAAAGACCGTAATGCTGTGGCTGATTTTAATAGATCTATAAAAGGAATAAAAACAGATAACATGACTGAGCTTAGATATACTGACAAAAAGAGAATACACAATTTAAAATACTTCACCTGGGTTGAACAGCAAGGAAAAGGAAGTGATGAATTAGATAGAATGTGGTATGACCACGATAATTACTGGGGGTCTATTCATCAGCTCACACCAAAGATAAATGAATTAATTAAAGAATTTAATGAGATGGTTGGAATAAATTAGTGTTTAACTTTTTTACCAAGAGACTAGAAAAAAGACTTTATAGCTTAAGTACGAAAACAATGCCTATCCTGAATTATGTACAATTAGGAGAAACAATAAATTTTTATATATATTAATCTAATATTTTTCAATTAGAACAGAACTTTGGGCTTATTGACACATTTGGAATACTAATTAAAGTATTAATTCAGCATATAGAAATTAGACGATTCTCTTTAGAAAGTGTGAATTTCTTGTCTAACATTTTTAAACCAGTTAAAAAATCATTCTTATAATATTAATGGAGTCATAATGTAAAAGGAGTAGAGGTTCTAGAAATTGGAGAATGATGTTATATTTTCTGTATTTGATATGAAAAAAGGGCCTTTAATTTTATATTCCTCACTAGATCCTCCAGAGAATGCTCAAAAAATTGCTGTTAGATCGTTCGTTGCTATTGGTGCTATGGAAGAAGATCAAGATCTTCGGGGAAGGCAAGCTGTACTTCCAATACCTAGTTTAGGGAAAATTGCTCTTTATTATATGTTCAGAATTAATATCAATGTTCCAAATATTGATAAAAAGCATTCCTGGGCGACAATTGGGTTTATAAATGATAGTACTGATTCGATCGATTTTTACAAATCAATGCCTATTCTTCAAACGATAATCATCCCTGTTGCGGAATTAATTCAGGAAAAATTCACATTTAAGGGACCTGGCAGTATACTGAGCAAGGAAATTAAAGAGAGAATTGAAACTTTGAGAGCTCCAATTATTGCTGAGTCTGTTGATATAACTCCCTCTATTACAATGCCCGATAAAGCGACAACTATCGAAGTTCCATTCGAAGACTTCAAGAAAGGTGATCTAACATTTTTATTCGAATATTTTCCTGAGGACCTTGGAAAAGTAATATATTCGCTAATGCTTGAAGAACCTGTATTAATAATTGGAGATATCAAGGATATTGTGAATAAGGTTGTAGCTTCCCTAGAGATCCTAGTACCTCATCGTCTTCTCACAAAAGAGTATTTAACTACATATCTTGATCCAAAAGAAAAAGATCTTCTTATTTGTTCATCACATGTTAATTTCTTGAAAAAATATAGGAACATTACTAATGTAAATGTCATAACACGTAAAGTTTTCTCTAAAATTAAGGGAGTTCCATCTATTGAAAATTTAATAACCACATTGAAAATTGCTCCAAGAGAAACTCAGAAGACAGTCATCAATAAGTATATTGACACGTTATTAGCAAAAACCGCGGAGTTAATGGAATTATGTGAAAAAGAGCAGGTTAGTAGAGAGGAAATAAGAGAATTTAGGGGACAACTTAATGCTGATGAATTGAATATAATCATATCAATGATTAGAAAATATACACCTCAATTTGAGGGTAAATTATTTCATTTTGCCCGATCTTTAATTTAAATTTCATTCAGTTTTTTCATCTACTTTTTCGGTGCTGAAAAGTTCATCAATTATGATATAATTTTGCCTAGCTGAATAGAATACAATTGTCATTAGCATGAAAGAGGTACCTGGAAATAGTACTAAAAATTACGTTACTTCTAGAAGCTCTAAATTTAATATGGGAGTAAAATCAATTCCTATGAATTTTCACATTAGCTGATTCTATCTTACAGCTGGGTACATAAAAAGAATTAAAAATCAGGATCAATTGTCTTAGTTATTTAATAACATTGGACTTCATCTAGGTAGAAGAGAAAATGCCCACACTTATTGATTACGTAATTTATTATCTTCTTAGCTTATTACCATCATTTATTTTGGCATCGTTAGTGGTGTTGATTGGTCTATTCGTCTATTATTTTGGTAAAAAGACCAATCTCACGCTTATGGATGAATCATTTGAACATTTTAAACGAGAATCCAGTGATTGGGTCACTAAAATTGATTTAGTAGAAAAAAGCACAGTTGGAAGAACCTATCTAGTGAATGTAGAAGATGATTATTTTCTCACCAATTTTCGGTTACACTTCACGATGGTTCATCGTCATTTAATATTAAGTAAAATTGGTGCAATTTTAAGAAATCGCCGAGATTATGTTCTTCTTGAAGCGGATCCTAAAATAGAGTTTGTTAAACGCTATCAACTTGAAATTCTCCAACAAAAAGATACAAACAGGATTAAAGCACTTTCAGAGATGCTTTTGAACCTACAGAATTTAGAACTCAAAAATCCTAGTTTTGATAGACATTATAAAACATGGGCCAATGCACCAAAGTTATTTTTTGGATTATTAAAAGAAAATAAGAATATTGTTAAAACTCTTTATACCTATAGAGACTACATCGTTAGGGTCTCTATTTATCCATTAAGTAGTCCTTCCATTCGTCTAGTTGCAGAATTAAATGACAAGCTTAATTTTAAGCACTTATCGCAAATAATTTCTGATATAACAACTGGAATCATAACTCTTGGGAAGAAAGGAATTTATGCGAAAGAAAGAGAAAGTCTACGTATTTCCCGGGATAAAGACGTTGAAAAAGACAAAGATAAAAAGTACAGTTTTTGAAGAAATGTTATTTATTACTTGTTTTGAGAAATTTGTTTGGCAACCTTGACTCTTTCTGTAATTAAACGCCTATACTCAAACACATTCTTTACTGGATAGCGATACATGGGGATATCTACATATTCACTGTCAAGAGTATCTTCATATAACCGAATAATGTAACCTTTAGCACCATAACTTGCAGCAGAAGTTCCTAAAACTACAAGTGAAAAATCACTCCATAGATACTTATATTCATTTCTACCAATTCTGATAAGAAAATCGTGAGATCTTAGTATCAAAACTCTTCTGACATAACGAGTGTAGTAAAGATAGGTTAAGACAAAAGATCCAGCGATAGAAACTATTATAGAGGGTAGATCAATCGCAATATATCGTTGTCCAAAGAATTGGGCAAAATTTAGGCGTATAACAATGAATGTTATCGTTAGACCAGCAAGAACAAGTAGAAAACTTAAAACAATTGTTGCTCGATTTCGACTTTTCAGAATGATCATATCTTTATCGAGAAGATTCGTCTCAGCTTCTTTTTTAGTGGAGTCCCCCATTTAATCACCTTTTGATCTTCGAAGAAATTTGAACCTTACTCTCTGCTTATCTAAGTTTGATGGATGAAAAAGTTTTTCTCCACGTCTCGCGATAAAGCTATCTGAGTTTGTTAATGTGTTGTTCTTGATATCAGCATAAAGGATTGCCAGATCTCGTTGTGTATGACGTTTAATCTTTCTAATAATTGAATCTTTAAGCTCTTCTTCACCAAAAAACAGAACCCAAAGCCATTCAAATTCCATTGCTTCCTTGAGAGTTTGAGCTTCACGAAGCCATTTTATTACAAACGACCATTTAACTTGAGAAGCTCGATCAAGGTTAACAACTACACAAGCTACTTTATAAGTAGGAGATGCTATAAAGGAAAAAGCTCGTGACAACACAAATCCCTTTGCACGTACTCCCCCATACACAACCAAATCAAAATCCTTATCTTGTTTTACGCTTTTATCGTTTGATGTCAGGTTAATATTAAAACTTCTGATAGCATGATCAAAAGTTGCGATCCAGCGTCCCCCTTTAATCAATAATTCTTCTTCAATATACCGAAGGTATGCTTCTGAACGATCTATAGATTTAAGATTAGACAAAATAATCATGGTTTCCTTTTCTTTCTGCTTACTTTACCCAAAAAAGGAAATATAAAAATTTTTTGAAGGTAGCTAAAATAAGGGAAGGAAAAAAAGAAGGGGGGGTGAGAAAGTCGGAATATCTCACTTACTCTGGAGGAATTGTAGCGTAGATCGTTGAAAAGTCAACGCCCTTTCTGCTGTAGTAGTTTTTAACCACAAAGTAGATGATAGCACCCATGATAACCCATATGATAAATGCCCACGGAGCCCAGAAGTCCCAAGAGGTTTCCCAGGCGGCAAAGTCAAGCATTCCTCCTTCACCGAGATTGGGGACAATCGGAGGAACGAATGGGATTGCAGGATCCGCTATGTGATTTAGAACACCAACAGCACCAAGAAGATACAGGTCAAGGTAGATGTTGACTATTAAACCAATCCAGCCGATGACTACAACTGCTTCTCTTCCTGCGATTTTCGGACGCCACGGCGATCGTTCGTATACATCTTTGAGTTTCGTTGGTAGCAGAATTGCTGCTATACAAGCAACGGTGAAGAAGACTGCATCAAGCAGGTCTGTCACAACTATTCCACCATTTTGACTTATAACGACACCGAGAACAGGAAATATATTTCCTTCTCCGAAGAGAAGGCCGCCGACACCTTCAGCACTGAAGAGGTCAGCTTGCGCTATGGCACCAAGACAAGCAACAATGGTCGTTAAAATGATTGCATTGGTAGGAGAATGCCAGCGTTCATCTACTTTGGCGAACATTTCGGGCAGGCTGCGATCGAACGACATAGCAAAGAGAATTCGCGAGGAGGTCACGACGAATGGGGGTAGATCGTTTGCTAACCATAGAATAGCTGCAATTCCAAAGAACCATTTCAGAATACCCAAACCGAGTCCTTCTGCTGTCATCATAGCAATAATGGGCATCCATCCGTATCCTGTAAATTCATCGCCGACGGTAACACCTTCAGTATGTGTACCGTTATCTAAGAAGCCTAACGCGTCGAATAGTGTCCATCCTCCTTGCCCTGCTATGTTGGAGGCTCCAGTCATGAGGAAGCTAATGGAGACATAGATAGAAAGGATTATAACTCCAGCAGCAAGGTGAGAAATTGGTAATGTTCGGTTCGATTCTTTAACCTCTCCTGCAGCAAAACTGATTGCTGCGTATCCAATCCATGCCCAATAGGCTGATGGAATAAGGCCACTGACTCCAGCAAAGTAATCTACTTCTTGATCTGCAATTCCTGCTCTAACTGCTTCATCGATAAAAGCATCAGGAGCATTTGACATACCTGAAAGTGTGTTAAGACCATCTCCAGTTAATGAAGGATCTAACATGCCCATAATAAGGACTATATAGATGACGACAGTGATAACAGCAGGAATCCAAAACATTATATGAAGTGCTTTACCAACCATAGAAGTACCAAAGTAGGCTAGTCCTGCGAATGCTACGGTGAAAATAATCCCACCTAACGATAACATCCAAGGATTATCTATTAAGTCAAAGATATCTCCAAAGAGTGGGATCTCTCCTTCGGGGCCACCCACTGCGGGGAAGGTAAAGAAACTTGCAGCAAATTGGATAACCAAAGTAGCTATTAGCCCATAAGAGATAGCGATTCCTAAGAATTCAGCCCATGCAGTAACAAAACCTACACCTGGGCTAATTGTTCTTGTGATATAGACATAACCACCGCCAGCTCTTGGCATTGCGGTAGCCATCACGGCAAAAAGGAAAACAGTGAGTATTGCACCTATTCCCGTTAATATAAAAGCAATAATCATGGGACTAAGCGCTGCGCCTTTTACTGGGTATCTTCCTGCTCCTACAAAGACTCTTTGCTGCCATCCGCCACCCACAACGTTGCTAAGAATGAAGATAGTGGCTGTGATAACCCCGATTTCACGAACAAGTCCGGTTGCATCTCGAACGTACGTTTTTGATTCACTCATTTATATCACCTAAAAATCTAGGTCATTTTTCGATCAGATTAAATTTATACACGTTTTCGTGTTGTTTTTTGAAATTTTATTTTTGTAAATGCTTACATTAGACGATGTCTAATAGATTCCAGCAAGCATTTGTACAAAGAGGCACAAGCTTATCGCGCAATTATAAAACTTTCTATAGAATAGAGAGCTACTATTGTCTGTTAACTAATAAATTGTAGAATTCATCAGAATAAGCTATTAAAAAAAAAATTCCCTTCAAGAATGTTTATTAGACTTTTCCGTTTTTGGAGATCATTGAAACTGAATCCTGTATTATATTAGTTCATTAATCAATAGTTGATAATCAAAATTACACTTAATCGAAGAAATACTCGCAATTCCTCACGAAAAAAAAGGATTATTTATCATTCAACAGATGTGGATAAACTTCCTTTTACTATTCCATTTATTTACATTTTTCTTTAATTTTAAGTCAAAAGAAAGGCTTTTAAAGTCGCTCTAGGTAAAACATTAATATTAAATCCAAAAAAAAGTTAATAATGAAGGTCTAAATGAAGCTTATACTACAAATAAAGTCGTTTAATTTATTACAATAATTGTAGCTGAACATAAGAATATATGAATTAACCAATTGGTGAATTTAATGGTAAAACTTTTCTTTTGTACGGACATCCATGGATCTGAAGCTGTTTGGCGAAAATTTCTGAATACTGCTAAATATTTAGGAGCTGATACACTGATTATGGGCGGAGATATAACTGGAAAACGAATTGTTCCAATTGTTCTCCATTCTGATGGAATTTGGAGGGGATCAATTTATGGTCTTGGTGACCAAGAAGTTGAAATGAAAAATGAAGAGGAGATAAAGGATTTCGAGCTACGAGCGAGGATGGCTGGTTGTTATACATATCGTTTAACACCTGAGGAAGATGAATTACTATCATCTCCTGAATCTATAACAGAAGATCGAAAGATGGTTAAGGGAGGGCCACTTGATAAACTATTTGATAAAGTAGAAGCCGAAGGTCTCCAAACTTGGATCAATATGATTGACGATACAATGAAAGATGGGACAAGACGTGTCCCAGAAGGAACTAAAATTATTATTTGTCCTGGGAATGATGACAAATTTGCCATTGACGAGATCATCATAAATGATCCACGAGTCATTTTTGGAGAAGGTGTAAAAGTCGATCTTGATGATCACCATGAAATGATCAGTTATGGTTGGACGAATCCCACTCCTTGGAATACATATAGAGAAACTACCGAAGATGTCATTGAGGAGAAGATTGAGGAATTAGCTGCAAAGGTTAATAATATGGCAAATGCAGTTTTTTGTTTCCATGCTCCTCCCTATGAAAGTATAATTGATGAAGCGCCTGTTTTAAACCCTGATTTGACTTATATCGGTTATAGTGGAGGAGAACCCATCCGTGGGCCTGCTGGAAGTAAAGCTGTAAGAAGAGCCATTGAAAAATATCAACCAATTCTGGGCCTTCATGGACATATTCATGAATCTCCAGGATCTTTGCAAATTGGTAGAACTTATTGTCTTAACCCTGGTTCAGAATATACTGAAGCTATACTAAAAGGATTTTTTGTAGAATTGGACAAAGGTGAATTAAAAAAGATGCAAAGAGTAGAAGCTTGATTTCTACTTTTTTGTTTAATATGAATTAAAGTTAAAATGAGTCAAGAATTTAATAAAAAACTTTTAAAGAGAACTTTTTACAAACATCCTATTCTAAATATTGTGAGAAGTTAGAACGATGACCTCTTCAGCACAAGAACATAATGATTCTTTAATGGAAACAGGATACCAAATACTAAAACAATGTCAAGATATATCAATTCCATGCATTCTTTGGGGTGGTGGCGCGATTTACCATATCCTTGGAGGAAAACTAAATTATAGAAAAATGAGCGATTTGGAATTTTTTATCCCTAAAAAGGTTGATAATCAGATTAAAGAAATATTATTAGACAAAGGATTTTATGCAAATAAATATTTTAACAGTATGCAAAATATGTACAAGATACGCAGAAGAGAATATTTTCTCCCCAATCGAGAACTTACAACACATGAGATCGAAGAATTAGAGCATGGTAGGAGAGGTAACATTGAAAATGCTGCTTATCAAAAAGTTGAAATCTTTGTAACAGGTATAAAGATGTGTTGGACATTCAACTTCCATGATCTTCCCGAGGCATATAAGGAGACTTTAATATGTCCACCAGGATTTCAACTAGCTCTCAAAGCCAATGCAATTCATCCAGAGGACTTTGATTTGAAAGATATCGAAGATATTGCAAGTATGGTAAATAGTAATTGCTGTGAAAAAGTATCAAGAAAAGATACTATTTTTACCACACCTATTCTCAATGAGAGTTTGAAATGTACAATAGGAACTGAAATCTTTGAGGAGCTATCTAATACCAAATATAAGTTTTCTTCAACTGTTATTAGGAATTTCAGTGAGGTTCTTAATTATTCTGGATTAAATGACTCTGGTAAATCGAAATTATCCCAAATAATCGAGTTTTTAAAACCTTTTGAAATAAAAGATGACAAGGGAGGTTTTATTTCCAGAGCCCGTAAAGAGAAACCACGCCGTGTAGATGCTAGGCATATTTGAATTATATTTTATCTAATATGAACAGAATTAAATCTAATCTTCCTTTGGTCTCTCTATAAGATGTGTCCCGCTAAAAATTCTAAACTCTCCCACAGTTTCTGTGGTCTCAACAGGACGATACCATTTTTTAGCTGTTCCAATTCTCGCTCGTGCTCTCCAGCTTCGATTCTTAGGAATTTTATCAAAGTAATCAAGCATTTTATCGATTTTAACTCTAATAAACTCCCGCTGTTCATCGGAAAGTTCTTTGAATTCTATTAAAACATTTTTTACGTTATTTAAATTTGATGTCACCGTATGGTAAAATCCCCAGGCATAAGCTCCTTTTTTGAAATATTTTTCTCCTATATGTTTGATATTAATTGTTTCTGGGTCATAAATTTCCCCAACTTCGTGTGCTAGCAACAACATAACAGTATCAGCTACATCTTTATAATTCATGTTCACAATTTGAGTTTTTCCTAAGAGCAATTCCGCTAAAGGAAGGGTTGGAGTATCTAATTTTAACCTATTATGATCAAGGTCAATATCGTGATTGAATTTGATTTTACCGTAGAAACAATCGACGAACCACCAATTCTTAGGATGTATGTAAATTTTTCGTTGACTTGCAGCTGTACTGAGTGTTGGTTTTCTCTTTGCATACCCCATTTTAGCCATGAATTTATCCATCTTCTTCATGTTCTTATACGATATAGCTCCGTCTATATCTGTAATTTCTGCTTTATCTCCTAATCGTTTTAAGCTTCTATACAATTCTTCTAAACCATGAGCCTGTACATGAAGTCGGATAGCAAGTCCTCCTACAAGTCGAAATTGAATACCAAATTCTTCTGCTTGAGATACCAACTTGGTAGATTCTTCAATAAAAACACTTAAAGGAATTTTTCCACCCCATTCTTCAGGTAAATCAATTGGTACGCCCTCTTTTTCCTGCAGCAATGAGTATATCCTCCTTGACTATTGATGATTTAGATTATGAATCTTTTTAAAAAAACTCTTCCATGTTAATATTTTTTCTTTATATTTTCCTAAGCATTATCATTTTTTATGTTTTATACGGTTAGAATATTCTCTGCAACTTCTCCCATTTTTTCAAATTTCACCAAATTGGCCGTCTTTTTCATATATGAAATTAATTGATCAATTACATGAATCCTGTACGCATGTCCAATGCAAGCAGGGTGAAAAGTCATTTGAAAAACACGATAAATTTCTGGGATATCCTCCATTACAAGAAAAGCATCAAATTGGGATTTCCAGATGTCAAATGCCGCTGTAGGTGTACTTTGTTTTTCCTCGAAAATAATCCAATCATCTAGAAACCATTCGACTGGAAATTCAACTATTTTCTTGGATGATTCAGGAATATTAAGAATATAGGGATGATCATCATCAAATAGGCTAGAGTCGAAGATATATCCTGTTTTTGCAATTAAATTCAATGTATTTGTTGATAACTTCCAATAAGGAGCTCTGAAGCCTCTAACATCTTCTGTAATTTCTTTTAAAGCACAATCTGTTCGAATAAAGATTTCCTCTTCTTCATAAATTGAGACTGTATCAAAATATTCATGGAGATACCCATGTGCTGCGATTTCATGTCCATTATCAACTATTTCTCTAGTTATCTCTGGATACTTCTCTGCTACCCAACCACAGGTGAAAAATGTACTCTGAATGTCATGTTTTTTGAGGAGAGACAGAATCCTGGGAATTCCTCTTCGAACAGCAAATTGACCTTTTGATACACGACCAGGTTCTTCCAGTTGTCGAGTTTGAGCACTTTCAGCGTCAAAATCGAATGTTAAACATACTTTAATTGAATTAGTCATTTTTGTATCACCTAATATTTGATTAAACTCATTATTTACGTAAAATAGGTAGTGTCATACAATGAGGGCCTCCTCCACCACGAGAAAGCTCACTTCCAGGAATATCTAGTACTTCAACACTTCGTTCCTTTAACTCATTAATTATTCGTTCATTCCACTCATAAATTACACATTTCCTACGATCTAAGCATACAACATTCGCACCAAAGAGATAAAGCTCATTATCGGTAATTGGAATCCCTTCCGCATCTAGATTTTCTGTCAGATAGGTTTTCAATGGAATCAATTTCATGGGTTCATTCAGTCTTTTAATTCTTGAAGGAAAAGTCTCTATCGAAGCTGGATGATAAAGAAACAGATCTTTGTCAATGAACATACATCCACCATCAAGATGAACCCTCCATGCCGGTAAAGGCACAAGTATCACAGTAGCAACTATACTATTCTTTAACATTGCATTAGCTGCCTCTAAGGCGCCTTCTTCGTTAGATCGAGGCCCATAACCAATCATAAGTGATTGCTCATCTGGAAATACGAAATCGCCTCCTTCTAAAAGACCTGGTGAAGTTATAGTATAAAATAAAGGAATATTTATTTTTTTTAGAGAACTAGCAACAAGAATCGGTTCAGCTGTTCGTACCCGATTGGCCATACGCATTTGGATTAAACCTGCGTTGGTCACAATCCCTGTATCTCGTATATAGGTTAAATTTGGGTCAACTGAAGCTTTATCTTCCTCTGTTAAGAGTTCATTTAAATACACAACTTCAATATTCTCGTCTTTTAGGAATCGGCCAAATGCATCATGTTCTTCTTGGAATCGTTTCCAGTAAACCACATCCCTAAAGGACAATTCTTGATATGAATGAACATGAATTTGCTTGATTTCCTTCCCAGGACGAAACATTAGCACTTTTCTTAGTGGAAGATATTCACAACTTGCTCCATAATCCATTTTCATCACAATTTTTTATTAGAAGTTCTGAGTCTGATCTATCACTTTTAAAATCCTATTCAACAAGCGTGTACCAGTGATTAACGTTTTCTTGTTTTCATCTTTTGTTGGGTTATAAGCAGTAAGAGATGCTGCTTTGACCAAAAATCGTTCGCTTATTATTTTTATGATTTCTACAACAATCTCTGATGAAAGGCCATCTGGAGATGGGTAATCAACTCCAGGAGCTTCTTGGGGATTAATAACATCAATATCAATGTGGAGGTAGATTTTTTCAGTTTGTGAATGAAGTTCCATTAAAGCAGGGATTAAACTTCTTTCAAAACCCCTCTCCTTGATTTCTTTTGCAGTGACAAGTCCAACCTCTGTGCTTTTAATGAGATCTAGCTCTTCTGGATCGAAATCACGACCACCAATATGAAGAGAATGAGATTCCTTAATTGGGGGGATATGAGCAATTTGAGACCATTCTTTCGTGTAACACTGACCGGTTGCAATTGCAAATGGCATTCCATCTAGAAAACCGCTGGGAGTAGTTTCTGGTGTATTAAAATCTCCATGAGCATCAAACCAAATAATCCCCATTTCAGGATCATTTAAACCTGCAAGAGTTCCTAAACAAGTATTACAATTTCCTCCTAGAATTAACGGAAAATATCCATTTTTCACTCCTTCTTGAACATTTTTCTTAAGGAGATTGTTTAAATCAATAATTGAACTAATTTCATCTTCAAATGGTTTATCAAGTTGGATAGTCACAATTTTTAATTGATGGCCATGATTTCGTAATTTCTCAACTATCTTAGTTTCCATGAAACGGATAGGTCCCAAACCCATTCCTATTGCTCTCTTTCCGAGGTGATAAGGTACTTGGATGAGATTGATCTTCATTTTTTACTATTCACAGCCTGAGAAAGCTAATTCTTGGTTTTAATCATCTTCTGACTTTTGAATTAGGCTGATAGAATTGAGATTTATTTTTAATTAATCTGTTACTTATTTTGTGAACTTGAAGTTAAAGGCCTCAGTTTTAAAACTTATTTGAAAGGAAGAAAGAATAAAGGAGAAATCCTAAAATTTTGAAACAGATTACATATTCAACATAAAATTAATAGGAGAAGTAGACAGAAAAAAAAAGAAAGCTCAGTTTTGCATAGTTTACAGAATTTTGAACGTAAATAGAGATAGTAACCAGTGTCAAGTGTTTTAATAGGAAATTACGTAATGGAGATATCATAACTTGGCTAACTTTATCGAGATCTGGTTGGTTGTAGCTTTTCTGGGATTTTCATTAGCTGTACCTCTGGGTCCTGTAAATGCAGAGATAATAAAGCAGATACTAAGTAAATCTTCAAGTGAAAGATTGGCCTGGTTTGCAGCAGTTTTAACAGGATTAGGTGCAATGGTAGGAGACTTTATTGTGGCATTTACGTTTTTATCTATTGGTGGAGAGATTTTAATTGATTATCTCTCAAATCCATACATAAAATTCACCCTTTTTACCTTTAATATATTGATACTTGGTTTTCTGGGCGTATCGGCTCTTCTTAGCAAACCTCAATCACTGGAAGAATTAGAAATTGAGACAAATTCTGCTAATAATGCTTTCGAGAAATATTTTAAGAAATTAATAAGACAACTTTTAATTGGGTTTTCTTTAGTTGTTACATCACCTTGGAGTTATGGATTTTGGGCGAGTGCTGGGACAATACTTTTGTTTAGTGAATTAAACACTCCTGATTTGTTATCAAGGTTGGTAATTATAGTAATGTTTTTATCCGGGATTTTTATTTGGGTATTAATCTTTCCAACTATATTATCTGCCGTAGGAAGAATACCTGATCCTAGAATTTTTCAAATAATTACAAAGGGAACTGCAGTTATATTATTTATCTTTGCAGGTATGATGGCAGTGGAGGCTTGGTATTCTTTGTCTGAGATACTTTCAAGATTATCCTAATTTGAAAACCATAAATAGAAGGGAAAAGTGAGGTAAAATCCCGTGTTTTATAATCCAGAGTTAGAATGCCCTAAATGCAAAGTAATTACTGATGAACATGATTTTGTAAACAAGAACTGTGATTGCAGATTTCGCTTAAGAATTCATTTTGATTATGAAGCATTAAAAGAAGTGATCTCAAAGAAATTTTTAAGAAAAAGGCCGTTTAATCATGACCGTTATTTTGAATTCTATCCACTTAAAGATCCTTCTGAAAATTTAATTAGTTTAGGGGTTGGAGGAACCCCACTAGTTAAATCAAATAAACTGGCTGATCGACTCGGAGTGAAATCACTATTTCTGAAAGTTGAAACTGGCAATCCTTCTGGAAGCTTCAAAGATCGGCCGATATCTATTGGTGTTTCGAAAGCTAAAGAGTATGGGGCGAAAACAGTAACAGCTGCATCTTCTGGAAATGCAGCAGCAGCTCTTGCAACATTTGGCGCTCGTGGCGCGATGGATGTGATTGTTTTTGTCCCTGAACATGCTCCTCAAGGAAAACTCACTCAATTAGCTTTTTTGGGAGCGAAAATAGTCCGTGTGTCTATAGAAAAAGAAGGTGAGGATTCATCTGTAACACTTTTTGAAAAAGCTTACAAAAAATATGGGTGGACGCCTTCACCTAGCTTTGGCCCATATAATCCGTTTCAATTCGAGGGAACAAAGAGTCTTGCCTTTGAATTATGTGAACAATTCAATTGGGAGGTTCCTGACTGGATACTTTGTAATACTGGTAGCGGTGGGTTATTATCAGGGTCTTTTAAAGGTTTCAAAGAATTCTTGACTTTGGACTTTATTGATCACATTCCTCGTATGATTGCAGTCCAACCAGAGGAATGTGCTCCAATTGTTGAAGCAGCACGAAACAGGACTTCTCCTTTTGAATTCCATGATTGGCCAAGAACGCCTAACACTGCCGCAGGGGGATTAGCTGATCCCCATCCGTTCGATGGCGATGCAGCACTTGAAGCAATATATAATAGTAATGGTAGTGGAGTAGCTGTATCTGAAAAAGAAATTCTGGAAACTCAAAAGTGGCTTGCGACTGACGAAGGAATTTTTGGTGAACCATCTGGAACTGCTGCAATAGCAGGCCTAATACAACTGATTAATAATGGTACGATAGATACAAATGATATTATTGTAATTCCAATAACAGGAGCAGGTTATAAAGACCTAGGGATTATAACAAATTCATTAAAAATTCCTGCAGCTATTAAACCACGAATAAAAGAACTAGCGGCATTATTAGATTAATAAATCTCTTTTTTCCTTCTTGAAAATCCTTTTTTTACCGTTCACGTTTTTTCAAAAAATTATAACATTACATTGTATTGATTTTTAGAGAACATTATCAGTAAACCTTTAAGAATAGAAAAATTTTAGATAAATCAGCCTTATTTTTCATTTGGAGGCCTATTTACGACTCTAGAACGAAAACAGATGAAGTCATCAAAGAGAGAAATCATTAACTATTCAAAGAATGAAATCGAAAAGGAAATTAACCGTTTACATAAAAACATGGAGACTCTTAAATGGAGTCGTGAGGATTGTTCTCTTATTGCTCCGTTAACCTTAGAGATTAATGAGCTTAAAAAGGATAAAAATGCAGTTATTCTAGCTCACTCTTATCAAATGCCCCAAATCATTTTTGGAGTAGCAGATTTTGTTGGAGATAGTTATGATCTCAGTAGAAAAGCCATGAAAGCAAAAACAGACATTATTGTCTTTTGTGGAGTCAAATTCATGGCTGAGACTGCAAAATTGCTTAATCATCAAAAAGTGGTTTTACTTCCTTCTTTAGAGGCTGGATGTTCTCTTGCTGATGGTATTAATGCGAAAGATGTACAGGAATTAAAGACAAATTATCCAAAAAGTCCTGTTGTCTGTTATATAAATACAACTGCAGCTGTGAAAGCTGAATGCGATGTTTGCGTAACTAGTGCAAATGCTGTTAATATAATTCGAAAACTTGAATCAGAAACAGTAATTTTCATTCCTGATAAACATATGACAAAAAACCTTGGTTCATTGACTGAAAAGAAGATTATTGGCTGGGATGCTGAGTGTATTGTTCATGATAAATTCACCCCTGATCATATTAAGGCACTCAGAGAGCAATATAAAGGGATCAAAATTCTTGCTCATACAGAATGCGATCCTTCAGTTGCAGCACTTGCTGATTTAGTAGGGGGGACTGGAGACATGATTCGTTATGTCCAACACTCCGAATCTAAAGATTTTGCTCTTATTACAGAATGTGGACTATCAGAAAGATTGCGAGTTGAATTTCCAGAAAAGAATTTCTACGGATCCTGTATCTTATGCCCATATATGAAAACAATTGACCTTGAAAAGATACGTCAAGTTCTATTAAATCCAAGTAATGATCAGATTATTGAAATTCCAGACAAAATCCAGCAACAAGCAAAAAAAAGCCTTAAAAGAATGTTTGAAATGTCATTTTAAGCTTAGTCTTGGTAATTGCAGAAAAATCTCTGTCTAAATTTTTTAAAATCTAAATCCCGTAAAACTTGAATACAACTGGCGTTAAAACTAATCCAAATATTATTAACAACCCAGTAGTAACATGAACTCCTATCGTCATAATATTTGTCGGAATTAATTCGAATATTTTATCATAATTCTCATCTGCATTCTTTATGGCTTTTAAAGAAAGGGGAATGGTTAATAATGCAATGAATGTTAATATAGCATTAGAAAAGAATACAAATGCTCCAATGATTATTGTTAAGTACGCTATGGCATTCAATCGCTTATAAAGGGAAAGAGCTTGCTTCTTGCCAAGACGAACAACAAGAGTATTTTTCTTTGTTTTCATATCGACTTCGTAATCTTGAAATTCGTTAATGAGAAGAAGGTTCGCAATCAGAAGGGCAAGGGGGAGAGACCAATATAAGCCCATAATCCAAAACGTTAAATCTATCGTAAAACCCTCAACGGAACCAGCTTGAATATAGAAACTCACTAATGTGTAAGCAGGACCAAAACCCAATCCAACTACAAGTTCTCCTAAAGAGTGATACCCCAGACGCAGTGGATCAGCAGTATAAAAAATTCCCAGAAATAAGCCAAAAAGAACGAGAATCGTGATAACTTGGCCCCCTACAACTAATTCTAGATATAATCCAATTAAGCTACCTAATATAAAAAATACAATTGCTGATAATCCTACCTTTAGACTAGACATCGTACCAGTTTGTATGATCCGTGATCCACCAAAAAATGGAATAAATCCATGCTTGTTATTTTCATCATTTCTAGAGGTATGATCGAAATAGTCATTTAGCATATTAGTACCTGCGTGTAGGAAAATACCTCCAATAAGAGTTAATAGTAAATAATATAAGTTTAGAAAGCCTGTAATATTCCAAGCAAGTGCTGCCCCGACCAAAATTGGAATGATGCTAGCTGTGAAAAATGGTGCTCGTGTGGCTGCAACCCACAGCTTTATTCGCGAAATTGAAGCCTCACGAAGATTTTGAATGAAAGATAATTGATTTGTACGAAATTCAATAAATTCAAATTGAGGATTATGATAAAAATCAATATACTTTATAACTGTAGGAATGATCCGATACCAGCCTGCTACTGGAAAGCTGTAATACTCATCAAAAGCTGAATTTGAAGCTTTGTTGATTAGAGGTTTAATCTTATTCTCAATTAAATCTTTGTCCTTAACCTGTTCAGCGCGACCTGTGATCTGAATTCCCTTGATCTCTTCTCCATTTGCCTTTTTAGAAATATGTACTTGAATATTCTTGTTAAAATTAATGTGTTGACCCTTTACTGTAGGAGTAAAAGTGAAAAAGTACAATTCAAAAGAATCAGTCCCATCATAGCCATAAAATGTGCTTGAGACTGAAGGAGTTCCATCCACTGCGGTAGCAAGGTACATCACATTCTCAGTCATGAGTAAATCTTTTATATTTTCTTTTAGTTCTGAGTTTGACATGTAGAGCAAAACCATAATGAGAAATTAATTTACCTTACGACGTATTTGGCTTATTAAAAACAAATAATGCTCAAAATTTGCTTTTTAAAAGAGTTAGCTTACGATAATTCCTCTTGTAAACAAGGTTGACAATCATATCAACAGAGTAAAATGAAAAATCTTACAACTCATTTTAACTGCGAGGTTCTAAAATAAATACTCCATTACAATAAGAGTATCTAAAATAAGGAAATCGTTTATATGAAAAAAATTTACGATTAAATCCATCCAAATACAAATACAAAGAGGATTATAGCAGAAATATCTATTAAATAAATGAATCCAATTGTATAAATTTTATTCCTAATCTCTTTCATATCATGAACCCAAAAAGCTACTATCATGATATGTAGATATCCGAAAATAACAATTGGGATAGCACCAACAATTGTAGCATTCCAGAAAGGATAGGTCCAGAGGAGTGCTCCAGCTTGGTTCAGAACGATCTCAACAAGCACACAAAATATAGAGTTGCCTATTGCTAGACCCCAACGGTTTGGTATTTTAATAGGTATTTTAATAACATTAAAGTCGAATTTCATATCTTTATCTTCAGGAAGAACTTTCGCGAAAGCTATCCCCGCCATAGCAAACATTAGACTTATTTCAATATTTAAGCCCACAAATATTAAGAAGCCCGTCTCACCAGCACATATCCAGAATGCTTGATAATCAGTAAAATAAAGCACTAAAGCATTCCAAATCTCGTTAAACCAATCCATGCCCCAAAAGGCTAATCCTGCGAATACCCTATTCCAATTTTTTTTCTCAATTTCGACATAATATATATAAACTACGATAGCGAATAGAGGAATCAGATACCATTTAAATTCTTCAGGCCAAACTCGTAAAATATCAAGTGCAGCTTGTGATTCTGGAGTTGGAGTCATTTCTTTTTACCTCAAGCTATATATTTTTCCAAAAAAGGTAGACAATACAAGAAAGGATCCAATTCATTTTATTTTCGTTAATCTTCGATTATCAATAGCATAAGTAGCACTAAAATCGTGATCCCTAAACAAATAGGTGTAAGAAACCAAAAAGGTACTGGTAGAAAAGAAAAAAAAACAGCTCCAATAAACGTTGTTGCTGCTATCGCTAAGTCTTTTTTCTTTTCTTCAGAAATTCTCATCCTTATTCACTTTCTTAAGATTCATTTAAGAGAAAATTAATCATTTTTAAGAATCTCGTTAAGTGATTGAGCAAGTAAATTAGATCTTATAAATGAAAATTGTAAAGGAGCTTCTTTTTTTGCTATGCAGGCTAATAGAAGATCAGAAGCCACATCAAAGAAAATTAGAGTATATTCGTCTAAATGAATTGTACATGCCAGTTGATTTATCACAAATGCTTCTTTCAAACGGTCATTTGTACCAAGCCACAAATTAGCTGGTAAGGTCACGAATTCTATACTATCTCTCTCTCCCATTTCAACAATAGATAGTCCATCGGATGAAATCAGAACTACTCCATAGAAATCCTCATTTGTTTCTAGAAACTCTTTGATTTTATTTTCAGCCTGTTTCATCTCAAATGAAGCTTCTCGGACTTTGTGCAATATTTCAGCCATGAATTTGAAAACTGACAAATTTTTCAGAGAAGTCATAAAAAAGGATACATCATTGCCCATTTCGGATTTGTAATCTTCCTTTAATGAGCTTAAATAATTCTCATGATTGCTTCCTTCTAGTAAATCTGTTTTGTGAAAGCAAATAAACTTTAATGCATAAGGTGAATACATTTTTATTCTCTTTTGAAACAATTTCCAATGGAAGAGTGATGCTGAAAGTTTACGCTGGTTTGCAATGTCAACTACCCAAATTGATACTATTACATCGGAGAAAAGATCTTTAGCTTCTTCTTCAGTGAGATAATCTAGCGTATCCCCTTCTTCTTCGTGGAAATAGATACGAAGAACCTTTTCAAGAGACTTAATTTTAGAAATTTTGTTTTTATATTGATTATCACTAGAAAATTTGATTTTATCATAAGCTTCTCTATAAATAGATGATTTTCCTGCTTCAGGAAGGCCTGATAAAAGAATTTTGCTCAATAACATTCCTTTCCAAGAGTTTTACTATTTGTGTTGTTTTTTTATTGAAAGACAGGTATTAAAGAAATTCCATTTTAAAAACTGCAAATCTCAATTTAAAATATGGTTTTGAAAGAATTTAAGCAAATATAATGGTATTTCATCTTTAGTGAATGTTTTTGCCAATAGTTCTGCAAAACTTGAAGAATATTTTCTTCGGAAATACTTCTCTGTAATCTCTCTTATAATTAATTTATCTGATAACCCTCTATTTCGTTTTCTTGTAATGAATTTCTTGAGCTCCTCAATGTTAGGAAGTTTTATGCTCTTAGCCTCAGCTAGACGATAAAAACATTTTTCATTATTTAAGAATAAAGATTCAATACTCTCTTCTTTAAGGGAAAAGAAAGTATTTTCTGGAAAAATAGTTTCCCAATTATTTTTTATTTTATCATAATTTTCTGACTCAACAATGTCCCCATCAGTAATCGCAAGAGCACGACTGCGTACAAATTTACTACGTAATAGTTCTAAAGATATAACAAAAGCCATATTACTCCACCCAGCAACAGAGATGTAAGAAACTCGATTCCGAGGAGATACACCAGTGTGATCTTTCATAATTTTATCCTCGAAAACTCTGAAAACTCTTGCATCAGTTCTCCCCTCAACAAAAATGACAACATCGCTTCCAAAAGAATCAGATGGTCTTATTCCAAGTAGTTTAACGACATTTTTCATTGACTTTTCTCCCCTTATTGATTTAATTTGTGTCCATCCGCTTTTCAGATCAACAAGATAGGCGTGGCCGATGAGAAAACGTGTTGAATGAGTTGCAAAGAAAAATTGATGATTAGATGATAATGTTTCCAACTTTCTTGCAAATTTTCTTTCACCAATTGGATGGAGATGCATTTCTGGTTCATCAATGATAATAATTTGATTCAACGGACTTGATGTCAACATATAAGCCAATGCAATGATTCTAATAGTGCTTGTTGAAATTCTCCAAAGTGGGCTAGTAAAAGCTCTTTCGATTGTTACCTCTATCTCTTGATTTTTGCCTTGTGTTTGACCTAGCTCAAAAACAAATTCTTGACCTATAATATCTTTCAAAAAACGTTCGATTTCTGCTAATGCTGTATATTTATTTTTTATCAAATCTTCTAGATTCTCTTGGAGAATGTCATATTCAGTGGCTATATCGTGGAATCTTCTCACATAAGCGGATCCAATAGCTTGTTGGATGATAGAAATCGGAAGTTTTTCGGATTGAAAAAGAATTTCCTCTCCGTTTCTAAGATGAAAATACAACTTTTCGTTAACAAACGACAGAAATTCAGGATTCAGATCTAGCTCAAATTTTAAACTACTAATAGACTCTGGAGTAATCTTAGCTGATATTTCATCTATAAAGTCGTTGAGAAAGTCATGAGCTCTTTGGTGCTTATGATAATTAGCTGTTAGCGTGAAATACTCTTGTAAATGAGAATTATTTACCCAATTACTCATATTTCCTTCTAGACTTAACTCAAAACTTCCATGAACCGTTTTAGTATCCCCTAGGTAGGATAAGATATTCCTATCAAAATCTTGTTTTAGTTGTTGTCCCAAATTAGTCTGTAACTGCTTCTGCTGTACTTTAGCACGAATAAACGCATCCCAAAAAACCGATATTCCATCTAGAATATTGCTTTTCCCAGAATTATGCGGTCCAATGAAGCAATTTAATCGTCGCAGATTTGATAACTGAAGATTGGTAATACTACGGAAATTCTTTAATAAAATCTCCAAAAATCTCAAATTAACCAGCGATCCTACCTGATAATTGCGAAGTATTAGAATTCTATCCTTAAAAAATTATTTATTAGAATTGTTTGAATGAAACCAGAAGGTTTTTCCATAGTGTACGATAGAATCGAAAGATTGATGAATGAGAAGCTTCCTCGTTATTCGACTACTTCATTGAGAACATTATTCTACCTTTTGGAGATTAACTAATTATGCCTTATTACTCTAGAGACAATTACCGGTTATATTATTACATTGATGGAAAAGGGCAGCCCGTTGTTTTTCTTCATGGGTATTTAGGAAGTTCAAAGTCTCATTGGGGAAAACAATTGGAAAATCCTGACCTTTCGTCTCAATTTCAACTTATTGCTCCTGATTTACGTGGGTATGCAAAGTCCAGTCTAGGAAAAAGAGTGGAAAAGAATAAAACTGAAGATCACATACTTGATATTCGAATGCTCCTAATTGATGAGCTTAAACTGAATAAAAATCCCATTTTTGTCGGTTATAGCGTGGGAGGAACCTTAGCATTAATGTACGCAATAAAATATCCTGGCTCTACTCAAGCTATAGTTCTAGTGAGTCCACGTCCTTTTTTACATGAAACAACACGAGCTTGGAATTTTTTAGCCAAAGAAAAGAGAACAGGAAAAAAGAAAAGCGCTTTTGCGTCTTTTCTTTGGTCAATTGTAAAACGCTTCCAGAAGCTGCTTTCATACATTTATACAAAGCGACGATTAAGAAAATCCCAAAATTACCTTCAACAATTAGAAGAATTGGAATTTCCCATTCTAATGCTTTATGGGAACAAAGATACCGTTAATCCATCCATTGCTTTTGAAGTTCTTAAAAAGCATCTTCCCCAAGCACAAATAATTGAATTTGATGGAGATCATGGAATCACTCATGAACACTATGAAGAATTCAATAAGATTCTGCTAGAATTTCTTAATGAAAGTAAAATTACTTGATATTAAAGATTAGATCTAGCAATAAATTGTTCTAAGTGCTTCTTTGCTTCATTAATTGACTTTCCATGGGAAGAAACCATAGTATCATAATCCAAGTCATATTCCACTAATTTCTTCACTGAACGCCTTTCTAAAGTTGGATCAATTGAAAAAATTGGCGGTGAATAGCTAATGTGTCCATTTTTTCCTGTGTACAAAGCATCACCTGTTAAAATGATTCCAGAATTTTTAATGTGTAAAGCCATTGAACCTAATGTATGTCCTGGCATGTGTATGAAGTTGAAGAATCTATGAGTGGTTTTAGAGGTAACAGGTTGGTCAATGATAATGGGACGTGTGTCATACCGTTTAAAGAGCGGAATAAAAAACCAACGAGCGATTCCTTTTAAATGACGGCTGTCCAAACTATAGGGAGAATTAAGAAAATGAACTTCTATTCTGTGAGCGGTTACTCTTAATTTTGGGATCATTCTTTTAAAAACTGGTAACCCCCCAATATGATCAAAATGACAATGGGAAATTATTAAGTCTTTAACTATATTTAATGAGTATCCTAAAATCCGAATTGCAGATATAACCTTTTCTGCGTCTCTTAATGAAGTACCCGCGTCAAAAATCGACAATGTCCCATCTGGATTTTCCCAAAAAAAAGTATGAGCCAAAATAGGATGTTGAACCATCCAATGCTGTGGAGCAAATTCAAATATCTTTTTTTTAAGAAATGACATTTCAAAACAAACAAATTATCTAGATATGATCAGAAAACCAGATTTAAGGCATCCAATCAAGTAAGCGGGGATATCCAATTTTTATAAAATCATTCTTTAATTGTTTGAAATTCTCGAATATTGGTTTTTTTAAACCTTCAATTTGGAGATCGGAAATTATTTTATTGAGTTTTGGTTGAATGTTTTTGATACCAGCAATATGATTTGAATATGGTTCTAATTTTATTTCAGTAAGAAGCTCGTTTTCAAAAACGGGAATATTCTCACTTAAACCACCACATAACACTTTCAAACCGTCTTCTTCCTTAAAACTATTCGGATCCTCACAAGTATCAACGAATTTGGTGAAACTTTCCTTATAGGGATGATAGATGTTCCGGGCGATCACTCCTCGCAGGAACATCTGTTTTGTCTGCTCTGCTAACATTAAAGAAAAAGGGATTGTTGTCATGTATTCGGTCATCAGTAATTCTTTTTGTGATTGAACCAACGTTCGAGACAGATCCTGTGCTTTATCATAAACTGGTACGGGTAATACAATACCAGTAATTTCCCGATAATCATCAATGATTTCTCCTGGTTTTAAACGAAATTGGACATAGTATATTCCTATACCACAGAAGAAAATAAAAGGATCTCCCATTGTTTCCTCAAATCCAGTAACCATAAATTCTGGAAGAAATACAATGTTATCTTTTATTATTTCTAATACTGGTTCATTAAGATAAAAACCTTTAAATTTGATATCTGTTTGTATCAATTTATTCCAGCTGGGGATGAAAATAATTTGCTTTAAGCTCCCAAGCTCGTCGTGGGTCAAGCCAATCTGGCTTTCAACTGATTCTTGTTGAGTAGTTATTCTCTGTTCCAGATATTCTTGTGTTTCCGACTCTTCGTGTTCGATTTTAAGTTTTTCTTTTGCTTTAGTTGACCTTTCGAGCTCTTCTTTCCTTTGCTTGATCTTCTTTTCTACTTTCTCAATATACTCATTACGGAGTTCAGAAAAACTGTTATCCTCTAAATAATTTTTAAATTCTAGTAAAGATACACCAATTGTATGATCAAATGTCCCTAGTTTGCTATAATAAGGAATAATTGCATCAAGAATCTTTCTCTCTTGTTTTATTTTTTGTAATTGTTTACTCAAGGCAGCAGCATTATCTGACTTCCTAGTCTCATTTTCCATATCAGAATTCCCTCTTAAATCTTCTATTGCTCATATTAAGTCTATAATTAAGCCTTTCTGTATTTTTTGTGTAATTTAAAACTTTTAGTAAGTCTTTCTCAATCTAATTTTATCTATATCTCTTTTTATAGAATTTTCTAAAGATTATTTGAATATTTTCTTTGTTAATTGGAGTAGTCATAATTTTAATAGATATTACGGAAAATGTATGTAATATTCTTAATTAGCTTAACTGATTTCAATCATTTTATTGTTGGAAAAAAGATTAGACAGAGAAAAAGTATTATTATTTTCAGCTATTAAAAGATTTAGAATTTTTTCTGTTGCAAATTAAATGTAGAAGGAAAAAAAAATGGATCAAACTAATTTTCGGAAATATGGACATCAATTAGTCGATTGGATGGCTGATTACCTAGAGAATCTACAGAAATATCCAGAAAGATTTCCTGTTAAATCGCAGGTTTTGCCCAGAGAGATTATTAAGAAACTACCCGTTGATCCACCAACTAAAGGAGAGCAGTTTGAAAAAATCTTCGCTGATTTTGAAGATATTATTATTCCAGGAATTACCCATTGGCAACATCCTTCATTTTTTGCGTATTTTCCAGCTAATAGTAGCCGAATCTCAGTGTTAGCAGAGATGCTCACTGCAACCCTTGGAGCTCAATGTATGAGTTGGGAAACTTCCCCAGCTGCAACTGAATTGGAAGAACGGGTTTTAGAATGGCTCCGTGATATGATTGGTTTACCTAAGGATTTCAGTGGAGTAATCCAAGATACTGCTTCCACTTCAACAATCTGTTCTCTCCTCACTGCTCGAGAGAAGGTAACTAATTATGATGTAAATTTATCAGGATTGAATGCAAAGAAAATTTTAGCAACATACTGTTCAACAGAGACACATTCGAGTATTGAAAAGGCTGTAAAAATCATTGGATTAGGAAAAAAAAATCTTAGAAAGGTTCCTGTTGATGAGAGTAATGCTATGCAACCAAATGCCCTTGAAGAGGCTCTAAACTCAGATATTGATGAAGATATAATCCCATTGGCAGTTGTTGCTACAATTGGAACTACTGGTTCAACAGCAATTGATCCGTTAAAAAGAATCGGAGAGATTTGCAAAAAACACAATGTTTGGCTTCATGTTGACGCAGCATTAGCTGGAACAGCTTTAGTTTTACCAGAAAAACGTTGGATGATTAATGGAATTGAGGATGTTGATACTTTCGTTTTTAATCCACATAAATGGATGTTTACGAATTTTGATTGCTCTGCGTACTTCATAAAAGACCCTGAGGCGTTGGTCAGAACATTTGAAATTTTACCTGAGTACTTAAAAACAAAAGCGAAAGGGGTTAATAATTATAGGGATTGGGGGTTACAATTAGGCCGTCGTTTCCGAGCTCTAAAGTTATGGTGGGTAATAAGGTACTATGGTGTTGAGGGTTTACAAATTAAAATCAGATATCACATTAGTCTTACAAACTCTTTAAGAGAGAAAATTGATATCTCACCAGATTTTGAACTGCTGGCGCCTGTACCTCTAAATACAATATGTTTCAGATATCATCCAAGCGATATTGAAGATGAAGTTGAATTAAATAGTATAAATGAGGAATTGCTGCATAATTTAAATAAAACAGGAAAAATTTTCATAACACATACCAAATTAAAAGGAAAATATACTCTTAGGTTTGTTGTTGGTCAAACAGAAGTTCGTGAATCCCATGTAAACAGCGCATGGGCTTTAATCCAAACCGAAGCGAAAAAATTAATTGTGTGATTATCAGTGGATACCTCGTTAGATCTTGAATCAATCCAAGATGTCCTAATTCAAGCAATTGATCAAGATCCTGATTTGCAGGTTAAAGCCATTATTGCGACTCAGCTAGCCCAACGTAACTCATTTTTACTTTTACAAAAATTAATTTCGCTTTCAAGGTCACCAAAACCAGCTGTAAGGGAAGTAATCGCTGCTGCATTAGAAGGCCAGGTTGAAGTGCTTGATGATTTACTTAATTGGTATGTAAGAGAAAAAAATGGGGTAGTTATTGATAAACTATATACTACAATTGCTGCAAGCCTTAAACTTGTACCTAATGATTATGATTTTTCTTCTATTATTATAAAACTAAAACCTATTACTCAAGAAGATCAAAAAATCAATTACAACTTAGAACTCATCGGATATTGCCCTGTTCCTGAAACAATAGAATTTTTATCGCAATCTTTACACATATATAGATTTCACGATGGAATTCGTGAATCTATAATGAGAGGCTTTCATCAGTTCACTCAAAAAACCAGAATTTTGCCCGAAAAGATCCAAGAAACCATAGCTAGCATAATTACTACGCCTTATGAACCTGAAATGCTAAGAAAGGCTAGTCTAGATGTTCTAGGGGAAATAGATAGTCAACAGGTATTTGATCTAATAGAATTAATACTTGAAACTGATCACAGCCCTATTTTGCGGAAGCGGGCTATAGAAATAGCCTCAAAATGGGGTGTAACAGATTTATCTCTCCTAATTATAGAAAAACTAAATTTTGATGGGATTTCAGATGTTCGTCGAGCAGCTGCAGTAGCCTTGGGTAACATGGCATGTTTTGAAGCTTTGCCTGATTTAGCTGAATCATTAGAAAATGATCCTAGTTTTTTTGTTAGAGAAGCAGCTGCAGAAGCTTTAGGCGTTTTGAAGTCTCAACAGGCAATTATGTCTCTATTGAAAGGATTAGAAGACCATGATTCTTATGTAAGGGAAGTTTCAGCTTGGTCAATCGAGCAACTTGAACCCAACTTAGATATGATTCTAGTTATTTGCAGAGCTGCAAATTCATTAGAAACGGACTTGAAGATTAAGGAGGGTATGGTCAGCCTTATTGGGCGCTTGAGTTCAACCTCAATTGCAGCAGTTGCAGCAAATTGTTTACTTCAAATGCTAGAGAAAGATAAAACTCCATTAAGAGAACTAATCCTAGAAGCTTTAGAAAACTATGTCACAATACTTAAAACCGATGAAGATTTCTTGGAGATTCACTTACCACACATTTTAAATATCCTATCAAACTCTTCATCTTTTTCACTCAGAGCTGCAGCTTGTACATTTTTAGGCCACCTAAAGAACTCGACAACATTTACTTTTCTTCTTGATCGTTTATTATATGACTCTGATCCTTTTGTTCAGAGACAAGCTGCTTGGGCTATTTCAAAATTAAGTTCTATTGAATATACGCCGCGAATCATTGAAATTATGAAAGATAAGAAATTCCTGGCAAATCTTCCATTCTTCTTAGATATTCTCACATCGTGGCCTAGGTTATCTGATCTTCCTTTAGCAATGAGCTATATAAACTCTGAAGCTAGTATCGAAATACGACAACAAGCAGTTGAATGGATCACCGCAATTGTATCATCTGATCTAGATCTGTATAATGAAATGACTGATGCGGTTCTAAAAGCCCTTATACATATTCTTAAGAATGATAAAGCCAATACAGTACGAGCCGCGAGTGCTCATGCATTAGGTCATTTTCATTATCCCGAATATGATTCAATTATCAATTCAGCTTTAATAACAGCGATCAAGGAAGACAGAATATATAGTGTTCGTGAATTAGCAGCTGAAGCTTTAGGATTTCGGGGAGGAATATCAGCTATTAAGGATTTGAAGCAGTTAATCAATCATACAATTGAGAAGGATCCCAGCATTAGGTATTTTGCAAGTATCGCATTGTTGAATGTTGAGATTCAACTAACTAAACGTAATCTAGCTATTTAATTACCGTCTCCTGTAACAGGAGTACTAGCTGATACTTCATCAGCTTTCTCTTGTAATCGCAATTCCACTGAAGGAAATGCAGTAAAAAACCATGAATATCCAAGTATAAAAATTCCCAAGACAGAACACATCAAAAGTATTGGAATAACTCCGATGAATTCAGCTAAGAAGCCTGAGAGTAAAATAGAAACAGGTCCTGAAATTTGTGCAACTGTTCGTCTGACAGCATAAACTCGGCCAAGTAACTCTTTAGGAACGGTTTTTGCCCAAATTGTTTCACTAGAAACATTTGCCAGGGGTAAAGCAAACCCTGTAAAAAGAATACCTATTGCTAATACCAAATATGTTCCAGGAGGAGCTAGGGCAAAGATGCCTATTCCGAGATACATAATGAAAATACCAATAAAAACTCCTCTCGCATGATTTGAAAACCCTTTCCATGTAGACATGATAGTTGACCCTATTATAAGACCAGCTTGTTGTAGAGCAAAAAGAAGAGCGAGATGTTCTGCTTCACCAAAATGGATTGCTGTAATTACTATAGGTAATTGGGTAAACAAAGGTGAGATAAAGAAATTTGCGCTTGTAAAAACAACTAATAACGCAAGTAATGCGCTATTCTCTCGAATAAACGTAAGACCCTCTGTAAACTCAGCTCTAAAAGAGGGTTTAACGCGATCTTCTTGAATTACACGAGTAATTTTAGGTATGAAAATAATTGCTGTTGGAATGATAGCTATTAAGAAAGTAACCACATCTAACCATAATAAATCTTTCAAATGGAAAAATTCAAGTGCAATTGCCCCTATAATTGGTCCTACTATGAGAATTGCCCCATTCGCTAAATAATTGATACCATTAATTCGACTTAAATGCTTCTTGGGTACCAAAAGGGGTAAGAGAGTGTCTACACCAGCGGTGTGAAATGCTCCAAATATACCCCGAAAGAAGGTTATCACTAAGATTACAACAACCATCTCTAGTGCACTAAATAATCCAGAAGCAAAGATTAAAATGAGCACAAGACCTAAGAATGCTTGTACAAAGTCAACAAACATAATAACTTTTTTTCTACTCCACCTATCTATAAATACTCCTGCAACTGGGGTTACTAATATAAATGGTGCAAATCCTAAGAATTGGCCTAAAGCTAGTACAAATGGGCTACCAGTTTCGATAGTTAAAAACCATATAATACCAAATTGCACAATATTTGATCCTAAAATCGAAATCCATTGCCCAATTAAAAAGATAATGTAACCTTTAAGGTTAGTTTGATGTTCTATTTCTACCGAGTTAATCGTGTTTGTCATTTGATTACCTCTTTTCTTAATTAATTTTGAAATCGAATATTTACTCTTCGTTAAAGGGAAAGAATTATCTTTTGACTAAATTTATTTCTTCGATAAACGATGTCAAAATATCTGCAAAATCTGGTGGATACCAATGGCCAAGACCTGGATATTTCAGGAGCCGACAGTGAATTCCTCCATCGTTCAACATATTTACAAGCTGTTGAATACTATCATGGGGAACAGCCTTATCCTCCTCTCCCAAGATAATCAATCCTTGCAGATCCTGATTTTTCGTTTGTTCGATCAAGGGTTTCCACTTATCAGGGTCATTCATCCACTGACCACCAGGAGCTACGACAATAAAACCGCACATAGGAATTGTATTAGTTAATGCCAACCAAATTGCAAGCTCTCCACCCGATGAAAGTCCCCCAAGAATGGTACCCTCTAGATCAAGTGCATTGTTAACATTTATTTTGTCAACGTACGCTTTAATTTGATTAGAGGCTGATTCGTGATCTGGCCAATATGCACTATCCTTACCTGACCAGAATACATTAGAAGAGCGAGGCATCCCTAGAATGTAACCTTGGTCAACAATCGTTTTCCAAGATTCAAATTCCTCTTCTATAAAACCACTACCAGCATGCAGAGCTAGCATCAAAGGATAAGGAGGATTAATATTATCTGGGATAATGGTTATATTGTGGTCAGGCGAGGAAACCTGCTTCGAACGCTCCACACTGATTTTTAATAGTTCTTCAAACTCTGGCATATCTTGAAGGGGCTTTAATGAGGGACTTTGTCGCAGAACCATCTCTGAATACCACCCCCCTTCATCTAAAATTTCCCGTATTAGTTGAATTGACAGATCATATTGTTCTAATTTTGATGCTGCACAAATCTGAGGATAATAAATAGCAGGTTTTCGATCAGCATATTGGTTTGGTACATCTTTTAGAAATTCGATGACCTCTTTGTACTTCCCAGCCTGATATAAATCATCAACTTTTCTTAAAAGCTCCCAGTATTTCTCTAAACTCATATTCTGTCTATCCCATTAATCAATCTTCGAAAATATAAACAAATAGCACATTAGATCTCAATTGTCTGTAGTATAAGACATTTTTTCCTTATTACTCAATTTAGTAAACTACTAAATCGTAAGTTTAAAAATCCTTTCTAAATGGCAATTACAATTTAATAAAAACCTTATTTAATTTCATCTGTTAACAAAAATCTAATATATTTACTTTAATTGTTGTATATCAAGTGCATTTTATTCTCTGTTTCTGTTCTATTCAATTTAGGTTTTTGCTAAAAAGTTGCATGGGCTATAGAATGCGGTTATTAAAGTGAATTCCTCCAAAAAAATAAAAAGCCAACCAACCCAACTGTCTGATCCGAAATTAAAGAAAATTCTCCTAGATCACTGGCAAAAAATTCCAGTAATAAAAGAAATCCCTGAGTCAATGCCAATCCAATTGATAAATCAGGAAATAAGATCAGAACTTCTAGATATTTTGCGAGAAGGTGTAGAAGAGTATGATGAAGACAAAAAGATCTCAGAAATCAGACATGCTTTTTCAGTAAAGGAGTTACATAAACTCCTAAAAGAGAGAGTTATGACAAAAATCAAAATCTCAAATGTTTATTTTCATTTAAATAAACTGAAAGAGAAAGATTACATAGAAATTGTGACTAGTATTCGAGAAGGACGTCAAATTACTCATTTCTTTGGTAGAACTGCAAAACTATTTCTATGGATTGGGGAACCTGTTGAGCCTAATAAGTTGTCTGAAGATACAGATTACCTTAGGTTTGCAATTCTATTAGAACATTTTGCACCTAATGTGACCTCTGAATTTAGTAAAGAACTTTATACATCAGCTATGCAAATTAGAAAAGAGGGTCATGAGAAAATAAGACAATGGATCGAAAAAAATGAAGAAGTACTTATGAAATTGAACATGGATACAAGAGACTTGTTTCAATTTCTAATATCAATCTATCAGTGCGATCCTTCGGTTGTAGAAATGAATAGAAAAATTGCTAGATTAATAGAGTTTCCTTGTGATTGAACCTACTATTTGACAAAAGTTGAGCATCCAATTCTTCATTATAATCAAAAATTAGGGAAGAAGAGTCGATTATGTAAGTATCTTTGCACCTTTAGTTGTTACGAGAACTGTATGTTCTGCTTGGGATACTAATCCTCCTGATTTTTCAATTAACGGCCGATAACCTCGAAAGCGATCTTGATCCAGAATTGCAGCCAAGTCCTCTGTATGAATATTCTGCTTCTGTAAGACTCTATATGCAGAACGTAGAGCGAAAGGAAGCTTCTGATACCGCTTAACTAACTTTTTTCCAATATCTGATTTTGGATTTCCAAGAGATGAATAAATTAATGCTGAACTGTTCCCATCTTCTACATATCCTGCATTAGGTCCTTTACCATTGGATGCAAAAGGTTCTATAGCTAAAATCATTCCTGTTTGTAATTTTGATCTTTTTGAAAATGGCATCGCTTTAATATTAGGAATTGACAACCCTGCGTGAAGATGTCCACGTTCTAACTGATGTCCAGTCAAATTAGCTACTGGTTTAAAGCCGTATCCTTCAATGGTCTCTTGAACTACTTCTCCAATCTTGTTGATGCGAAGACCTGGTTTAATAATCTTAATTGCATTATCGAGAGCTTCTCTGGACGCTTTGATTAATCGTGCATTCTTTCCATCCATACTATAAGACCGAGCAATATCTGATAGCATGCCATTCATGTTAGCTCCAATATCTATCTTAATTAATGCTTTCTTAGAAACAACACGTTTTTCATTTGGAGCAGCTGTATCATGAGCAGCACATTGGTCAATGGAGATATTTGGAGGAAAAGCTAAATCTGCTCCTTTAGTACTTGTAATTAACTTTTCAGCCATATCATAAAGAGCTCCAATTGAAACTCCAGGTTTAATATGAGGTTCGAGCTGATTTAATGTTAACTGAGCAATTTTCCCAGCTATTTGTAGATCCTTCAATTCTTCTCGTGACCACAACTTGACAACACAACAATATCAAAATTTATAGAATTCCATGTCATTTAAATGTTTAATATTCAAATTGAACTTCATATTTTTAACTCATTGCCCCGAAAATCTTAATTTCTACTCTTATTCAATAATTTTGTGCAAATACACTGTTCATTTGGTAATTAAACTACATTGCTAAAGATAAAATGGATGATAAGGTCCAGCTAAAGATTAACGCATTCAGAAAAGCGCCGATATAAACACGTTCAGTATGTTGATAACTCCAGGCTAAAATTACCGTTGATATTACAAAAAATGGAGTAAACATCCATAGAAATAATAAGAAAAAGCCAATCATCCCCGAAATATAAGCTGATCCAAGTATATACCCTTCAATTAGCTGAATCATTAGGATTAAGAAGTATGGAAAACATTTAATGAGCACAGCTTTGACAGTCCATTCAAATTGCGTCCTCGACCATTTATTTTTTGATTCAGGCCTTAATAATCCAATTATCCAAATCCCTTCTATTATGAAAAAAGGGATGGTAAATATCAAATAGAGGGGAATTACTAATATGCGTTTTAATGTCAAGTCATTGAATAGAGGAAGAAAAGCACGAAAGTCAAGAGCTAAAATGAGATCTACAGGGAAAACCCAAACATATAGCCATAAAATCACGATAAGTGATACAATCAAACTCTTTCCAATTTGTTGCAGAATTTCTTTCGAGAAGGGGAAATCAATACCAAAATCAGCCCAATTGACACTGTTGATCTTTAGATTTCTGTAAATAATTAGCATTAGTAGGAAAGCCACAATTGAACATCCAAGAAACCATATCGAAACATCAGAACCTAAATTTTGAGGGAAAGGAAGGTTTGGAAACATAAATGCAGGTAAGAACAGCCCTAAGCCTATGATAGCATATAAAATGCCGAAAATCAAATACTTATTGTTAGAAATAGCATATTTTGAGGATGGAGTCTTTCGTATGGATGAAAATATTGGAGAATCAAGTAAGATAATGATAAGAGGAAAAACTGAGATTATCAACCCAAGAGATGAGATTAATCCTCCTAAAATATGAAATTGATAAATTAAATACCCAAGTGGTTTATCTATTCCTTTCAAACTGCTTTGAAGCCAAATAACTGTTTCACTTATTATTATTGGATCTATAGTTTCGAATAAGTGATTTGTTTCTCCGAGTACAAGTTTTCTAGCTGATCCATTGGAAAAATCCCCATACAAATGACCTGGATTAACTGAACCCTCAGTGACTCCAAAAGTATCACTTAACGATGTGTACAGACTTGGGACATCATACAACTCGTCATACCGACCGACTGTTATTAAGAGATTCTTGGGAAAGGTTGTATTCGCCCATTCGCTTGTACTACGAGAACCACCCCCTACGAAAACTACTGCGTCGACTGGAACGGTCGTGAGTTCAAGAGCTTGAATAGCGATCCCTGCGCCCATAGAATGGCCCACAATTCCCAGTTTGTTCACATAAGTCAGATTATTTAAATATTCAAGAGCAGCAGCTCCACCTCCATCTGAATCATAACTCGTGTAACCAGAATTTCCATGAGATCCAGCATCAATTGTTAAAACAACAAATCCTCTTCGTGCTAATTCAATACCAAATGCCATCAACCACTCTTTAGATTGGTAAACTCCATGAATTACAACTACACCAGGAACGGGATTTGATGAAGTAGCTTCATTCGGGATTTGAAGAGTACTGTGAATAATAACATTCTCAGTAGTTCGTAGGTCAATTTCTTTAGTTATGACGGCACCGAAGCTATTTTGAACTAACCACGCTGTTGTTATTCCAGCAAAGATCATAAGAATGCTGATTAGAAGGATTATAAACCGATGAGGGACTCTTTTCATGAAATAACCAACCGTAGATTCAGAATGATTAGAAAGTAATGATGAGACACAAGAAAAAAATATATTTTTTATTCTCTTCTATAAGCAATAACCAAACAAGAAAGACGAAGGAATCCAACGATCAATTGTAGGTTTAAAACAATTCAAAAGTAATCACGCATTAATCGATGTTATTCTTTGAATTAATAGAAAGAAAATAAATAAAAGGACGGAGGGATCGTAAACATGGATAAAAAATGGTTGACCCTCTCTATCGTGTCCTTATTCATCTCTTTTGTGAGTTTACTTTTATTTTTCCTCTATGATTTTCCATTCCTCTTTCTCTTTCTGTTCTTACCTTTTGTATTTGGAATCAGAGGCCTAGAAAATTCAAAACAAAGGTATCCTAGGAATTATTGTAAGGTTTGCGGGATAAAATTAGCCTCAAATTCAAATTATTGTCCTTCTTGTGGTAACATGATCGATTAATCGTTTAATAGGAGGATGTTTTGTACCTTTAGACAACAGAATTATTAGGAAAAACTAGAGGATGAGGGAATGAAAGTCAAAGATTAGCTTTCATTCACCTCATTCCGAATAGATAGGTGGGTAGGGTTTTTTTAGGAGGGGTTGTGGAAGTACCTAGGGTAAGCATAATTTTAACCTTTCTTCTTACTAGAAGTCATAATAGTTTGAGAAATGACCTCACGGATTTTAGTAATAGCTTCTCTATCTGCAGAATTGATGAATTGTTTCCAATAAGCGACAGGCAAGCCAAATAAGACAAAAAGCTCCTTCAAAAAGAGAACCATGTCTATTATAAGATCACTATTGTTTGTGAGAATTCCTTCGTCTCCAGGTGTCCTTAGTAAACTTCGTGAAAGAGCAAGGACTTGAATTGCGATTTCATTTAACTTTACATTCTTATCCTGTTTAAGGGGAACATTAAGAAATTCATTATCTTGAGCATACGTTATCGCTTCTTGACTGGCAGCTAAAATAGTATAACCATCCTGATCACTTCCAATAAAATGGAATAAGATCTCCTTCTTTCTAATTCGATCCAATAAAAAAGGTCCTAAAGATTCGAAATTTATCTCTTTTAGCTTATCAAAGTCTAAGCGATATTGCTGCACCATCAATTCAACTCAATATCCTGATCCTTTTGTCTATTCATTTACGGCTTTTTATATTTTTCTATAATTTTTTTCACTGATGGATTAATTTCGTCCATTATTTATAAAGGTTCCTAAAAATACAAGAAATCACCATTTTTTGTTTAAATCAAACGAATGAGCTAATGAAAACACATATTAGAAACCAAAGAATATAAAAAGGTATGAAATATACCCTTACAATGAATATTGAATGTTCTGGGTTTTGGAGCTTTTTTTTTGTGAGAACTAACTCCTCACCATTTATTTTTTGAACAAGTTGTTTTCAACCATAAATGGTAATAAAATAACATCTAGATTATTTTTCTCATGGATGATGTGATTACCATTGGATATTGCAATAATAAACACATGGTTAATGACCTTTGAGGGGAAGGGACTCGGAATTATTCCGAACGGATCGTTAGGAATAGAAAAAGAGAAAATCACTTTTGTAGGGAGAACAGACGATCTCAAATATAAAAAAGCTGAACAGCTCATCGATGGCACTAATAAAATTACCATGCCTGGATTAATTAACGCTCATACTCATACTGGATTGACTCTATTTAGAGGAGCAGCACAAGATTTACCAGAAATCGAATGGATGAATCAGGGGATTCGGCCTTTTATAAAACATTTAAACCCTGAAGATGTCATTTTAGGGAGTAAACTTGGTGTAATGGAAGCATTAAAATCTGGTACAACAACTCTTGCAGAATATACAAGTTCTGTTTCCACACTAATCGACGAAGTTTATCTACCTTATAAAGTTCGGGTTGTGGGAATTGAGACGATTAACGAAGTAATTTCTGATCGGACAAAAATGAAACCAACTGAATTATATGAGTTTGATCAGTCTAAAGGAGATACAGCTTTAAAAAGAGCAAAAAATACGTTCCGAGAGTTTAAAGGCAATGAATTAGTGAGTCACATGTATGGCCCTCAAGCAATGGACATGGTCTCATTGGATACATTATTACACATCAAGCAACAAGCTGTTGACATTGGATATAAGATTCATATGCACGTTGCACAAGGAGAACGAGAAAGATTACAGATTAAACAGCGGTTTGGTAATTTCTCAACTGTGAAAGTATTAGAAAGAAATGACTTATTAGACACATCGCTGATTGCTGCTCATATTCATGATACAGCGCCAGAGGAGCGTTCAATATTAGTAGAGCATGGGGTTAGCATGGTTGGATGTCCTACTTCCATTTCTATGATAGATGGTATCATTCCACCTCTTGGCCATTATGTACAGCTAGGAGGGAAAGCAGCAATAGGAACAGATCAAGCACCTGGCACGGGGCATCATAATCTTTTTCGTGAGATGCGTACAGCTAGTATTTTAACTAAAGTACTCAATAAAGATCCAACAGCGTTACCACCTTGGCAATCACTGAAGCTAGCTACTCGTGGAGGTGCTGAAGTATTAGGTCTTGAAAGTAAAATAGGGTCTCTTTCTGTAGGAAAACAAGCAGATGTTATAACAATTGATTTATTGCAATGTAACCTGACTCCAGTAGTCACAAAACCGTTTAGAAATTTCGTTCCCAATTTAATTTATTCCACCAATGGAAATGAAGTTGACAATGTTATAATTAATGGCCAATTGATAATGAAAGACAGTCAATTCTTGAATATAGATGAGGACTCAATTATTTCGGAGGCAAATAAACGAGCTCCAGAAATATATGAATCCGCGACAGAAGAATGGATGAAAGCGAATTCAAAAATGGTAGATTACTATCAAAATGGTTATTTGTGAATGTAGAATTCTATTCTTTAATTTCTATTTCCTTGGCAATATAGTTCACTGCTTTAATAAAAATATCAAAGTCTTCGATTCTACTCCTATGATTAGTTATTGCAACTCTAATTGCATAATCTCCTCGTAGTGTAGTATAGGAAGGCACAGCAATACCTCGCTCATGAAGTTGAAAGAGAATTTCCTGATTAAATTTATTGAGTTGTTCTCGGTTCATCCCAACTTTTTTGTATCTAAAACAAACGATATTCATAGACGTTGGGGCTAGTAGTTCTAAATTCTCATCTTGTTCTACTAAGCTTGTCAGGTATTTTGCCTGTTGAATATTTTGCTCAACTAATCGTCCATATTTTTTGATTCCATGCTCTTTTAGACTCATCCAGATCTTCAATGTTTTAAATTCATCCGACATTTCGACCCCGTAATCAGTCCGCCATCTCTCTGTTCCAGCAACCCCTCGTGTCACACGCGCTAAATAGGCTGGAGTCAAAGAAAATGATTGGTAGTGATCTTTTGCACTTTTAATTAGAACACAGCCCGCTGCGTAATTCATATACATCCACTTATGAAAATCGAAAGCAATTGAGTCTGCTCGCTCTATCCCATCTGCCAGGTGATGTGATTTTGGAGATATTCTAGTTAATACCCCAAAAGCACCATCGATATGAAACCACATGTTATGTTGTCTTGCAATATCTGCCAGACTATTAAGATCATCAACAGCACCAGTGTTTACTGTACCAAGATTACCAATGATACAAATCGGGTTGCAACCCTTCTCCTTATCATTTATAATCGTCTCTTGCAATTCCTCAAGATTAATTTGAAAATTCTCAGTCACAGAAATTCTTCTGAGATTCCTATTTCCTACCCCTATAAGTTCCACTGCTTTCTGAAGAGAGCTATGCATTTCCTCAGATCCATAATAGGTTAATTTCGCGTGATCTGATTGAAACCCTTCTTCTCGTATATCAAATCCCGCTTTCACATTTCGGGCGATTGTCAGTCCTATGATATTAGCCATTGAAGCACCTCTAGTTATCAAACCAGATGCTTGAGGATCGTAACCAAACATTTCTTTAGCCCATTCTATGATCTGGTCTTCTACATAAGCGGCGCTTTGTTCAAAACCTCCTGCAGATGCATTTATAGCTGAAGCAATGAAATCACCAAAAGCCCCAAACAATGTACCCGTTCCAAAAACCCACCCCCAAAAATGAGGATGAGCATTTCCCAATCTGTAGGAAATCACGTAATCTTTAATTTCATCGTAAATCGAGTGAATATCCTGTCCTTTAATAGGTATTGAGCTTTGAAAAACATCTTTTACTTCTTGTGGGATTGGTTGCCAAACTGGCTGCCGTCGAATATTCTTTAGATGTCCAACCATATCATCAATAATCTGGTATCCTAACTTTCTAATTTCCTCCCATTTTTCAGGATCTAGGGTTTCTTCAATCATTATTATCCCCTAATGTCTGTTAAATTATCAAGTATTGCTCCTTCAGCTTTATTATTGTTTATTATTATTTTGATTGCTATATCGTAATAGAGTTGTATAAACATCTATTGTCAATAGATGTTTCAATGCTTTCGTAAAAATTGAATAATGGGATATTAAAGGATTTAATATTATTGGTATTACACTCAAATCTCCTTATGTAACCATAATTTTTGATTTAATTCACTTTTCTGAAGTTATGAATTCTAAGGGTGATGGAATCCAATATCTTTTTAAAAGAAAGATTAATTATAAAGTAAGTTAATCAAAGGAGGTTTGTAGAATGAAATCAGAAGAACCGATCGTAATCTTAAAGCCTAAATTCCTAAGCTTTATAGCAATTTTAAAATCAATACCAGTTGGCATCTTTCTAGGCATATTTGGGGGAATAGGTGTGTTGATGGTGACCTTAATAGCGAGCGATCAATCAACCACTGGGGGTACTGTGGATTCTACCACGACGATGATGTTTGTCGTGGGTGCTATCGGCTTTTTCATCTTAGGGGCGACTCTCTCCATTTGGTATCGAAGAACCTCGATTAATCATATCGAGTATCGCATTTTTCCTAATCGTATTGAGTATTTTGAGGGTCTTTTTACCGTGGAACAGAAAACTGTCAGGTTTGTCGATGTTACTGAGATCTATTTACGGAAAGGGGTATTGCAAAAGCGATTTAACTTGGGATCAATTTTTTTAATGACAAAAGGCTTGATGATTCCGATGATTGGGGCACGAGGAGGTCTCGGAGGAATGATTCTCCGTGATATTGAGAATCCCGATGCGATTTATCAACAGATTAAACAACTCAAGGACGCAGACCATGCTTAACGCTATGATTTCCCGAGTGATAAGTTTTTTCACTCGGATTAATCATTCCTGCTTTATTAATCCTAAAAAAACGGAAGAAAAGGATTTTATGTGATGATATATCTTTAAGAAAAGATGATTTCAGTCGTAATGTTTATTTTGTGCTATTCTCAATTATAGCTATTGACATTTTGAATTTCATTCCTTTGGCACTTTATTCTTCTTCTTCAGATGTATCTCCCTCTTTCCTTACACGCTGGTCTTTCTCTATTAATTTTTGAATTAAAAAATCACCTACTCTCTCCATTTCTTCGCCAATCTTGGCTTCTTTAGTTTTCGAATGTTCCTTCTCAGGTTTTGGAATGCTAAAGATCGATAATGTCCCCACAATTGCATTTTCATTGTCCATCACAGGTAAAATGGAATCCCCCGAGATCGAGAAGACACCCCAAGCTTCTTTTAACGTCTGATCTAATTTGAATGTATAATGTATTGGAAAACCGATTTCATAAGCTTGAATGTTTTCAAGTTTACTAACCTCTTCAACCTTATTGAAGGGAATGATATGTGTAGGCGCCCCTTCTTCGATTACAATCCATGTCTTTTTTTCCGCAGATGAACTGACTCCTATACTGGAAGTATATTGGGTCCCTTCAACTAATTCGAAATTGCTTTGAACATAATCATTAATAGATATGTCAGCATTCCTTATTCCTGAATAATCGGAAGAAATTTTATCAAAATCGAATGAATATTCAACAGGTGATTTTATTAACCTGATTGAGTCATCTGTAACTAGTATAGAAGAAAATGATTTTCCTATTCCTCCATTAGCAAAAAATTTTGATTCGTCCTCTTCGTAGATGCGGTGATTGTGCCCTACAATAATTTTTTGCTCATTTAAACTGTTTAAGTTTCTGAATTTTGATACGTATTGATCAATTGGTGGGGCAAACTCATTCCAAAAGTTGAGATCCCCATGTGCTACCCAAATTTTTTCATCCTTGTAATAATTCCCCCAGAAATGTATATCTAATTCCCGTTTCATCTTTTCACTGAATTTTTTGTAGAAGCTTTCAGGGTCGTGATTCCCAGCAAGAATATGGATTCTTTGATCTCCTAGAGCATTTTGAATTTGTGATAGTTCGTTAATAAGGGAGACCCCTTCAATATCTGTCTTATCTAGCTCATTAACGCGGTCAATATTTAGAACATCTCCAGCAATAAGTATAGATCTGACTTGATTATCTCTACATATCTTCTTTATCTCAGTGAGGCATTTTTTAGCTAATTTAGTGTTAAGTCCCCAATGAAGGTCAGAAAAGACAAGGAGAGGAT
>JBHLKC010000011.1:0-37564 GCA_048887065.1 Candidatus Hodarchaeota archaeon
ATCAAGGTTGACGACTCACAGCGTACAAATATCCCACGAATTTATGCATGCGGTGATATTACTCCAGGCCAAGGACAGATTTCAGTTGCAGTTGGAGAAGGGACTACTGCAGCGATATCAGCTTTTCTTGATATGAGGGGTGGAGATTGGTATGGAGAAGAAGTTACTAGTAGTTGAGATTCCTATTGCATCAAGAAGAACATAATGTTTCTGTTGCCATAGATAAAGTTTCGAACCACTTTTGTGCATCACATGCTTTGATCTCTAATAGGTATTGTGAAGGCATACACGGACACAATTATTTAGTTGATGTGAAAATCGAGGGAAATAAAGATCCTGAAGAGATACTTATCGATTTCATTTTTCTAGATAACCTTCTTAAAGAAATTACATCCAAGTTCGATCATTACGTACTCATTCCATCTCAAAATAACTTGTTAAAAATCACCAGAAGTTCGGGTAATCTAGAATTGAGATATGGAGATCGCTTTTATTCAATTCCCGAAAATGAAATCAAGTTATTAGAGTGTGCAAATATTACTGCTGAAACATTGGCTAGACTTTTAGGGGAAGAACTTTACAAACGCCTAAAAGGAGAAGAATTTTGGAATAGAATTAATCAAATTAGACTCAGTGTCTGGGAAACAGAGTTCTATAAGGCTACTTATACCATTTTTCCCAATGATTCAAGAATTTAGGAAATTTAATTCTTGGAAAGGTTGAAATCTCCTGTCCTTGGAATGTGAGATTAAAGCGAAGCCCTTTATATCGAGAGGGTAATGAATTAATTAAATCTAAAGCAATTTCGAGCTTCTGCAGTTTTCTTTCTGTTGATTTCTCCTTATGTGAATATTGAGTACTATATTTTCCAATCGTGGTACCAAAATCAAATCCAACTAATCCTATTAAAGGGCATTGGAAATGAAGAGCTAAAAAAATAGCTCTATCTCCATCCGAAAACCCCCCAAAGTTAAAAAGAATTTGGTTTGGACTGCATTGAGTTGTTCCCCATACAGCACATTCTTTGAGGATTTCTTCATTCTTTTTAAGAAAGTGTGAAACAATGTCTTTATTATCACCATGGGCATGAATCAATGTTAAAACACCGTTCTTAATCGCCCATTCGATTGCTTTTAAATCCCCATCAAGATCAGTAACTACAAGGGTAGGAATAAGTTTTCTTTGTTGAAATAATTTAGTTGCACCATCAACTGCAATTAAAGATCCTTTTATGATAATATCGGTAGAAATCAAATTAAGTAAATCTTTTTCCAAAGAAGGCCCTGCCCCAGCAATAATTACTGGTTGTCGAAGAACTGATTTCAATTTATAAAGAATTTGTGTCCTTTTATCTGGAGAACATTCCACAAAAAAGGTTTTCAGCAACTTTGTTGATTCTTTATCAGCTTTAACATTAAGACCTAGCTTATCAACGATCTTATAATATTGTTTTTGCCATTCTAGCCAATCCATTGACTCATCACATTTGAAAAAGATTCCAGGATTTGTTACGTGGTTCTGATTAGCATTAGACCAATTAATGGATTATTTACTTCAGCCTAACAATAAATATAAAAGGACTCTTAACTTAGCTTCTATTGGTTTAAAATCTCATCAACGATTTAGTATCTGTTACATTAGCATGTGAGATTCTGCTGGAAGTTAAGTTAGGCTCCGTTCTGATCTGTACTGTTGTGCTCGCGCCAACGGGAAAATCGGAAAGCTGAGTATTGCTCGGCCAAAGGGCCTGAGTTACACCTGGTCTCATTCCGAACCCAGAAACAGGATCCCCTTGCTTTTAACATAATGAGATTTTAGCTATCTTAATTCCTTTTTTAAACTTTTTAAACTATTCGTTTTTACAAAAAATTATCTCTCTCTTTTTTTGGGTTACAAATCAACTTCATAATGCATTTAATTCGGGGGATTATTGTTATAATAATCATAATCCTTGGTACATAATTAGTCAAAAAAATACTAATCACTCCGTAATGCTGATTCCTAGTATAGGGTGCACTTTTACACTTGCAACAGAAGATCTATCACTTTCAAATTATGAGAAGTTTATATCAGCATTTAAATTGTCATTTATCTTTACTCAAGGAGACATTATATGGTATATTCATCGATTGCTAGTAGTTACTTTGATGAATTTCCCTTCCGACGTCATGATCGTTGGAAAGCATCATCAGGCTACTTCTTTCTGTCTCATGCACATTCGGATCATACATCTGGACTAAAAAGTATTCTTACTGACCCTGATGCCACATTAGTATGCTCACATGAGACTGCAGCGATAATTAAGGTGATCCATAATATTCCACGAGAAAAATGTCTGATTATTAAACCCAATCAATCTCTGAGTTTCGATAAATTTATTGTACATGCTTTAGATGCGAACCATTGCTTGGGGAGTTTATTGTTTGTTATTGAATCATCAAAAGGATTGAAGGAAGTTTACACAGGTGACTTTCGATTAGGGCCCCCAATAATGGATGAGCTGAATTTATTACAAGGAGCTAATCATCTTTGGGTAGATTATACATATGGAAAAGAATCATTATTTCAATTTCCATCTAGAGAAAAAATTATTAGCGAAATTCTTACTTTTATTTTATCAGAAGGAGATTTTCCCGAAAAAGATATTTGGATCGCTGCATACAAGATTGGAAAAGAATTATTACTTAAAACGATTAGTGAAGCCCTTAAGACTAAAATTTGGGCCTCAGACCAAAAAGTTAAAATCTATAAAGAAATTGGTGGAGAATGGGACTTTTTTACAAATGATCAGGAGTGTTTCATAAGAGTTGGGAGTCGAAGGATGGTTGAAGATTTAAAAGGAATAAAGGAAGAAGATAAAGCCAAAATGATGGATGCACTCCGTATCTCGCCTACAGGGTGGGCAATACGTTTAAATAATAAACGATTAGATGTTCATTTCTTTCCATATAGTGACCATTGCTCATTTTCAGAAGTTCGCAAATTTATCGAGCTAGTTAAAGCAAAAAATATTACATACATTTAATCAAAATATTTAACTTGAAAGTAGGCAAAAATCTTTGTCAAACTCTTCCGTACAAATAATCTAAAGAGAATGGAAACTACTTTGAAAGTGAAAAAACTTCGAGACATACGTGGTATCGGCCCTTCTGTTGAAGAGAAACTGATTTCTACTTTCGGAAGCGAAAAATTAGTAATGAATGCATTACGAGAATCTCGAATTGCAGAAATATCCTCTATCGAGGGAATTGGCGAACGTTTTGCTCTAAATCTATGTCGCAATCTATATTATCAGGAAACTGGTGACGAAATCCATAATTTCCTGAAAACCGAAGATGCAATCATCCTCTACAATCGAATTGTGGAAATTATATCTAATTATGCTAATACCACTTATGCGAGATCAAGACTCTTTCTTTACTTTCCTCTACCAATTTCAGCTTTAAACAAGATAAAAGAGCGACAACGAATATCACAATTAGCCCAACATCTTTTCTTTTTAGTAAATCAATCTCCCTATTCAATCAAAGATTACGATATTTTATTACGACGTATTTCGCCACTTAAAGAAAAAACTGGTCAATTGGATACAGCAGCAAGGATTGTCTTAACAACAGATGAACAAATACATGAAGAGCTTTCAAAGAATGAAATAGGCAAATACTGCGAGATCATCTTTAAAAATGATATAGAGGAAATTTCTGATTTTATTAAAGATTATGATGAAGTGATATGGATTGGTTCAGACTTAATGTTTGAGGAAGAATTCCCAAATATATCCGTTGTGTCGGAATCCCAGCGCAATGATTTGATTCAGATTATCCCCGAAAAAACCCTTAGCTTTTTTGCACAAAACAAAATGACCCTAAAGTCGATTTCTAAGCTAGCCAAAATTCTTAAAACTATACCTAGAATCGAATTAAACAATTATATAGCAGACTTGGATCTTAATATGCTAATTGAAATGGGAAAAGAGCTCATTAACCTTGAAGAGTCAGGTGAACCTACTCGAGAACTTAATGAGGAATACTCTCGTCTTTTTAGAGCTGAAAATATCTTCGAAAATAAGTTGAGTGAAATACTGATCAACCTTAACGAGGAATTGGAAAGTAAGCTCCAAGATACAACTGTCCAATTGGGAGGTGAAAAAATCCTTGCCCTATTAAAAGGAATGTCTATTGAAGAACAAGGATATTCCCCAGAAAGCGGTAAATCAGACTTACGTGAGTTTCTCGATGATGAGTTATATTTAGCTGTTGAGGAAATCATAACTCGTGCTGAAGAAAATTTAATTAAAGCCTTAGATCTCCGAAATGATGAATCCGAGTACATTACAGGGATATTTCCTCGGGAACTTCGATACCCAATTGATCCAATGGAGGATATATCTAATCGTTTGAAAATGTATTTACGACAAAGAAGGGCAACTAAGGCCTTTGAACTTAAGGTGACATTAGCTAAATCTTTATTACGTTTTGAGAACGTGGCTAAACAAGCCTTGGGCTGCATGCTTGAGCTAGATTACTTCTTAATGATTGGAAAATTCGCGTATGAATATAATCTGGTTTTACCAGAGCTTCTAGAAGATCAGAAGACTGGTTTACTTGTTGAAGAAAGCCAAAATCTATTCTTGGCTCAACAAGAAAAACGAGGGGTTTTGAAGGTTATTCCTGTGTCATATGCAGTGGGAGAGATAGGGAAAATTGATAATATCGTCAATGGAGAACGAATCATCCTTCTATCTGGAGCAAACAGTGGTGGGAAAACCACCTTGCTAATTTCAATTGCAATTATGGTCATCCTTGGCCAGATGGGGCTTCCAATACCTTGTAAGAAAGCAAAACTTGCAGGATTTATGGAACTTCATTATTATAGGAAAGCAGCTGGTCAGATGGATGCAGGTGCTTTTGAAACCGCACTACGCACTTTTTCCCAAATGATAATGAGTCCCAACTCACGATTGGTTCTAGCAGATGAAATGGAAAGTATATCTGAACCAGGTGCATCTGCAAGAGTCATTGCGGCTTTTTTGGACTTACTAAGTCGTTCTCAAAACTCTGTTGGGATTTTTGTGACTCATCTCGCTCAAGAAATAGCCAAGTATACCAAAGAAAAACATCGGATTGATGGAATAGAAGCTCGAGGACTTTCCGAAGATCTGGAATTAATAGTAAACCGTACTCCTGTTTATTATAAATATGCAAAATCAACACCTGAACTAATAGTTCAACGATTGCAGCAGATTTCAAAGGGAGAAGAGAAAAACATCTACTCCTACATCTTAGACTCATTCAAAAGTAATTAATATCTACTAAAAACCAGAAAAAATAATGGGCCGGAACGGATTTGAACCATCGTCCTCCAGTGTGTGAGACTGGCGTCATACCGAGCTAGACCACCGGCCCATGATATTCTTAGATTGAAAACTCTGATTTCTAGCTAAATAAAGGAACTGGATGAGGATCTATTAAAAATTTAGGGTAGAAAAATTTGTAACAGATAATTCTTTATCTATTCTCAAATATATCTTAATTCTTCTTAATACTGGTATATGAGGTTATTGGGGATTAGATTATCGATCTGTTGTATTAAACGGAAATTTTCTTGTATCAACAAATAACAATAATTTTTTGATCATCGTTGAGGTTCTACTTTTAAAATAAGCTGATTCTCTGCGATTCCAATAACCTCTATATCCTCATTTTCACCAATTTTAACATCAGATTGAGCTTTCCAAATTGCTCCCCCTACTTTTACACGTCCTTCTTGATAAGGTGTTATGATTGATACTGTCTTGCCAATCATGCCAATGATACTTGTTTTTTCACCAACAACTGGAGTAATTTTTTGTGATTTCCTAACTTTCAACCAAATAATCATGACTACTATCCCGAGAAAACCAATGCTATATGCAAGACCACGAATGACATCTCCCCATAACATATAACCAGCTGTAGCTCCTAGTATACCAATACCAATCAAAAAAGGCAAGAAAGGCGTCAGGAAGCTGAAATCACCGCCTTGAGAGAACATAAAACCCAAAATAACCAATAGAAAGATTAGAATTAAGGGCCAAGTAAATGCTTGCGTCTCTGAAGTTTGACTAACAAAGTCAGTTAAAAGTGTTAGCACTATCGCCATTATTAGAATTATCGGGAGTAAGTTAAGAAGTTCTACAGCACCCCCACTGGCAAACCATTGAATAAAAACAATTATGATGGAGATTAAGAAGATTAAAAATCCAATATTATAGATTATTGTCGCCAGTTGAATATCTAAAGGTCCAAGTAAAGAACCAATAAACATTAGAAAAATACCAAATGGAATTCCTGAAATGGGAACTTGTTGAGGATCAACAGCCATTTTTACTCAGTTTATATAATGCGATTGACGATCTTTTAGATTTTTCGATAAAAGAATTTTAACTCTATCATACATCTGTCTTTATATTCCTCATCTTATGACATTCTTTTTTTCTTCCTTAAGAGGAAATTTGGAAATGAATAGCTAACAAAAATTCACCTTTTTCTTCATCTAAAAGAAAAAATACAAATTTTCACGATTAAATGGCAAACCAATTGATGAAAAATGTTAGAAATATCAGTCTTTGGCTCTGCGGATTCAGTGGGCAAATCTTGCATAATGATTTCTGATAAGGATCGTCGTATAGTATTAGATGCAGGAATACAGCTCCATCCACGGAAATCTGGTAGACTTTCAACACCCCCTGAGGGAATTGATGAACTTACACTCGATATCGACTCTGTTTTAATATCACATGCTCACATAGATCATTCTGCTTATGTTCCAGCGCTTTATCGTGCGGGTTATTCTGGACCTGTCCATATGACATTACCTACTAAAGAAATCGTAAAAATACTCTGGAAGGATCATTTAAAGATTGAAGGTCCACATCACTATGGGATATCTCATTTACATGCTGCTCTTCAGAAAACGAATACCCACGAATATGAGAACAAATTTAAAATCGCTAATGGTATAACAGCTGAATTTCATGACGCAAGCCATATTCTAGGAAGTGCTGGAATCCTTCTTGATTGGGAGGGGACACGGATCTTCTATACTGGAGATTTTAATGACACTAAGACACCTTTTCATGATCCTAATTTTCCTGATCCTGATGAACAAATTGATATATTACTCATTGAAACAACAAATGCTAATCGTAAAATAACTACCAGAAAAGAAGCTAAATCATATCTAACTAAGTCTTTGTTGGAGTGTTATTCGCGTGGAGGAAGAGCAATTATTCCATCATTTGCTCTTGGCCGATCTCAAGAGATACAAGCATATTTAACTAGCGATTTTGATACTTTTCTCTGGAAGTACCCTTTGATCATTGATGGTATGATCTTAGACATGAATGCAGTCTATCAGAAATATATGAGCAAAAAATGGGTTTCTCCTCGGATTCTTATAGAAATGAACGAAAAAGGTCTTCGATCTCCCTTTGAGCATGATGGAATTAGAACTATTGATGAGGTGTCACATACTAGAAAAAGAGTCAAAAACCGTGAAAAATTGGTCTCTCAAAATAAGCCTGCTATTATTCTTACAACATCAGGAATGCTTGAAGGAGGACCTGTTTATGATTATCTTAGATTTGGGGGAAATGACTCTCTAAATGGATTATATATTGTTGGTTACCAAGTTGAAGGTACACTTGGGTCCGAAATTCTTTCAGGCCAAAGAAATCTTATGTTAGACAATGGATATGGAGAGACATTCAACGTTAATTTAGCTTTAGAAGTAAAAAACTTTTCATTTTCAGGCCATTCCTCATTAGAGGGACTAATTCAAATGGTACGATATACCTCTCCTAGTAATATATATGCCATTCATGGAGAACCTGATGCTCAAATACGTTATTCCCAAGCTTTAGAAGAGATTGGAGTATATGCGAATATAATGATATCATCTGATGTTCTCCCCGAGTTCCCATGACAAAATTTAATACGAAATCGCGCTTATTTGTAGTAACAGATTTATTATTAAATTGAATATCATTTGTAAAATCAATAGGGGACGAATTTTCATTGGTAAAAAAATCCGTGGTGATTAATAAAATTGCCTATCGTCACATAACAGATTTACTTTTGGAAAAATCTGACATTGAGCTTGTAAGCCTTGGGTTTGGATTTTTTAATGAGTCCCAGATTTTGATAACGAATTTTGTGCGTATGCGAAACTTAGATGAGTCTCCTATCAGTTTTTCATTAGATTATGAAGAAATGTATAAAGAAATTCAGAATCACGAGAAAGAAGGGAAGTCTTTAATCGGTTTCTTTCATAGCCATCCACATGATTCTAGATTATACCCTTCACAAAAAGATATTCATTTTATGAGGAATTGGCCTTATCCATACTTATGGCTACTCGGAAGTAGTAATTCTAAACCTAATCTAATGATTTATGCCTTAGTAGACGAAAAAATTCAAAGAATCGATTTTTCAGTAAAAGAATTTTGATTTTCTATTAGGAGAAAACTCCTGGAATGGGGGTTTGACATTTGGAGCATTTTTCATTTTCTATATCCTGAACTGAGGTATAGTATCCTGATCTTTGGATTATTAGGTTACCACATTGATAACAATAAGTATTATTCCCTTTATGACTTCGCACATTACCTAGATATACATATCTTAAGCCCATATCTTTTGCTAGGTTGTATGCAGTCTCTAGAGTCTCCAGAGGAGTCATTGGTAAGTTACGAAGCTTATAATCTGGGTGAAACCTAGAAAAATGTAAAGGGATATCCGCGCTTAGTTTATTTAAAATCCACTCGCACATTTCTCTAATCATTTGAAGGTCATCATTTTTAGTGGGAATTATGAGGTTTGTAATTTCAATGTGAACACCAAGGTTATAGAATGTTTCACAAGTTTTTAATACAGGTTTCCATGAGGGAGAACTACAAATTTCCTTGTAAAATTCAGTAGAGAACCCTTTTACATCTATATTTGCAGCATCAATCAGTGTCCCAAGTTTTTCAGCTAATCTTCTCGTAATATATCCGTTATCCACCACTACCATCTTTAAATTGTGATCATGGGCAATTCTGGCGATATCTCGAACATACTCGTATGCTATCATTGGTTCATTATAAGTTGAGGCAATAGAAGGAACATTATTTGCTATCGCAGCTTTTACGAGTTCATCTGGCATCATTTTCCTAAGGGAAGATATCGAACGATTTGCTGATATTGAATAATTCTGACAATGTAGACATCCCATATTACATCCATGAGAACCAATCGATAATATGCCTGTACCTGGCAAAAAATGGTAAAGCGGTTTTTTCTCAATCGGATCAATAGCTAACGATGATATTAACCCGTATGTACGGGGAACTACCTTACTATCCTTGCATATCCTTGCTCCACACCAGCCAACTTCGTCATCAGAGAGTTGACAATGCCTAGGACATGCGAGGCATTGCATTTTTCCTGATTGTAAGGTTCTATAAAAAATCCATTCTTCTTCGTGTAATATTTCATCAGATGAGTGGATTATATCACCCCAATTCTTTATCGTAATGATATAAGATCACGTGACTCATCATAAACGATTAATTTCTTTTCAGCCATACGACCAAGCGTTCGAGTAATAAGTACTGGAGAAATTATTCCTTCTAGTTCCTGTTTTAACTGTTCCTTGTTTGATCGTCCTAACTTCATAATAGCGGCTAAGATGTCTACCTCTGGAATATCCTCTGCTGATTCTTCAAGAAGATATGATATAACAGCATTTTCAGCCTCTAATCCTTTTATTTCTTCTTCAAGGTTTGTAATTTCAGTGTGTTTTGTATTAAGCTCAGTTTGAAATTTCAATTCGAGATCTTGATTTGATTTTACAAAATGTGCAATACTCTCCCTTCTCTGAGAAATTTCAGTTTTTATTTTTTCAATCTCTTTAGTTGTTGTTTCTAATTTTTCGTTAAGTGTCTTTTTTTCGTTATATTTTTCCTCTAATTCGATTTCTTTTCTTTGAGCCTCTTCTACTTCATTATTTTGTCTTTTTATTAATTCTTCTTTCAGATTGGCCTTGTTATTTATATCCTCTTGATTAGTAGCGATTTTTGCCTCTTGCTCGGTGATCTGAGCGTCTACTGCTTCTTTTTCCTTAATTAGGGTGTCAAGGTAATCTTTTGATTCTCTAAGTTCTTGAGCCCGACTAAAAATGAGTTGTTTAATGTCATCCCCTAAACGATCTAGGGCCTCTTCACTACGGATAAATTTTTCACGTAAAGTATCTGTGTCCATTTATTAAACCTCATTATCAAATAAATCTATTTTCTGCAAAATGTTAATATTTCCAGCTGCTTCATCAAATTCGAGGACACCACGGGCCGCTAATCCCTTTAAAATTGAAATTAAAGTGTTCAAATCTAAGCCTAGCGCAGATCGAATCTCTGTCGTTGTAGAACTTGGTGATGGCTTTTTTGCTAGGAATTTAATCAGTCCTGTTTCAGGACTTTGTATGTAATCCTCAGAACAAAGAAGCCTTATTGCCTTAAACCGATTTCCCATTCTATCTCTTTTTGCCTTTAAATTCTCATATTTATGGTTGAGACTATCCATTTGAGAGTCAAATTTAGGTTGAATTTCATCGTGTGTGGACTTAAGCGAAGCTTGCTCTTCATCTAAACTTTTTAAAGTAGCTAAGAGAGTTGATTTTTCGCTTTCTAATGTTATTAAGCTATTTCTGTCTGCTGCCAGCTCTGTGTGAAGTTCAGAAGCTTGATTATTAATTGAATCGATTTTATCCAACGATTTGGAGATTTCCCGTTCTATTTGGGCAATTTCGTCATTAAAAGTTTGCAAATCACTGTTTAAATCGGAGATTTCCCGTGTATAATCATTTGATTTGCGACGATTTTCATCAATGAGATTCTTAAGATTCTCAATATCACTGATAAGTGATTTTAAGTCCTCGCGTATTAACTGTAGTCGACTTTCAAATTTCGGGATTAATTCATCCAAACTAAGTTCTAACTTACGTATGTATTCGGCACTCTTAGGAATCGTCATGTACATCTTCCTCATAGTATTTATCTATTGTCTTTGACTCAATATACTATTTAGTTTGTTCTTTTGCCTAGATAATCAATTAAAACTGCTTTAAGGTGAATAGTTTAATTTTCATTTAAGAGGGTTATATTATTACCATCGATTGGTAACTTGAGTATTGAGATAATATAATAATATTTGTTATAAAAGTTACTCTAAAAATTTAACAAATGCGATTAAATACCTTTTTTCTTCATTAATTAATTAGTTTTTTGATATAAGAATAATAACAGAGGTTTTTTAATTTAGAAATCAAATTTTTGTCTTGATAACTCAAGATATCATCTTTAATTCAAATTATTTTAGTTAAATATTTACTACAATGATGAAAGATCAATATATTAGATTAGAGGGTATTTTTAGTGTTATAAAAAGGATAATATAATGTGAATATTTTCTATACAAGTCATGTGAATATTTTTTAGATTCGAAAAAAGTTTATAAATATTTATGAAAACTTTTTATTTGAACCGTTCTAGTAAAATTGATGGAGAAGAATAAAATGTCAGATCCTACTGGTAGTAATTATGACGATGATGATGATTCAAGGCGATATCCACGGAGACGGAGAAAACCAGGTGAAAATCCATTTGATGATATTTTTAACCATTTCATGAACACTTTTGGTGGGATGGATTTCAATTCCTTGTTTGATCAAATGGACTACTTTTTAGAGGACATCTTCAGACGATTTGGTATGCGAACTCCAATGGAAGGGGATTCTAGGTTCCCAGGTTTCGTTTGGGGATTTCGGATGACTCAAGGTCCTGATGGTCGTCCTCGTATTGAGCGATTTGGGAATACTCCTCGGAAGATGACGAGTAGCTCTGGTGATGCACGCCCCTCTTATGAACGAGAACCATTAGTTGATGTGATCGAAGATACAGATGTTGTCAGAGTAATTGCAGAGATTCCAGGTGTTATGAAACAAGAGATCGAATTATCTGCTACAGATAACAGTTTGTTAATTCAAGCTCAATCTGAAGATTCCAAAAGGAAATATTTTAAAGAATTAGATCTTCCCTGTGTCGTCATACCAGAATCTGCTTCTGCTAAATTTAAAAATGGCGTATTAGAGGTAGAGCTGAAAAAAATCGAATGTGATGAAAAACAAAGTACTAAAGTACATGTTGAGTAACAGCCATTTTTCCCTATTATAATTTTTTGCGTGAGGATGCTGTTAATGCAACCCATTGAACTTCGTCTGCAAGTTAAAGAAGCGAATTATCACGATGTAGGTCGGGGTATTGGTAGAATTTCCAAGAAAAATATGAAGAAACTTGGAGTCTTATCTGGAGACGTCCTCGAAATTAAGGGTTCAACGGGAAAAAAAACGACAGTAATAGTTTGGGCTACTTATAGCATTGATGAGAATAAAGATATTATCTCAATAGATGCAACCTCAAGAATGAATGCAGGTGTCCACTTAGATGAATTGGTTGTTGTGCAAAAAATAGAGGTTTTACCAGCAAAAAAGATTGTACTGGCACCCACAACCGAATATATTTTAGGAGACGCGAAAAAATTCTTTCATATGGGATTACAAGGAAGAGCTGTATCAATTCATGACACTATTCGCTTAGAATATATGGGACAACGAATTGAATATAAAGTTGTAAATCTAACTCCCAAGAATGATTCTGTTGTTATTGATGAAAATACTGTCGTTGATGCAATGACAACTGTATCTCCTTCAGATAAAACCTTGGTTGAAATGAAGCTGATTCCGAGGATTTCGTACGAAGACATTGGGGGAATGGATGAAACTATTCAGAGAGTAAGGGAGATGGTTGAACTCCCTATGCGATATCCTGAATTGTTCGAACGTTTAGGGGTAGAACCACCAAAAGGTGTGCTTCTTTATGGTCCACCTGGCACTGGTAAAACATTATTAGCAAAAGCGGTTGCGAGTGAAACTGATTCACACTTCATTAATGTGTCAGGCCCCGAAATAATGTCCAAATTTTATGGTGAAAGTGAACAAAATATTCGTGAGATATTTGATGAGGCAAAAGAGAAGGCTCCAAGTATAATCTTTATTGATGAGATCGATAGTATAGCTTCAAAGCGTGATGATGCAAATTCTGGAGAAGTTGAACGAAGAATTGTTTCACAAATGTTAGCATTAATGGATGGATTGGAGAGTCGTGGCGAAATAATCGTTATTGGAGCGACAAATCGTCCAAATGCTATTGATCCTGCTTTGAGAAGACCTGGACGCTTTGATCGAGAGATTGAGATTGAAGTGCCCAACCAAAAAGGCAGATTAGTCATTCTTGAAATTCACACACGATCTATGCCCCTTGCGGAAGATATTGACTTAAAAAACATTGCCATGCGTACTCATGGATTTGTAGGTGCAGATTTAGCTTCTCTCACAAAGGAAGCCGCCATGAGAGCAATTAGAAGAGTATTTCCCAAAATTGTTTGGGGTGAAAGTATTCCTTCAGAAATAATTGATCAAATATCGGTATTATCAGCAGATTTCGATGTTGCTATTACAGATGTGCAGCCCAGCGCACTTAGGGAAGTTATTATTGATGTTCCTACAGTTTCTTGGGATGAGGTGGGTGGATTAGACGAAATCAAACATGAATTAAAAGAAATTATAGAATGGCCATCAAAATACCCATCAATTTTTAATTATATGGATGCTGAAATTCCTCGGGGTGTTCTACTAATTGGTCCTCCTGGAACTGGTAAAACATTACTAGTTCGTGCCTTGGCAAGTGAAACCTTGTATAATTTCATTTATGTAAAAGGCTCAGAAGTTCATTCAAAATGGGTTGGTGAAAGCGAAAAAGCAATTCAAGAAACGTTCCGTAAAGCCCGCATGGGTTCTCCCTGCATTGTATTTTTCGATGAAATTGACACTTTGGTTCCCTCACGAAAAGGGTTTATCTCTGATACTGGAGCAACAGACCGAATTATTACTACTTTTTTAACTGAAATGGATGGCTTGGAAGAATTGAGTGATGTAATCGTTATTGCAGCGTCGAATCGTCCTGATGTTATCGACCCTGCCCTCTTAAGACCTGGCCGATTTGAAAGAATAATAGAATTACCATTACCAGACGAAAAAGCCAGAGAAGAGATATTAAAGGTTCATACAAGAGACAAACCATTATCCCATAAAATTTCATTATCCGATGTCGCTAAAAAGACTGATGGATTCAGTGGAGCTGATATTAAAGGCCTAATAAATCGAGCGACGTTCTATTCAATTAATCGTTTTCTTCAAGAACATCAAGAAAAGCTGAATAATAATGATCCTTCAAAAATTAATGAGCTGATTAAAGATTTGAGACCTGAAATCAAATTATCTGATATAATAGAATCATTAAATTATTTTCAAACTTCATCAAAAAAAGATCCACATTCAGAAATATCGTACAAGATGTAATATTAATGTAATATGTTGGTAGATCAACTGTGTATTTTGATAAACTGAGTGAAGAAATTGATGATCTGCTTGAAAAAGCAGAGGATAAAAATAATATAAAATTTATTGGAGAGGATGATCATTTTCCTCACGAAGGAGAGGTAGTGATCGAGATGCTCGGTTTTTATGGGTCAGTTAATCAAATTATTACAAAAGAAGTTCAGAAAATAGCTCAAAAGAAGAAAAAAATAGCTGGGATCTTCTCAAGTTACTTTAGTGAAATGGTTCAAATCATATCTGGAGAGATTTTACTGCCAATTACGATTCATCAGGTTCAAATTGGGTCTAAACCTTTTATCTTAACAACAAGTAATTTCTCAGTCCCTGACATAATTGGATACCAATTAGCGGAAGAATTATTCAAGTTTTATAAAAGACAAAAAGTGTCAAAAATTCTTTTGATAGATGGAGTGTACAATAATGAACGAAATATCAATAAAAAACCACAGATTCACAAAATTTTCTCCTCAGATTTACAAATAAATGTCATAAATAATGATGTGGCTGATTTCACTTTGATAGGTCAGAGTGCATGTTCTTTTTTGACTTATTGGGGCTATAGGGAGGATATCCCGATTGAAATTTTGGTTGTTGACTCTTTTTCAGAATATGATCCTATGTCTTCTCTTGAGCTATTAAAGAATTTAATGCGAGAATGGGGAATTAAAGGGGATTTAAGTGATTTGGAAAAAAAATCAAAAGAATTTAAACTATCATATACGCAATCAGAAAATGAATCAGAAGTAGAAAGACAGGAAAAGAATTCTGATAAACGATTCTTTATCTAGGAGGTATTAAATCTTGAATGGAGATCCTTTAGATGATATCGAATTAATACTAAAAATCCTTTCATATCAAATTGAGAGTAAAAATGTTATAGCTCCAGATGAAATTGATCAAATACTACATTTACTAGCAAATCGTACAAGACGACGAATGTTGGCTGAATTGGCTGACGGAGAGGGTTTTGTTAATGAATTAGTAAAACGATTAGATGATCATCCTCAATCTATCATTCGGCACTTAGAGGTACTGAAAAAGAATAACTTAGTCATTGGTAAAGAACGTCAAGTAACTGGAAGGAGAGGCCGACCAAGGGTTTACTATGCACTGTTTCCAGAAGTAGCTAATCTGATCAGCAGCACAGGAAGAAATGCTTCAAAACAGGGAATCACTGATTTTTGTAGTAGTTTCCCTCGTCTAAATGCTATAAAAAAACGCCTTGATAGCCGAATTTCTCATTCAGAGCAAAAGAAAATTATTTCTGAAGTGAAGAGTATTAAGAATGAACATGAAATCGCCCTTCAAGCCTGTAATGAGATTCTTGAAAAGGCGAAGAAGAAAGTCACGAGAATACCAGTTGAATAAGAAAAGGTTTGGTTAAAGCTGGCTCAGAATCACGAATCGAGTTATCAGAGATCGCTTTTCCTTTTTCAAGATGTAGAACAAGCAAGAATCATAATTCCAAAGTTTTTAAAGCATTGTTGTGATTTAAACCAGACATATACAACAGGCTTAATTGTAATAAATGAAGATTCTTTTCTACCAAAGATCATTCCAGATTTAAACAAGCTTCTATTTCTTCTCCCAAACATTCGCATTGTTAAATTAAATGAGATCACCCAAGAATTAGGTCAGACTGTAGATTTTATATTTATTGATCTACGTCAGGTTTTTAATCCTAATAAAATTATTATCCTTTTGGAGGCAGTTCGAGGAGGGGGGATAATCTTTATCCTCGGGCAAGATAAACCTGACTGGCTTTATTCTATCAATGAGAACCGTTTTCCCAATATGTTACTAGAATCAAAAAAAAGGAAGTCAATATTATTAAATTGGTTTTTGAATAATATTAATGATAATCCTCAGTGTATTTCAAATACAAAGTCAATTTCAGATGTAATTTCAAGATTCCATCCAATCCCCTTAGAAAATAGCTTAAAAGCTCAGATAGATAGTATTTTTGTAAGTGAAGAGCAGAAAGATGTGATTGATAAGCTTCTAGTTGAATTAAGCAATTTGTCATATACAAATAGTTGTTTAATTTTGGTAGCTAATCGTGGTAGAGGAAAATCTGCAACAGTTGGCTTAATGTTATCCCAGTTTATTATGCGGAATCCATCTCATAAATTTAAAATAATTGTCACTGCCCCCTATTTAACAAATGTACAAACAATTTTCGAGTTTATTTCAAAAGGTTTTAATTCTAAGAATATTAAATGTCAGTTCGTTAAGAAGAATGGGTTTATAACCGGGGTTCATACTTCTACAAAAGCAATATTAAAATTTATACCTCCAAGTGAATTAAATAAACGCTTAAAGACCGATATTATTGTAGTTGATGAAGCTGCTTCACTTCCTTTAGATTTATTGAGACAAATTCTTCGAACCAAAACAAAAAAAATTTTCATATCAACAATCCATGGATATGAAGGAGCAGGAAGAGGATTTGAATATAAAATTCTTAATTATCTAGAAAATCAGAAGCAAATTCATTACAAAAAATTCACCTTACATCAGCCTATCAGATATTTTCAAGGTGATTTGATCGAAAAACTATTAAACGACATTTTTTTTCTCAATGTTGAACCTGAACCATCAGAACTAAAAATTCAAGAAATTAGACGGGATTTTATTACTCTAGAAGAGTTTAAAGATCCAGGTTTCTTATTCTCGAGAAGAGGATCACCTTATCTTAAGCAATTGTTTGCGATTCTTGTCTACGCTCATTATCGAAATCAACCCAATGACCTCGTACTATTAGCAGACTCAGGAAAACATTTCTTGGTTGGACTATATGAAAAAAAGAATGATAACGGAGGAAAATTACTAGTTTCAAGCCAACTAGCACAGGAAGGGAGAATGTCCGATCAAGAAATCTTAGACGTTGCTTCTGGTCGTTTTATTGAGGGTAATCTTATCCCTTCAGTAGCTATCCGTCATTTTTCAAAGGATTTTGCTAAGTTAAATGGTTTAAGAATTGTTAGGATAGCGTCTCATCCGAGTCTAATTGATAAAGGTCTTGGTAGACAAGCGATAGAATTACAAATCAAAAGATACTCTTCATACGATTGGATTGGAGTAAGTTTTGGTACAACAGTTAAACTAATCAAATTTTGGACAAAGTTCGGTTTCAAATCTGTCCATATTCGTCCTATAAAGACCCCTGAAACTGGTGAATGGAATATAGTAGTAATCTTCCCTTTTTCTCCTTCTGCTACTAGAATCATTAATGAAGCATCTTCTGATTTTTTATTACAATTCATTTCTTTACTCAAACAATCATTACATTCGATGAAACCAGAGTTAGTTTCACATATCATAAGAAGTTGCGTTCCAATTCCTAATTACGAGGTAAAAATTACTGCAAGTGGAAAATATCGCCTTAAAAATTATTTAAAAGGGAATCTTAACTTCCTATTAGCTGTTGATGTAATGTATGAGCTTGTAATGAAGTATTTCGTTTCCCATGCCTTCAATGTAAAACTAAGTCCTTCTCAGGAAGTGTTGATTATTGCTCGTATTTTGCAAGGAAGAACATGGGGACAAACATTAGGTAAAACAGGATTAAATTGGAAAACAGCAAATGGCTTGATTAAGAAAGCCATTGAAAAACTGACTATAATGTTTATAGAAAAGGATAACGATTTTTAATCCTTTATTTTCCTCTCAATTTTTTTTATTAAGAAGAAATTCAAACGAAAGGGCTTGAGCTTGGTGTTTTTCGATTTCAAAGGAATGAACCTCAGAATCTTTTATTAGAGTAGTATTGAATGTTCGAACCCGATGTTTATCTGTTTGGATAGCAAAGCATACTGAACTCAAAGAACATTCACCTTGAGGGTTATAGGAATTGGTTCCATCTTTATTTCGATGATAGAATAAAGCTCCTTTATTACAATGACAGATTTCATTGGGTTGATGCGAGATTTCATTATTTACAGGACGAGACAGTTGATTAAAGAATGATTGCCAGTTGGACATAAGAATCGTCTCAAAATTACTTTTAGTGACTAGTGTTAAAGATCTTAAAAATAGGATGATGATATGATAATGTCACCACCGTCTTATCTGTCCGATAAAAAATAGTAAATAGATACGGACACTTTTTGTCGGTTTAAATAACTTCAAAGCTCATTTGTTTCCATTCCTCTAAAAGAAGTCAATAACAAGAAATTTAACTTAAAATTCTAAATTTAGCTATTATTTTTATTAAAATACTATGAAGTGCACAGATTAAACAAAGAATAAATAGAGAATCTAATATTCAATACTTTAACCTTATTAGATGAAAGTTCGTATTCTTTAAACATGAAATATATATACTAGGGATGACACTGGAAATAATAGTTGTAGTATCGAGAAAAAATACCAATTTAATAAGATTAAAACCTTTGAATTATTCTGAACTTTTAGTCTGGTCTAAGCCACATAAGATGATAGTGATGAATGGAGACACAACTATCTTAATCATCATATTTATAGTTATTATAATTGTCATAGCTCTTGCTACACGGAAATCTTCAGCTAAAAATGTCAAACGAGCTTATGAATTAGAACAACAGGGACAATACCTTGATGCACTTGATCTTTATGCTCGGCGCTCTCTTGAAGAAGCAGCTAATCTGGTTTTACGTACTCCTGAAGCTTCACAAATCTTAGCATTACGTAGGTTAGAAAAAAGGTACCCCCTTCAAAAAATTGAAAAGACTTTTATCAACTTAGCTCGATTAAATATAATGAAAAATGATCCTCGTGCAGCTGCAAATGCTTTTGTACTTGCCAAAAAACCTTTTGCTGCTGCAAAAGTCTTTATTGATGCTGGAGGGTTAGATTTTGTGCCTGCAGCAATTCAGATTCTTGACAGAAATGCCTCACTTATTCATAATCGGAATCAGGCTATTAGAAACTTGGCAAGACATGCTTTTAATAATCAGAATTATATGGAATCTGCTGAACTATTGAAAACAATAGGAGCAGAAGAAGAGGCAAACACAGTTTTGATTGCAGCAGCAACAGAATTGAAGAAACAAGGTTTTTCTGAAGCAGCTAAGGAATATTTAACTACAGCTGGAAATCCAGCTACTGCTGTCAAACATTATTTGAAAGAGTTGAACGATCACCTTCCTGATGGCAATATTGAAAAAATACGGCGGTCTCTCACCATCGCAAAAGAAATTATCGAGAAATTGCCACCTGATGAGAAGAAAAGTTTTGAAAAGGAAAATTCCACTCAAATTAATGAAATAGCAGAATATGATCGTCTTCTGAAAATTCTAGATTCAGCACGAGATATCCTAAGGAAAAAACACACCTATCAAGCTATTGCTCTTTATGATGAGCTATTAGATAGTTTAGGGAAAAAAACACCTGCAACAATATTGGCAGAAGCAGCCTTAGCAAATGAGGTACAAAATCCTCATTATGCATCAAAGCTATATCGTTTAGCTGCACAACGAGTAAAATCATCTCGGGCGTCTGAGTCTTTCAGAATGCGAGCTGAAAACTTAGTAACTTCATCTGGGGAGCACACTGTAAGTACTGTTAAACCTATCTCAGAAATAATTGAAGAGGTAGAAGAATATTGTACTGTATGTCGTATGAACGTTTCTGATCCAAAAACTTTAGTACGTTGTCCTGAATGTGGGTCTCCTGCTCATTATTCCCATCTTGCAGAATGGTTAAAGATCCGAGGTGTTTGCCCAATTTGCAAGAAAAAGGTTAAGATTACAAAACCAGCATAACTGTATATAATAAAAGCGAATATTTTGAAAATGAAGTGATTTTATATATCAAATTGCAATTTAATCATTTAAATAGCATAATACTTATTCTTTAGAAGAAGCGTAGAACTTCCGGGCGTATTGTAATCTTTGGAACGCAGAGATATTGGATAGGAAACCAATAGCTAAGACTATTATTGCTAAAATGCCAAAATTAAAAGGCCACGTATCAATTATTATCTGTTCAATAATAAGAATCTGCAATAAACATCCTATAGATAGTAGTGTCAGCTTTTCTTTACGTTCAAAAATACCTTTTCTTGAGTCCATACTCAATCCTCCCCGATTTTCAGCTGTAGATCTAACATAACTGGCTAAAATCATTCCTTCAAAGCAGAAAAACATCCATTCAGGATAAACATATCCTCCAGCCATAATTCCAAGAAGAAAGAAAAATTCTGAAACACGGTCAAGAGTTCGGTCAAGAAGAGCACCAAAGTGTCCCGCAACTCCCTTTGCTCGTGCTATGCTTCCATCTAACATATCAAGAAGTGAGGAACAACCTAATAAAAATGTGCCAATTAGCAAACCTAAACTTTCTCCAATGACAGGTCCTGACGCGAATGCAATACAGCTAAAAAAGCTCACTATTACACTCATAGCGGAGACTGTGTTAGGAGTTATTCCTGTTTTTGCTAGTACTTCTCCAAGAGGAGCAAAGAATGCCTCATATTGTTTTCGTAATCCTTTTTTGGCTGAAGACTTCGACATCCTGTTTACACACTCATTAAATATTTATTAAGTGATATTAATATCGTTTGGCCATTTATGATAAATCTTTTTGAAAGAGAGCCTAAAATTTTTTCAGTTAGAATATTAGACTATTTATCCAATATCTTGATCGGAAACTATTATAGACTTATTATGAGAAACAATTCTTTTTGAAATTTTTAAAACCAAAGATTAGGAAGAAATTAAGTGAAGTATTTAGAAAATCAGCTAAAGCAAATCATTAGCCAGAGTAACTCATCTTCTCCGTTAGGATTGCTTTATAGTGGGGGATTAGACTCATCGGTTATTGGTAAAATTATGTTATCTCTTTTTCCTTCTTCTTCTATTTATGCTGTTTGTGTTGGATTCCCACAAAGTTATGATTTAATTAATGCAATATCTAAAGCAAAAGAATTAGGTGTTAAATTATATACGCGATTTTTAACAGAAGAGCTCATAATGGAAATAATTGAATCTCTAAAAAAAATGAAATGTATTCACGGTCCGAGTGAACTTAGTATTGCTATTCCATTATTCTTGGGGATAAAAACATTGGCAGAGGAATTTCATGTACATACAATTTTTGTGGGACAAGGTGCTGATGAACTTTTTGGAGGGTATCAAAAATATGTAACGCTTCTAAACGAATTTGGACCTGAAATCGCAAATAAAGCGATGGAAAATGACTTTCAAAAATTAAATGAGAGCCAATTGTTAATAGAACGTAAAATTTCTCAATATTTTAATGTAAACCTTTTCTACCCCTTTTTAGATCCATCTATTATTTCATTTGCACGATCCCAACCTGTAACGGTTCACATTGCCCGAAATTCCCAAAGAAGACTCATAAGAAAAGTCTTATTAAGAGATCTGGCAAAAAATCTGCAGTTGTCTGAAACTATTACTCTACAACCTAAGAAAGCTATCCAATATGGTTCTGGTACTGTTAAAATTCTTAGAAACTTGGCTAAATCTACTGGTTATAAAAATATCCATGATTGGTTTCAAGATTTTTTTATACAAGGCTAGCTTTTGTGCCATACATGAAAGCCCAGTAACTTAAAGAATAACCAAAAAATAAGTGAAACTATTCCCATTAAAGAAAATAAGGTTACGTCCGTCTAATAATAATTAAGGAATTATCAGGTTTTATCTGAATAATCGATACATCAAAGGGATTGATTAATTGATATGATCTTATAGGAAGAGAATTCAGAAAATTACTAATTTCTTCGTCTTTATAGCGCGTTGAGAAATGAATTGGAATTAAGGCTTTTATGTTTGACAAAGTTTCTGCTTCTCTAATCAAGGATTCAACATCGGAATGAGCATCAAGATGATAACTTTCCTGCGGTTTGAGATATGTGGCTTCATGAATTAGAATTTGACAATCATTAAAGAATGAAAATAATTCAAGATCTATTTGTGTATCTCCCGAATAGCATATGATTGTCTTAAGGTCGAAAAAAATATCTTCACGAGTCACTCTTTGTTTACCAACATTAATAATATTCTGACTTTTTTCGATTCTTTTTAACGTTCTATCAAAGGGGATACCCATTTCTTTAGCTTTTTTAACCTTTAATTTTACTTTTTTGCGTTCTAATTTGTATGAAAAGGATCCTGAGGCAAGATGCTTATTTTCCTTACCAGATAATGAATATCCACTATCCAATAGAATCTTTTCTCCATCTTCAATCACTATTATCTGTAAAACTTCTTTCACAGAATGTCCCACCTTAATTGTCAATAATCGATATAAAAATTCGTCATCCGTCAAAGGAAAAATAAAAGTAGAATCTTCAAACATCTGTCTAGTACGTTGCTGAAATGGCAGGGTAGAATTTTTGGGAATAATGAGTTTTAAGCGTTTTTTCTGCCTCATTTCCTTTTCCAATAGCAAAATGCGGTGTATTATATGAGAAAGCCCTCCCCAATGGTCATAATGTAAATGAGACAATATAATATACTTAATTTTGCTAAAAGTTGGTCGTCCTAAAGTTAAAATTTCAGAATTCGCTGATGAGTCTGAAATTCTGTCCCATTCCTTCTGAAATTTATGAAATGATTGAACAATTTCCGAGGGACATTCGAATAAGTATCGGTTATCAATTAAAAATGAGACAGTAGCTATTTCAGAAGAGGGTACAGTCCCACGGGCCCCAATCATCCCGATAATCATTCTCATTAGACTCCAGAAATATTAAGATCCTTAACTCTTTTAAGAATTTGAAATTTCCGTTTTTTTAAGGAATCAAATTAAAATATAACTTAATATATTAACCCAAGAAACAATTTTGAACATAAAGAGAAATCGGGTTAAAGCTTATAGAAGTTTAACGGCTTCTTCGACGTTCTTTACGTTTTCTTCTTCTTAAACGTTTTTTTTTCCATTTTTCTCTCATACAAATTCGCTCAATCAATGTTATATTACAGTAAAAAGATTTAAAACAAAATTTCTTAATTATTGCATTCTTTTCATGGCTTCTTCTATCCAAGCCTTGAATTTTAATTTTGGAGCAGCACCAGTTCTTTGGGCTACTCTATTACCAGAATTGAATATCATAAATGTCGGAACAGAAAAAATTCGATATTTTGCTGAAGAATTTGGATTATGATCAGTGTTAATTTTTAGAAACAGGATTCGATTGGTAAATTCCTTGCTTAATTCCTCGTAAACAGGAGCCATCACTTGACAGGGACGACACCAAGCATCTGCAGAGAAATCTACGAGTACAGGAATGGGTGATGATTTAATGATATCATCAATAGAATTATCATCAACGGGTGTCACTCCATTACGATTTACTTTATCGAAAAAAGATGCCCTCATTTTCATAGATTCAGCTTTTCTCAAAAGGATTTCCTTAAGCTCTGGATCAGTCATATTTAATTTCTTCCTCTACTTCTGTTGTTGCTGTGAATATCCTATACTAGCAGGAGAATTTCAATTTAACAGAGAAGGATTGGTTTTAAAAAGATTTCAGCTTCAATTTCAAATTAATCGTGTTTAATGCATTTTTGCAGCTAATAAGCTCCATATTATTTATTCTATAGGTAAAAAGTTTTATATGCACCATTGATTCTTTAAATAGCTATTAAGATGTTTCTTTAGTTCTTACATCTTAATGAAACAATAGAGAAAGGAGGTGAAAATAAATATTAGGAAAAAGTTTTCAGTTGTACTCATAGCTATTTGCCTTCTATTAGCAATATCAATGGTACCAGCGAACGCTGAAGCACCTATTAATGGTACAATGAACTTAGAGTATAATCTGGCTTGGCCTGGCCCACAAGATGAAATACCTGATTGGATTGGGACTATTACCATTGATGGTAACGAGTATGGTATGGCATTCTTCGCTATTGGAACAGGAAAACCGTTTGACGATCAAAACAATGGAAAAGCATATTTCTTTGGCGAAATTTGGGAAATCTATGAATCGATAAATTATAGATTCAAGGACGGAGTTCTTACAAAATTTAAACCTGGTAATATAGTCCTGAAGGGTACTGATGAAGGTACTACAAATCTACAAAACAATAACTATGTGATGAATGGCATTGTAACAGAAACTAATAAGGACTTTGCAAACTGGTTGGGTCATAATGTGCACATGAGTGGTGAAATTATCTGGTATGATTTTGGTGCTCCCCATTACGCACCAGGTACATTTCAATTAAACTGATGGCTTAAGCTAGAATAATTGAGATATTCTTGGTTTGACCAAGAATTCTCTTCTTTTTTTGCTAATGTTAACTAGTAGGAGAGATGAAAATTTTTTGATGAATTCACCTAAAGTATGAGCCTTAACATTTATTGCAATAGAAGGATGTTAATTTTCATGTGGGTTTATGTGCTTGACTTATATATTATATATTTGGTTAAGTTTTACTTTTCATTAGATTGGTAAGCATTAATTGGAGATATCTTGGCAATCTTCCACGGAACATCGTTTTTTTTTCCAAAATCGTGATAAACTTATCAATGACCTTCACCGTTTTCCTTCTTTATGGTTTATAATGGAAGGACTCTTTCTCAAACAATAGATCAGTTTATCTTCCATAAAATGATATTCTTTCATCATTTTTACTTTGCATAGCCAGCTTCCAAAAAAATATATTACTAAAGTAATTACATTAGTAACAGCAAATTTCTGGTTAATAATAAAAATGAAGATTATGCTTTCAAATAAACTTGTTAAAATTTCTTTTACTTAAATCTCCTATATATTAAAGGAGGAGTTTCTATAAAGATCCTAATTGGGATACCTCTCTACAACGAACAAGCCTATCTCTCTGAATGTATTAGTTCACTTTATGCTTTTCTTTATCAGGAATGTCAAGAATATGATTTTAAGGTTCTTCTAGTTGATGATGCCAGCACGGATTGCTCACAAGAAATTTATGAAACATTAGCAAAACACTATCCCTTCAATTATGTTAGACATGCTGATGGCCCTCAGGGCTATGGTAATACTATTCTCACATTGTTTCAACAAGCGAAAAGAAACTTTGATCTGTTAATAACTTTTGATGCTGATCTTCAACATGCTCCTCTTACAATAAAAGAAATAATCCAAGTTATAGAAAATCATCCAGAGATCGACTTAGTGTCGACAAGTCGTTACCTTTCCTATCGATTTTGGAAACAGAATACTGATGTTCCCGTAGATAGATATGTTACTAATATGCTAATAACGAAAACAATAAACCAATGTTTTCATCTAGATATTACAGACGCTTTTTGTGGATTGAAAGGATATAAAACAAGCAAATTACCTTCCAATCTTGATGATGCAGGTTATGCTTTTCCTTTAGTATATTGGGATTTTGTTTCGCGAAATAAGCTGGTTATTCAAGAAATCGAAACACCGATCATATATCGATTAGATCGACGAGCACGTGGGGAATGGAAGAAAAGAATGAAAGAATATTTCATGAAATTAGAATCTATAATCATTTCATCCGAGCTAAAACAATTAGTTAGACAGAATTACACCCAGGGAATTAAGAGGATGACAGAAATAATCGATCATTTTTCAAAATTCCCAATATTTATTTATCAAGACTTTCTCAAGACTGATTGGCTAGATTAAAATAAAAAACCTCTCATAAATGTTTTAAGCCGCTGGAGGGATATTCATGAGAGAATTCTCGAACTCTTTCATCTTGAACCCTCGACCAACAGATTACGAGTCTGTCGCTCTACCAACTAAGCCACAGCGGCTTTTTTTATAACACGTCCCTTGATCAAAGTAAACAGAATTAGTGGTAGTGATTATCTTTCTCCTAATCCTAATCCTTTTAACAATGTTTGTTTAATATCAAAAATTTTGATTATTTAAATGTAATATTAAGATCTTATATGATGTGTAAACAAGCCATAACGTTTTTGCATTTAGTTCACGGCTAATTCAAAAAAATAGGGATAATAAAAGTCTAGTGATTAGTTTAATCTTGATTTCTCTGTTTCATGACAAATTAATGAAATTCTTACTAGTAATATTGATGATTTCATAGATAAGTATTTTGTAAAAAACAAATCTTCAATATTTCAAGAGAGATGTACAATGGTGGATCAAAAAAGGAATAAAGAAGATATTACAGCTCACGGAATCCAATCATCAGTCATAATTGATTATGAAAGAAATATCATAAGAAAACCAATTGAGTCTACAGAGATCGAAAATTTCATAGATCTCTGGAACAAATATGTTCTTGAAGGAGGAAACGTAACTAGTGAGATGAAAGACGCATTTAACGAAATATTTGAAAAAACTAATTTTCAATTAATAAGAAAACGGAAAATTAAGATAAATGCTGAATGGTTAATAGATAATTTGGGAGATTTTCCTTCGATAATTCTTGACCAATTAAATGTTAAGAATAATCCCTTTACGTTTCACAATTGGTGGTTAAAAGCAAAAACATTAGATTTAGAGGCACCTTTTTACTTTGTAAATGAAGGAAATGAAACTTATCTTATTATGCATATAAAGAAGTATTTTTCAGATGGTTCAGGTAAATCCAGATCGCGATCAGCTGAAATCCGTAGAAAATTCGTGGATTTTTGTGCCTTTCCAATATTCAAAGGTCCATTAAAAAAAGGGATTATTGACAGATTTAACTATCAATATGGGAGTAGATTGGGATATTTACAATTATCAGGAAAAGAGGTTAATACAGTATTTAAAATAAGATATGAGTTTAATTTGATTGATGATTTTCTTGCTTATACTTATTATTCAAAAATATCCTCAAATTATAGAATTAAAACAAGATGGTTTATACATAATCATTATCTTTCTAAATCAGGTGATTTCCAGCATGAATTCAAGTATCAAATTGCTTATTCGGGGTTCCCAGGATCTGATTTTCGTTACACTACTTATATTGTTGATGAAAACAATGCTTTGCGTAAATTCATTCATGAACTATTGAATAATTACGAAATCCAGCAAACAATGACCAAACTAAAAATGAATCAGAATTCAAGATTTTCCTCTGGCAAAGTCTTTCATTTAGCTTTGAAGCAAAAATTCTCTGGTAAAATTGTTGACTTTGCACGGAAATGGAATTTTCACAGATTTAATAATGCGTTAAAACTGAAATTTGAAATTGATGGAAAATTAAATGCGATTTATACTGCTGATAACGCAAAAAATCGTGGTAGATTTATATCTAATGATGCTACTATTTTTTTAAATGAGGATCGTAAGGGAAGTTTTTCACAATTTATTGAAGCTTTTTCAGAAGAACCTGGGGTAAGAAACGCCCTGAATAAAAATCCTATTAATTTAGATCTTTTGCAGAAGGTAAATTCAAAAGGTATTGGGAAAATAACCAACTCAAATAAGACTATAGCAACAATTCCTGACCTTTTAATTTGTTCTGAAGGGAGTGAAGTTATTGAATTTGGTTTATCAAAAAGATATAAAGGGTACTTGGGGGTGAAAAATAGCGGTAGGCACCCAGAATTAGTGTTATCTGATATTATTAAATCCTTCATTGATCCAAATTGTGGTGTACGTCATTTAAATTTCGGAATATTTTCATATACTGATATTTTTAAAGATCCTTTGACTTCTCAAGGTTTACCGAAGTTTATGGTACAAGATCTTAAAAAGGCGGCAACTGGACTTTTATTAATAGGATATTGGAGCAATGGTCCTGACTGGATGTCTAGATTTGGTGAGATGTTTAATGCACTGAGAACATCTGCATTTAATTCTCATTCTTATTCACTCAAAGTTTCAGAAATTGTAGAAGCAAAAGAGAGAATGATGAGTAAACTTATTGGAAGAAATGACAAATTTTTGGGATTAGACTTGAAAGAGATTGATCTTCAACATTGGAACAAAATAATGGATATTATCGAAGTAGGTACAATAACTTCTCTTTGGAAGTGGACCCTCAGTGTTGCTCTAAAATTTTTAGTTGGGTATTATGAATATGTTAAGGGATTAGAACCTAATTAAATATTACTTGATGATCTATACAAGCTCCAGTTATGAATCTACAAGAGCTCAATCCGTATATAATTCAAAGAAATATATTTTCAGTCATTATGAAGGAAAAAAATTTTCAGTAATCTTCAGCAACTTCATTTTGAATAAGGAGGTTAAATATGGTGTCACCATGCAAAGAGAGTATGAACGCCTGAGAGGATATGAGAAACTGCCCAGTGCCGACTCAGGTAGACACCATAAATGACCAACCGCTCATCCCTCCCCAATAACCCTTAAAATCACCCAATTTTTAATTGTATTGTGTCTGACAATTTTTTCTGTTCTTCGTTTTTAGCTATTTTTTTTTATTGTTTTTCAAACCAAAATTTCTCTTTAAAATCTCAATAATCATCCTCATCTAAATTTTCATTCATTATCTTCTCTACAACTTGAAGCCAGAAATCTTGGTCAATTTTATTCAAAAAATCTGTTCTATCTAATCCTTCCCATATTTTTACTACTTTTCTTCAGTCTCCACGCAATTATACTTCGAACTTTTTAATAATCTTAATGATTTAAACCTGTAACCCTTCCATAAAGTAACTGGTGTTTCAATAGTCAATTAAATACCCGAGTTTCGTTCTGCTGAAAAAGAAGTAAGTCTTCAGAAATATTTCCTAAATACGTGATTATACCAGCAACTTAAGTCTTCCCTGTGAATACTTACTGTGAGTGCTATTAAATAAGATTAATTAAGAATAGCTATGGAATCTGTCCTTTTAATTAACATATTATTTCCAGTAAAACTTTCAGACAATTCTATCCAGTAAAATATTATGGTTCCTTGTTATAAATTGGCAGCTTAACAAAGTTATTAGATAGAAAAGAATCGTGTCTTTCTCTTTAGACCCACTAGAAATCGGGGTATATTATCTTACACTAACAGAATTAGTGATAAGAATGTACGCGAGACCGAATTCTTACCAATGTATCCACGAATGTATATACACCTCCTAGTTTCTTACCAATAAAAAACAGCAATGTATATACATCTTACCAAGAAAGGATTTATTAAGTTGTTTTAACCAGAATATAGGTAGAGGAGAGAAATGTTTATGAATTCGTCCTGAAATTAAAAAGTGGTTAAAAAATGTGTCATATTTGAGACATTATTTCAAATTATCGTTAGAGGGAGATTTTAGAAATTTCATTGGCAATGAAATAAATTTCATCGTTTTAAAGGTGTAAAACGCACCGATTTTTAATACCCTTGTATCTAACTACTCCTTAAATTTGGATTTAACAGCCTGTTTATTTTTGGCCTTTCGTGCGTCAGTCATCATTTGTTCAAATAGCGCATCCAGCCACCAAATGTCCTCGAAGTTCATTTTAGCTCGATAGGCAATTATTTGTTAATCTTCATCCTTAGTTCCAGGAGGGAGATCTATGAAAGTGATTGGTGATGAAATATCATTCTTACTGGCGGTTGGGCTTTTATAAAGCACAAAGGAAAATTTTTCCTCATTTTCTTCGAAATCGTATTGAAGACCTTGTCGTTTGTAATTTTAAAAGAAAATTCGATGATCTAGCCTCTGGAGAAAAACCAGGAAACATACAATCAAGGAGTATTCAAATGAGTATTCGTTGATAATCTCCTTTTATCAACTAGAACGGGGCTCACTAACACGAGGGTTTGATCCGAACGTTCAAAAATGAAGGAGTGAAATTTACATGATAAACGTATCAAAAATTACTAGAAATAAAGTCTTCGTTGGTTTAATATTATCTTTATTCTTAATCTTGTTGACCACCGAAGGATTTAGTGTCAATGCGGAACCACAGACTCCGCAAAGCGCATACGATTTAAAAAACCGCAATAATACCCCAAAAAAGGCAATGATAATAGATCCAACTGGAAAAACAGAGGGTTATATCTTAGAAGAGTTTTCTGACGATTTTTTTGAGTTAATGGGATCTAGAGATCAATCTTCTCGCCATTTCTACAATAAACGAACGGGGGCATATACTTACCAATCTGACCATTTAGTCCAGAAAGAGGGTGTATTTGAGGAGACAGCTTGGGTGACAGCTCAGGAATATCCATATCGGTTTATCTTACGATTGCGAAATGGTACGATGCAATTCTTTGAAGAAGCTTCTGACATTTCTACTTACCTAAACACGATTGAACGGGACTCTATTTGGGCTGTAGGTTTTGAGAGCTTTGCAGGAGTCATGGGGTTTTATCTAAACTTACAGGATTCAGTCCATGGACATGGACAATAGCTATATTGGCCTCGGTTAAGCAGTGGGAAAATCTCTGCTTATAATATGCCACTCTATGCGATTTACCCGCATTTATACTTACACACAGGTGGACTTTGGTTGGATCAAATCCTTAGTGATCGTATTCTGTATTCAGGAGAGGGTCAGAATCCCCAAAAAACTTTAGAGTTCTATAATACCAGGACAGAGTTTGGAATGGCCTTTTCTTTAACGAGAGTTACAATTCAAGACACAATATGGAATATAAAGCATGGATTTAAGTATCGAATGGAAGATCGACTCTATCACATGATTACAGAACTTGAATGTATTGATCATGATTTTGAGGACATCGGGTTAGTCTATGAGATTACATCTTCCCCTCAAAGCGATGATACTCTTTATAAACCAGCACGATTTGCCATTGAAAATGAGCTTGAAGGAGTAGTAGTGTCAGCTCAAGAAACGTGGCAAGCAAGCCAATATTTTGAAGATTTCTATTCCCAAGTCGTAGTTATTTCTGAAAATAATGAACAAATTATGTTTGTTTTTGATGACATGGAGCAGGCAGGATTTACAGAACAATTTCTTAAGTTTGAAAATCAACAAATGCCTGATGGTAGCCTGAGAAAAGTCTTGGGTGCAGGAATGCACGGTTTAACGTCGTATTCAGCGGGTACAAGGCTTGAGATTGATCCTTCTATATCAGGTCTGAACACCACAGATAAATTGGACTTATTTGATCGTTATAATGTAGACCAACAAACTTGGTCATACTATATAACTTCTAACCACATATATGTAGGCTGGGATTATTTTGGCTTTCCACCAGAGTACTTTGAATACAGAAATTCTGGATTTATAACCTGGGATACAAACATTAATACTGCAATTGCTGGCATTGTCAATGATACCGTGACTTGTCAAGTGTACGTGTCAACGGAGAATGTCGAATCAGGCGAAGGGCTTAGTGCTACAGTGTATAATGTAGGGGGTAATCCAAGTGACGTCTGCATGGAAAATAGTACCAGTTGGGAAAATGGGACAAAAACAACCGAAGATGCTGTTTTACTTAATCCAGGTACAGGATGGCGTACGCTTGATTCAACTAAAATGGAGAGATTACTTGAATTTTGGGCGGATGAACGTGCTACCTCGACTGATCTTATGAGCTTTCGCTTGACTGAATATAACTGTGTTCGAGGAGAACATGATAGAATTAAAATGTATGATTCCTGTTGGTCGGGTGGTTCATATGCTGCGAAATTATCGTTTGAATACATGCTTGATTATGAGTGCTGGGGAATTCTCGTCGCTGGATCCAAGCATAGAATTGACACAATGGAGCCACCTTCCTATACCGATATGTTTGCATGCAGCTATAATGTTTTACAAATGTATAACAATCTAACTAACATCTATGATGGGTATACAGATTCAAGTTTATTCATACTTACACACCACAATGAAGTGTATGGATCCCAAATACCGAATGATAGAAAGATGGGTCCAACTCTTGAGAACTTTACATGGGCTATTAATACGGTTGATGAATTTGCTGATTCAGGTGATCAAGTATTCTTTTATTGGGTTAGCCACGGTAGTACTGTGTCTGGAGGACGAGTTGAATATTACTCAAAGTTAGATCCTTATACTCGAAGTTGGATTACTGGATCTACGCTTAACACCTATCTTGACCAAATTGAGTGCGCAGAAATGTTCATTTTCATAGATGCATGTCACTCAGGAGCGCTAATCGATGACTTCAATGGTAGCTCAGATCGAGCGATATATACAGGTTGTAAAGCGGATGAATCTCAACTTACAAATTATGATAAGGAAACCTTTTTCGCTGATGGTATAATGAAAGCGATCGACCCCAATCTCAATGCAACTGATGCTGACATAAATGATGATAACAGAACTTCCTTGTCTGAAATATTTTTGTTCGCAAATCAGACTGTTCAGGATTGGTGTACTTACTACAGTCATACGCAACATCCCCAGCGATGGGTTGGGGCGACCATAGATGAAGATGATGCTTACATAGATGACGGTTATTACTAAGAGTAATGAACCTCCCTCTTTTTTTTTTTTTTAGTTTTCACTACGTACACCATGAACTCAAAACCAATTCCTGACGAATGAAGGCAAAGGAACTTTTCACCATACGTGAAAAGTTCCTTTTAATACGATATTCCTTTACAATAGGGCTTAACAATTCTAAATAGTATTATTGAAACTTAATATACCGTTTTATTGATGTACTCTTACAATAGCGCAGAAATTGCGGTGCTGGAGGAGTATTATTGTCGGATCATGACCTTCCTAACTCCCCGTTTTGGTCATTAGTATTGATTTAGAGATTTCGCACAAATCTGTTAAATTGACCATAGAAGCTTATAAAAGGGATCCAGTCCAAGTTCATTTAAGGGAGAATTCTTTTGGCAAAATTCATTAATTTGTCAGCTGGAGTTATATTCATAATATTTTTCTCTACTGTTACTGTCTTTACCACCCCAGTGACTACTACGACAATCAATTGGGCGTCTGATTTTCGTCCACACGGAGGATACGTTGATGAAATACTGTTCGTGCAGTATCCCTCTGAGGATTATAACCAAGTGATGTATGCACTTCTGAGAGGGGAGATCGACGCGTATGATACACAAATCCCAGTAAAATATCTACCTGGCCTTTTAACCAATCCAGACATTTCAGTACAGATTGAACCAAATAATAGATTTCGACTAATTTCCTTGGATTGTAGTATTTTCCCGACAAACATCACAGGGTACCGTCGTGCATTGGCATATGGTATAGATAAGCACAAGATAATCATGGAGGTAACGGGAGGTGCAGGGAAACCTTTCGACAGCTATATTCCACCCTGTGCAGCAGAATGGGAAATTGAGAGATTATTATCTGAGCATTTTTATGAGAAAGACATTGCAAAGGGTAATGCCTCTCTCGAAGCTGCAGGGTTTAAAGACTTGGATAACGATGGCTGGCGTGAATATGATGTCAATAGTAATGATGCCTGGGATGAAACCGTTGACGTCGATGATGAGAAGTGCGCTATCCAAGTAACTGGGACGAAAGGTTTCGAACCCGCTCTCATCAGTTCTCAAGTGGCTGTGGAGGGATTACACGAGATGGGGATGCGTGCGGAGGTCGATGAATGGAGCCCGTTTGATTGGCAGTCTGAATGGCAGGCCATCTGTTTTTCTGAGGATGTTGATTTCGTCAACCCACCAAGCTTCATGTATGACTTTTTCCGTAGCGGCCAGGCTTATCATAATTGGTTGGTTAGGCTCAACAATGACTCCATCGATGAAGCTCTTGACGCTATGATGGATGCTACAACCATGGAAGAAGCAAAGGCAAAATATATCGAAGCAGCGGAAATGTTGGTTTTTGAACAACCGATGATCGTCTGTTACAATGATATAAACATCAACGCTTACCGTACAAATAAATTTGAAGGCTTCTTCAGGTTCTCGGCGAAAGGTTTCACGGGAGCCAACCCTTACACGGGTACAAAAGTGCATCTGAAGGAAGCCTTAGGGGGCCCCTTTGGTGGAACACTTCGCATAGCCATGTCAGAAGATCTCGAATCGACAAATATCCTTTTAGCAACTGAAACTGCTACAACCATGGTCATGAACTACATCTATGAGGGCTTATGGCAACTTGATCCTCACACCTGGGATCCCATTCCAGGATTGGCGTATAATTGGACTACTGAACAGACCACTTCAAGTCGTGTCTTACAAGCTGGGCAAAAGTTCACTTTCAAACTGTACGAGAATGCCACATGGCATGACGGAAAAAATGTCACCTCTGCCGATGTCAAGTACACCTGGGAGAATGTTTGGCCTTCGAATCCTGAATTGGGTTACATTTTAGACCATGTCTACAAGGTTGAGGCGCCTGATAACTATACTGTGGAAATTTATTCTAATAACACTGGTTATTTCGAGTGGCCTCGAGCCACTGGTGCACTTGTGTTGCCCAAGCACATTTGGGAACAACACGAACCAAACTACGAGGATTGGGAACCTGAGTCTTCGGAGATCATCGGGTCTGGCCCCTATAAATGGAATATATACACACCTAACAAAAGTATCAGCCTTCTTCGGTATAATGACTGGCGTTGGCGCGAGGAAGAACCTACAACTCCCACTATTCGTATCCCGTGGAATATCCTTATTGGCTTACTTCTCTTGGGAGGCATTATTCTAGTCCTAGGCTTGATAATTATCAGACAAAGGGTGTAATAATCAACAGGTTTGCAGCTAATACCCTTACTCCCGCGAAAGTTAAGAAAGTCGAACTATAGGGACGATTGGAAAAAAAATTTTTTGCTGATGGTATAATGAAAGCGATCGACCCCAATCTCAATGCAACTGATGCTGACATAAATGATGATAACAGAACTTCCTTGTCTGAAATATTTTTGTTCGCAAATCAGACAGTCATGACTTGGTGTGCTGAATATAATCATACACAAACCCCCCAGCACTGGGTTGGGGCAAACATAGATGAAGATGATGCTTACATAGACGATGGTTACTACTACTAGGAATAAGCCTCCCTCATTTCTACTTTTTTTTGACAATTCGCAAAAATTGAGGTTTTTTGTTCAAGAAAGGTAGTGATGTTAGCATTCCTGAGAGGAAGGGGCAGTAAAATCATTATCTTAACCCATGATTGACCGAGCTTGGAGTATAATCCGTAAATGGATAATAAACTTTGAATTGACGAAATCAGTGCCCTCAAACAAGGTTGGATAGGAACTCAGAAGGTTTTTATAAGCACATGTTCTTATTCTCTCAGAAACAGGGGGACATAATGCATAAAACCTTAATTGGTCTGGTGGTCGTACTATTAATATTCCCCTATTTTGGCTTCCACCAAGTTATTCTCATGCGTCCTGCTCCTACTGACAATACGATTGACAACCCCCAAGAAAGATTGACGGTCTACTATAAGGTACATCCCCCCATATCGATCTGGGGGAATAGTGGTTTTGCCAGTCAAGCTGCGGATGAAGGATGGCCAGGGACAGGAACCAATATTGACCCGTACATTATTGATGGGTTGAATATTAGTGACTATCCAAGTGAATTGATCAAGATTCGAAATGTAGACGCATATTTCATCATCAGGAACTGTGTTTTAGCGAATGGGACTACGGGGATCTATTTTGAGGAAGTCTCAAATGGCCAGATCATCAATAATACCATTAGTAAAAACGATCAAGGAATCATCTTAACACATTCAGCGAATAACACACTTACTCAGAACACCTTCAGCAAGAACGGGCTCTATATCAATGGTAGGACTATCGAAGAGTGTCTTCAACAGACTGTGCATGATAATACTGTTAATGGGAAACCCCTTGTCTTCTGGCAGAACGTGGTTGAGGGGATCGTTCCCGCGGGAGCTGGTCAGGTCATCTTAATCAATGCTAGCTCCGTTACGGTTCGTAACCAAGATACCTCCGACGCTACAGTGGGGATTCAAGCATTGTTTTGTAATTCCTTGGATCTCTCCTACAATAACCTCTGTAATAACAGTCACTTTGGGTACTTCCTGAAGGGTTCAATTGATAACATTATTTCCCAGAACACTCTCAGTGGCAATGATATCGGAATTTTCTTGTGGAGTTCAGCGAATAACACTCTTACGAATAATAGTCTTCACAAGAACAACCTAGACGGAATCTCTCTACTATTTTCAGCGAATAACACTCTTTTTCAGAACGTATTCAACAACAACGGTCTTTATATCTATGGTCAGACTGTTGAAGAGTGTCTCCAGCGGACAGTGTATGATAATACCGTTAATGGTAAACCCCTCGTCTTCTGGCAGCATGTGGCTGGGGGAATTGTTCCCACGGGAGCTGGTCAGGTCATCTTAATTAATACCAGCGCGGTGACGGTACGTAACCAAGATATCTCTGATGCCACAGTGGGGATTCAAGCGATGTTTTGTGACTCCTTGGATCTCTCTGATAATAGCCTCAGTAAGAACAGTTACTTTGGATTACTCTTGGAAAGTTCAACTAATAACACCCTTACCAATAATACTCTCTATAAGAACAGTGATTCTGGAATCTCTCTGTGGGATTCAGCTAATAATACTCTGACCGACAATAGTCTCATCAATAGCGGTTCCTACGGAATAGTCCTCCATGAGTCAGATAACAACACTATTTCAAGGAATAATTTCATTGGGAACAATCCTGAGGGTGGGGAGCTGGGGAGATCCCAAGCTCTGAATAATGGTGCTTCCAATACTTTTATCCTCAATTATTGGGATGATTGGAGGAGTCCTGATAGCGATGAGGATGGTATTGTGGACATTCCTTATGAGCTCGATGGAGGGCCAAGACAGGATATCTCTCCTGTCATAGTACCTTATGAAACGGGGGTTCATTTCCTCACGGAATTCACGCTTACTTATCCTACAGGAGGCGAGGTCCTGACAGGCCTCATCACCATTCTCTGGATAGCAAGTATTGACTCATGGGGGCATTCCCTCACGTACTCGGTCTCCTATTCAGCTGACGAAGGTACCACATGGAGAACTCTAGCTACATATGTCCTTGTGACCAGTCATGACTGGAATACCACCGCAGTTGATAATGGGACTCGCTATTTAGTTCAAGTGCGCGCTCGTTGTTCAGAGGGAGTATGGTGTATAGTCCTCTCTGACGCGGTCTTTACAATCGACAATGTGCTCCCCAATCTTTCATCCACCCTTTCTACAACCCCTCCTCCCTTTTCTGATGTTCCTCTTAACCTTTTTGCCATT
>JBHLKC010000012.1:0-33445 GCA_048887065.1 Candidatus Hodarchaeota archaeon
ATTGAGCTCTTCGTGGCAGAAATAAAAATAGATATTATAAAAAGGTGATTTTAAACATGAGTACATCAATCATAAAGAAATTAGAAGAAACGCCCCCTCAGAATATTGTTATACTTTTTACAGGACTTGCTGCAGTTGCTACTATAATTATATACATATTAATGCGCCCCACTGAAATAAGTTCTTACAATGTATTTGATCTTGAATTTGCTTGGACAGTTACCCGGATTAATACTATATTTGACGCTTGGGGGCCCAATTTAATTACTCAAGAGTTGAATAGAACAATTTTAGATTACGGTTTTTTGGTAGCTTATTCTACTTTCTTTGCTGGTTTGACACTCATTCTAACACGTAAATTGCTATTCGACAAAATACAGCTAGTTGGGTTGTATATGGTTCTAGCATCTTATGTAGCTGCAATTTTTGATGCTATTGAAAATCTGAATTTAATTTTGATGCTTTCGTCTCCAAATGATTTCCCTAGCTTTGCTCCTTTACTAGCTTCTATATGCGCAACTTTAAAGTTTGTAATATTAATTATTATAATATTTTTTTGGATCATAAGCATTTTGTGGGTAATTTCTCAAAGAATTTTGGAGAAATATTAGTAAAAGCAATGAATTTAATTTTTGAACGGTCGTATCATTTTATATTAAGTGCTATGCAATAATAATCGGTGGAAATCTATGCAGTTCCCAACACACATCATTGCGGGAATATTTATACAACATGTTATTTCGATATTAATTCCAACCTCGTTTTGGCTTTCCCTAATGTTAATAGTAATTTTTTCATTTTGTTCCCATTTTTTTTTGGATGCTCTCGCTAAAGTAACTTATCACCCACCAGAGCGAATTGAGGATAATTTTTGGTTGATTTGGCATATTTTTGTGTATGCAGTTGGAATTCTATTAGTTTTAATGTTCATATGGGATTACTGGATTGGTATGTTTTTTGCGAACCTACCTGATTTATGGGACTGGTATACATTAAGAAAAATCGCTTCACGAAAAAACCAACCTGACTGGGGTATAAGATATTATCTTCACCCCATTGCTAATAAGATTCGGTCTTGTCTGTTTTCTTGGTTACCAAATCTAAATTATAACAGAACTGGAATTCTTCCTGAGTTTGTTCTTATATTTGGATTTTTGTTATTTTATAGACACATCTTATTTTGAATCTAATCCAAATTAAAGAAATTTAAGCCTTATAAAAACACTCTTCGTTATAAGATGTTTTGGAAACGATTTGGCCATTTCTTATTGTAGTACGAGAAGGAGGAGTTGTTCTAATGGCTTCATTGACAGTTTTTACTCCATATAAAACTACTAAATTGGCAGGTGCTCCAATAGAGAGTTTATGACTAGATATACCTAATATTTGAGCTGCATTAAACGTTATCATATCATATAATGTGTTAATATCATTATTTGTGGTCATTTTGGCCGCATGCCCAAGAAGATTAGCCACTTCGAGCATATCTCCTCTTCCAAAGGGGTAGTAAGGATCATTAATACAGTCTTGTCCACAGGAAACATTAACTCCTGCCTCAAGAAGTTCTTTTACACGAGTGATTCCTACTCTTTGAGCACCAACATCCAAGCGGCCTTGTAAAACCATATTTGTGCCAGGATTTGTCACAACATTAATGTTGGCGATTTTAACCATATCTATGATTCGACTTGCATAATAATTGTCTTGTGCTGAGAGAGAACAAATATGATCTACAGTGATTCTCCCCTGATATTTCTTTTTGATGGTATTTGCAGCGATTAATTGGAGAGTCCGAGAATTAGGGTCATCAGTTTCATCAATATGAGAGTCGATATTAACATTGAACTGTTTTGCTATATCAAACATTACTTCAATATGATGTTGTGAATCTTTAGTGGTAAATTCATTATGTGGCATACCTCCAATCAAGTCGGCTCCAGATTCCATTGCTTTATATAATAAATTTTCAGTATCTTCATCTCTTTGAATACCCTCCTGAGGAAAAGCTACTATTTGCAAATCTATTATATCATTATAAGCCTTTTTTACAGCAAGAAGACCTTTGAGCGGAATCAAGCCTCCAATTGAATCAACATCCACATGTGTACGAATGTGGGTCACTCCATATTTGATTTGTTCATCAATACACTGAGAGGCGCGTTTTTTTATATTTTCGACCGTATAATTCCGTTTTACTTCCCAAGTTTTTTCTATTGCCTCCCAAAGAGTTCCTGATTCGTTTGGTTCAATGATTTCACCGATTAACACTTTATCCAAATGGATATGAGGGCTAATTAGGCTTTCAGTGACAAGAGAACCTTTTGCATCAATCATGTCCATTGAACCAGAGATTTTTTCTTTTTTAATGTCACTTATTATTCCATCTTCTATTAGAATATTAACAAGTTTTCCCTCTCGTGTTACGGCATTCTCAATTTTTAGACTCATTCTATCTAGCAACCTTGGTTATTCTGGGTATTTCCTTTTTTTCCAAGGTGAATAAGGAAATCTTACTATATATCACTCGATTTAGAATTTAGTTTATTAGGAATACTGAGCAATTGCTACTCGAAATCTAATATAGAAAAATAATTTTAATTGCTGAAAAACAATTCCCTAATCCTAATTCCTTTTCATATTAAATACGAAAGCTGTAAAAAGTTGTTTTATCAAATTTTCAGGCGATGAAAATTATGTCATTAGATGAAGATATGTTACGTCCTCCCCAAAACAAAGTAAATCCCGAAAATACTCCCTATCCCCCAAAGTACATAAATTTGGCTGACGGTACCAAGATGGTTGTGCGTCAAATCACTCGAGAAGAAGTTAGAGAAGTCATTCCATTGTTTTACGATATTGTCCGGCTCACAGACTATCAGTATTACGATCTTGTGGGTGCACGGATACTATCAGAACTCTTAGCGTATGTTAATTATAGAGTTCATGATGAATATGTTATTCTTGGCCAAGATGGAAATACGGGTGAAGTTCTAGGACTTGTCAATAGTCGATTGACAGTTAACCCTAAAGTAGGGATGAGTCTTCATACAATGACTTTCAAGAGAGGTCTTCGCGTAGGAGCTCATTTGTTCGTTGCTAAGATGGAGAACCATTTTTTTCTGGGTAATGAGGAAGTTTATATTGTTGCTGAATCACCCATTGGATTTCGACGGTGGATGGAAGAACTAAGACTTGAAGCTCGTCCTGAAATAGAACATGAGCTAGGTGGTGTGCCTTCTTATTGTCTTACAAAAGAGAATTGGGAAGGTTATGTTGTTCCTGAACGTCTTTTCGGAGAACGACCAGTCCCAGATGAATTATTAGAAAACTGTAAAAAAACCATTTTATTACCTGAAGATGTTGTATTTCAAATTACTGGTAAAAAAAAGGAAGAATGGATAAATGTGTGATGTTGCTGTTATTGGTGTGGGAATGGGGAGTCGTTGGGGAAAATATGATGGTTCTCTAATTGAAATGATGGCTGAGGCTTCTCTAGATGCAATTGATGATAGTGGTACAGACGAAATCGACGCAGTTTTTGTTGCTAATATGGGTGCAGGGCGGATTAATAATCAAACTGCTTTAGGATCAGCTTTAATAGATTATTTGAACCTTTTTCCTGCTGTTGGTGCCTCAATTGAAAATGGTCCTGCTTCTGGAGCGACAGCAGCCCGAATTGGTTATATGGCGATAACCTCAGGTCTTCATGATGTGGTTATGGTTACTGGGGGGGAAAAAATGAGAGTTGCACCTGGACCTGTTGTCACCGATTTTATTTCCACTATGTCTCACCCCGAAGCAGAATACATTTACGGAATTACATTTCCAAGCTTAGGTGCTTTCCTTGCTAGATTGTACTTTGAAAAATATGGAGTAACGTCAGAAGATTTAGCACGTATAGCAATTAAGAATCATGCAAATGGCTTAAAAAATCCGCATGCTCACATACAGCGAAAAATAACAATGGAAGGGATATTAACATCACGAGAATCCAAGTTAAACAATCCGATCATTGCTGATCCATTACGTCTTTATGATATGTGTCCTGTAACGGATGGAGCAGCAGCAATTATCATGTGTTCAATGGAAAAAGCAAAGGAGCTTAGTATTAAACCACTAATTAAATTTGCTGGCACAGGACAGGGTATGGACACCATGGCTGTTCATGAACGATCTGATCCTACTTTTCTAAAAGCAGTAAAAGAAGCTTCGGATCAAGCTTTTTCAATGGCTGGATTAGACCGCGCTGATATTGATTTTGCTGAAGTTCACAATGCTTTTGAAATTTTAGAGTTAGCTCAGCTTGAATCAGCAGGTTTTTTTGAAAGAGGGACTGCACACCTTGCGGTTCAAAAAGGTGATACTGAAATTCTTGGACGTTTTCCAGTCAATTCTTCTGGAGGTTTGAAAGCACGGGGTCATCCAGTTGGCGCAACTGGTGTAGCTCAGATCTGTGAACTCGTTTGGCAGCTTAGAGGAGAAGCAGGTGAGCGTCAAATCCCTAATAATCCTAAGTATGGTTATGCGTTAAACTTCGGAGGTTTTGGTAATAATGTTATTGCTACAATTCTCTCAAGAGTCTAGAGGTTAAGAAAATGAGTGGAAAAAAGATACCTACTGGCTATAAATGTTTGAAATGTGGAAAATTACATTATCCTAAACATGCACGATGTCTTAGCTGCAAAAACAGAGATTTTGAACTAGTAGAACTTCCTAGTGAAGGTCTTCTTATCACTTGGACATTGTTAAAGGCTCCTCCGACTGGGATAGATCAATCTTCTCTCTATTTAGGTATTATTGATTTAGGCGAGGTTCAATATACTGGCCAACTTGAGATTGAACCTGAAACATTAATGACAGGAATCAAAGTCAAACCTTTGTGGAAAAAAGTCCGTGAGATCGGTGGAAAGTCTATCTATGGTTTTGTTTGGGTACCTCTTTAGTAATTTTTGTTTCTTTTATCTAATCCATTGGTTTTATTCACTCTGATAAATCAATTACTAAGTCCAAAACATTTTTTGTAATTAACTTCTTAGGTAATCGAGGTACATGCTTAATTAAAGTGAAATTTATAAAATTTTAAATTTTCGAGAGAATTTCGTAATATCTCTGAGACTCAATACGGATCTGCTTTAATTGTTCATTACTTAGCTGCTTTCCAAGATAAATAGTGCGCAATATTTGCTCAAATGATTGGCCCAATCTTTCCTCGTAATGGAGTAGGAATTGCGTTAATTTCTCTGGGGATTGATGAAATAGAACTAAATACGCATTACCCACTCCTGTGATTTGGAAGAGTTTTGTCAATGCAAAAATTTCTATATCATCCCAGATAATCGGTAGAAAATTCCAAGAAACTTCTTCTAGTGTTGTCTTATCTTTCATAGCTAAAATTTTTAATAATAAATCCCACGTGTTAATCTCAGCATGCCAAGTAGAACCTGACCATAGAATTTTTGGCCTTTTATTGTACTCTATGAGGCCAAAAAATAGTCCTAGACCTAACTCTAAAGAAGATTCATCAATTGACATCGAATTTCGCTTGGTTCCGTATCTTGAGATCCTTTCCTACATCATTGGATAACTTAATGTAATCTTCAAAACATCTTTGTTTTAATAAGTCATTTAATTATTTTATGTGAGTAAAGATCTAAGTTCATTTTGTTTTGAGAGGGTTACAATGCCAGATAAAAAAGAATTAATTCTTCAAAAAATGGAAAAGATAGGAGCAAAATATCTCCTGTTACAATTTACTGGTGCTGATGGGCATTTAAAAGGGGTTGAGATATCAAAACAATCTTTTGCAAAAGCAGATCAAATAGGAGTAGATGGAAGTAGTATTGGATTTCTTAGAACAAAGAGATCAGACATGATAATAGAACCTGACTCATTAACAGTCACGAAGGTACCATGGCAGGAAAAAACTGCATCTGTTTTCTGCGATCTTCGAAGTACAGATGCTCAAGAAAGTATTTCCGCAGACCCTAGAGGGATTTTAAAAAGGATAACCAAAGAGTTCAAGACTGAATTCATGGCTGAATTCTATGCAAGGCCAGAAATGGAATTTTATATTCTAACATCGAATTTTGAGCCTATTGATTCAGCGTCATACATGAGTTTACCACCCAAAGATAAAGGATATTTTCTACGTAAGCTGATAATAGAAACCTTAGATCAAGTAAATATCCCATATAAAACCTATCATTCTGAAGTTGGGCCAGGGCAGCACGAAATCGAATTTGAAGCTCTTCCTGCTGTCCATGCTGCCGATGGAGTTCAATTTTTTAAGCAGATAGCTAAAATGGTAGCATTAAATCATACTGAAGATTGGATGGTGAGCTTCATGCCTAAACCATTCATCAATGAAGCTGGGAATGGGCTGCATATCCATCAAATGGTTAAATCAGCTTCTGATGATCTTTTCAAAGGAAGTAGAAATAAGTTATCAGAATTCGCTCTTCATTTTATTGCGGGTCAGCTCAAATATGCAAGTGAAATTTGTGCAATTACCAATCCAATAGTTAATTCTTATCGTCGATTGGTACCAGGCGTTGAGGCCCCAGTTTATAAAACGTTCGGAATTGCTAATCGTACGGCACTTATTCGGGTTCCTGGTTATGAAGCTGGTCGTCTGGAATATCGTGCAGCGGACGCTGCCTCAAATATCTATTTTGTTTTAGCCTTACTCTTAGCTGCAGGATTAAAAGGTGTAAAAAATAAAATTGAACCACCTGAAGAGGCCAATTTTGATGCTGATGCGCTAAGTTTAAGTGAATTGGAAACAAGAGGAGTAAAGCTATTACCTCGGACACTTAAGGAAGCATTAATAGAATTTAAAAGAAGTAAGCTTGTTGAAGAAGTACTTGGTTCAGCTCTTCATCAAGAATATCATGAAGCACGAATGCAGGAGTGGAATGAGTTTATTAGTGAATATAGTTTTGAAAAAAGAGAGGTAACACCTTGGGAAATAGATCGTTACTGCGATTGCTAAAATCATAATATCTATTGATTTTCGATCAATTCTCCAATTTTTTCCTGAAGCTCTGTTAAAATCTCTGATTCATTAAGAGTCAGTACTTCTCGATTATTCATTAACAAAATTCCATTAACAATAAGTGAGTGGACATCACTCCCATTTGAGGCATAAACAATATTAGAAATCACACTATGAACTGGTTGTAAATGTGGTTTATAAAAATCTAAAACAACTAAATCGGCAAAATTACCCACCTTAATCATCGTTTCAGGAATAAATTGTCTTCTGAACGACCAACAAGTATCTTCCAGCATCTTTTCTGCTGGATATAAAGCAGGATCCCATCGTGAAGCAGATATTACATTTATTCCTTCTCTCATCTCTCGCCACATATCTAATGTGTTGTTGCTTGCTGTACCGTCAGTACCAAGAGCAACAATCGCTCCTGCTTTTCTTAATTCAGGAATAGGAGTCACACCTCCATAAGCTAGTTTTTGCCCAGAGACTGGACACCATCCAACAGTCGCTTGATTTTTTCCAAGAATCTCAATCTCGCGTTGAGTTATCCAAGTACAGTGTGCTAGGATCTGATTTGTATTTTCTCTAAAGAAACCAATTTGATCGAGACGCTCAACAGGGGGAACACCATATTTATCTTCTGAATTTAATACTTCCTCACGTGTTTCAGAAGCGTGAATCATAATTGAAACATTGTGTGTTTCAGCTAGATCTGCTGCTTTTAAAATGGTTTCTTCATCTAATGTTGATTGACTATGGGGAGCAATTGCTGCAGTTAGAAGTACTGATTCTTTTGCTAGATTTACTGAACGGGAAAACTCTTCAAGTTGAAATCCATAACCTCCTTGATCCACATAAGCACTAGGCAGGATTCCTGCCCCTAACCATCCCCGAAGACCAGCTTTTGCCAAAGTTTTTCCTATTGTACTCTCATGAAAATAAAAATCAGCAACAGCTCCAGATCCGGATTTAATCATCTCCAAACAGGCAACTTTAGTGCCTAATTCAATCCATTCTGCATTAAACTTACCTTCTACAGCCCATATATCCTGTAACCATGGGAATAATGGTTTATTATCAGAATAACCACGTAATAGCGTCATAGCAAGATGGGAGTGACTATTAATTGCTGGTGGTAGAACTATAAGTGATTTTCCAGTGATTACATATTCTGGGTCAGGTAATTTTGTATTTGGTGAGATTTCACTTATAATATTGTCTTCTATTACAATATTAGTTCGAGTAATTGCCGTGGTGTTTGGTTCGGAAAGAAGTAATACATCTTGAAGAAGCAGATCCATTTATTATACCAACTGCGATTATTTAATACTTTAATTCTGAGTACGGGATACAAATTGTTTTAATTGGTTTGCGGAAATACGATGAATCCTTAAGAATTTTCATTAAAAATAAAAACAACTTTTTAAAGCGACATTAATGATTATTAAAGATATATAGCACAGCACTATTATTTTTACTTATCGAGGTGAATACATGTGGAAAAGCAATATATTGCTAATGTTGCGCTTCAAGGTCGTATCATTGATTTAAAGACCGCTGAAGAAGAAACTGTTGAAGAGAAATGGCAAACAAAGTCTCTCGAAAATCATATTAAAAAGGCAGGATTAAGAAAAAGAGGTTACATGATGCCTCTAGCAGCCGATGTCAAAGATGTCACCAGTGAACCAGAATCAATAGAACTTGTTCGCGAATTTATGCCTGACATAGAGCTTTCAGGATGGGAACTACGAGCAGAGAGACATAGTAAATCTTGGGGAGGTTCATACTTCAGAGTATTAGAAAGTACAGAAGAAAACGAAGATGTTAAATGCGTTCAATGGATTTATGTTTGGACAAAACAACGTTTCTTTATTTCATTATGGATAACTGTTCTACCGCTGTTTTTGCTAGCTTTAACAGGATCTTTGATCTATACATTCCTTTCATTTCAATCAGCTATGCTTTCAGTTGCATTAATAGGTGGTATTTTTTTCATACTAGGAGCAAAACAACTTTATTCAGCTATTAAGGGGCTCACTAAAGGAGGATTTTATTTTAGTAATCAACAACTCTTTATTATATTCGGTGCACTTTTTTGGCTATTATTATTAGAGATCTATGTCAGTAAGGGTTCCCAAGGAACAGAAATCTATGATAGAGCTGAAGCTTTTCACGAATTACCGGTTGGACAGGAGGTAATAAATGATATTTCTCAAGCAACAATTAATCGTGAATTAGCAATATCTTGGGTTGCTGTTATATTTTTCTTTGCAGGGTTAGTAGCATTAGTTTTTTGGAAATGGGAACCACCTGCGTTTACATTTGCTACTCATGATATGGACTGGGCACCTTTTTTTCTTTATTTACAGAAAAAAGAAAATGGTAAATGGCAATTGGAGAAAGTACGGTACGATACATTCCATTATTTTGCTGAAACAAATACAAGAGACGAATTATTGCGACGAAGATCCATCAGCGCTAATCTTAAGAGGGTACGATTTGAAATTCCGAATTTTTGGCATTCATTCAAACCCCGTGATGGTTTTAGTGATTGGTATGCTGTGTTCTTTGGCATTTTTATTACTTTGATTTCTATTATTATTGGAATAGTATCCTTCCTTCCAAGTAGTCCTTTAAATTCGAATGTATTCCGTTTTGTAGTTTTTCCAGTTCTCTTATTTGCTGGACTCTATCTTGTTTTCTCTAACTGGCCAACAAAAATAATAAATCCAAAGAAAATTGATCTTTCCGATGAAAAATACCATCTGACAGAGAATAGACTTCGAATGTTTTGGAATTTGCGAGGAGAAGAGCCTGCATTAAAAGTACGATCCAAAATGCAAGATCCTTTCATTGAGGATGAAGATTTCGGAACTTTCCGTGATGATCTTGAACAAATCGTACTATATTCTTTACTACCACGAATTCTTGAGTTAGAGCAAAAAGAATTCTTCAAAATACTCTAAGTATATTCTTTTTTCTCTTTCTCTTTTTTCATATAGAGTTGTAAGTCTAAGACTCATTGTGAAAAAGAAATCTCCGTATTCAGAGTAATTATCTAATTTCATTATTCAATTGTCAAGTATAATATTTAAAGGAATTACACATGTATCTATCATAAAACATTTTACGTATCCTTTCAACATTTATCTTGGAGAATTTTATATTCTTCAATTGTGATATTATATGACGAAACAAAATGGATCAGTTGATACTGATTTTTTTAACTCATATGAGGATGCTAAGCGAGCAGATGCTTATGCCAAACTAAAATTTTCTGGTACATATTATTTAGCGTATAGAGACTTGCCAGAAATCATATTCGATCATGTTAAAGGAAGAAGAGTAATTGACTTTGGCTGTGGTACAGGACGCTCTACTAGATTTCTGCATAAGTTGGGATTTACTGATACTATCGGTATTGATATAGCAGAGGATATGATAAAGAAAGCAAGACAACTAAATCCTAAAGGGGATTATCGACTCATTAAAAGTGGAGATTTTAGCCAATTTACAGAGAACACTTTTGATCTTGTACTTTCTGTGTTTACATTTGATAATATCCCTACAATGGTGGAAAAGGTTAAGATATTAAGAGAAATTGGACGCCTACTGAAGAATGAAGGGAGGTTAATTAATTTGGTCTCTACTCCTGAAATCTATGTAAATGAATGGGTTTCATTTTCAACAAAGGATTTTCCAGAGAATAAGTCTGTGAAAAGTGGAGATAAAGTAAAAATAATAATAACAGACTTGGAAGATAAAAGACCAGTAGAGGATGTCCTTTGGAAGGATAAGGATTATAAAGAGGCATACAAGAGGGCTGGATTAGAATTAATCAAATTTTATAAACCATTAGCAAAAGAACATAAGCCATATGAATGGGTTAATGAAACAAGGATTGCACCTTGGATCATTTATGTTTTGAAAAGAAGATAAATAATTTTGGAATAGAAAGGAGGTGTAAAATGAAATTGAAAGATTCTTTAAATCCTGAAAACCAAAAAATATCTAACTTTGGTTATTCAGGTATTTTTGGTGAAATAGAAAAATTTTCAAAGGAGCATCCAAACTGTTTACACCTTTCAAATTGTGATCCCCCAATATATGGATACACACTTGATGAATCAATTAAAAACCAGATTAATCAGCTCCAAATCTCTCAATACACAGGGTATCCAAGTTGGAATGGTGATGAGGCTCTTCGAAATGCTCTTAGTCAACGCATTCATAGAATTTGTAAAGTCAAAATACCTTCAAATAAGATCATACTTACGAATGGTGTCTCTGAATGCTTCCCCTTAACCTTTGCTGCTCTTTCTCATCAAGCTATTGGTAGTATAGCGATTCCTGATCCTTCTTATATTCCTCTAATCGTTCAAGCAGGACGTTTTAGCAAAGTTTGGTTCTACCCTTGTAATGAAGAAGATAACTGGAATCCGGACTTAGACCATGTAGTCCGATCTCTTGAGAAGTATTCTGAGACAAAAGCAATTGTGGTTATAACTCCTAACTCTCCTACTGGTGTTGTTTATCCTGAAAAGATACTTAAGGAATTAATCAATATTGCTGGTCAATATAATCTCATTATAATCAGTAATGAAATTTACGACTCTTTATCTTTTGGAGGTTTCTCTTCACCACTACAATTTGCAAATGAAGTTCCAATAATTTATTTGAACGGATTTAGCAAAGTTTATCGAATACCTGGTTATCGATTAGGCTACTTGGGGTTATATGACCCCTTAAATAAGTTTCCTGATCTTTGGGATTACTTGGAACAACTTTCTAGAGTGCGTTTCGGAGTATCCTCCCTAGCTCAAGAAATAGCTAAATTAGCACTTCAAGAACCTGAAAAAACGCTTAAAGCATACGTTGAAAGTGTTTATAAAAAACAAACCTTTTTGACAAGGCTTCTCGAAGCTGTTGAGGGAATAACTGTCGTTCCTGCTAATGGTGCGACTTATGTTTTTCCTAAGATTAACTTAGATATCAATGATGAAAAAATTGTTAAACACTTGATACAAGAACATGAGATTATTGTTACCCCTGGTTCTGCATATGGTCCAACGATTGCCCCAGGCCACTTGAGATTTGTCTCCTTAGCTCCCGAAGAAAATTTACTAAAAGGAGTTCAAGCTTTAGAGAAAACTTTGCATGATTTAGGATGATTTATCAGACGAATCTTCGGTTTTTTTTAAAAAACAAAGTTGTCTTTACTGGGAATTAAAAAGCTAATAGACGCAACGGAACTTTAGACTAAGTTCTTAAAGGAGGATGGTGAATAAAAAGAATAAGGCCGATAATAACATTCTGTTAAGAAAGGCCAATAGAAACCAAATTGGGTTGGTTAATCTCTTGTTTCTAAAAAATGAACTTGAATCTTTTGTTAAAGCACGAGTTAAATCACAAGAGTTATGGAAAAGATCAAAAATTTTACCAGGTGGAGTTTCTCACAATATAAGAAGCTTAAATCTCCCGTTGGTAAATGCATTTCCTGTTTTTATTCATTCAGCCAATGGTGCTTATCTTTATGATGTTGATGATATAGCATACACCGATTATTGGATGGGACATTTTGCCATGATTCTCGGTCATAATCACCCTGTAATACAGAAGGTTCTTCAAGAAGAACTATTGAATGGTTGGCATTTTGGTACAACACATGAGAATCAGGTAAAGCTTGCTGAAACGTTAATTCGTGATAATCCAAGCATCGAAAAAGTTCGATTTTGTACAAGTGGGACTGAATCCACGATGTATGCAGCTAGATTAGCACGAGCTTATACTGGAAAAAGATTGGTACTAAAGGCGAAAATGGGATGGCATGGACCGAATGACACTCTTTTTTACAACGTGAAATCTCCTTTCACAGGCGAGGAAAGTCCAGGGATTCTCCCCGAAAATCAGGCTGGAGTTGTCACTTTTAATCCGTATAATTATGATGCAACTCAAAAACTTATACAAACGTATGCAAGCGACCTTGCAGCTGTTATAATAGAACCAGTTCTTGGGGGCGGGGGAGGTTTTGCTTTAGATATGGACTTCTTAAAATTATTAAGAGAGGAAACCGAGAAACATGATATTCTCTTAATATTTGACGAAGTAATAACTGGGTATAGGTTCCTTTATGGCCTTTTGCAGAATGACATTAAAATATTTCCTGATATTACTACTATGGGTAAAATCATAGGTGGAGGCCTACCTATTGGATTGGTGGGAGGTAAGGATGAAATTATTGAGCAAGCTAATCCTCAAATTAAGAACCGTGTGTGGATAGGGGGGGGTACTTTTTCTGCAAATCCACTTAGTATGGTAGCTGGACTTAGAACACTAAAGCTCCTTGAAAACAAGGATCAGGAATATAAAAATATAAATCACGCTGGAATGGAATTACAAACGAAACTTAATAATTTCTTCAATGAAGAAAAAGTAAACTTAGTCGCAACTGGATACAAATCCATTCTTTTCCTTCATGTTACCACCAAATTTCTAGAGAATCCCAATCCTAATGAGATCGTGAAATATTCAGATAATAAAAAAGAAGCATTTCTATCATTAACCTTACTGAACCGAAATATTACTGGCATGCATGGGGTTGGTGCTCTATCATTAGTACATACATCAGGTCATATTCAGAAGCTATATGATGCAATTATAGAAGTTGCTCCTCTGATTTCGAAAGCTCAGATTGCCTAATTTTTTCTACAAAAAATTGACCTAATCTGAATAAAGAAATAGATCGTTTTGATATAATCTCCCCAATTAGTCTATTGAAGCATTCTTTAAAGGACTTCTATTCTTTTAAGTAAAAAAGATATCAATTCTCCTCTTGAAAGTAATCCAATACCTATTCTTTCAGCTAATCTTGTTGCTGAGTAAGAAAATCCCATAGAGGAAATGATAAGAATCTTCTCTAGATTTGGACATGCTTGGAGGAGCTCCTCGGCCTTATGAATTTGGCCAACACCGACTATTCGTTTCCAATCTCGGATTATTACTCCAATAAATCCAGAATTTTCTTCTGATGTAATATCTGACCTTTTGAGAACGTGAGTGAGCCTTGAATCAGCTAACGGATGTTCAAACACGAGAGCGGGATGTAAACTAAAGAAACCCATTGCTTCAAAGAATGAAGTAACGAGCTTGGACAATGGTTGAGTATGGAGATCTAAAGACATGATACGATTCACTTCAAGCGTTTAGGAAAACCTAGAAACTGGAGCTTAAAATTTCCCATAATATATAAATAATCTTCCAATATCGTAGATGTAGAATTTAAAGAAATAAAAGCGACTTTATTCTTAATTATGCGCCTAATGGCGACTTAAATTCAGAATTGATGCCAATTGATACTAAATAGATTATTTGATAATAATGTAAAATAAAAAAAAATAAATTTCGCAAATAGCTTCATCATTCCTTTCTGATAAAAAACTAAAGCCATAGAATACTTTTAAATTAATGAATTCGCAAGAAATATAAAAAGTTAGAACGTATAGACTTCTTCTAAATGGGAAAATAGATGAAGATTAAAGAACTTTCCTTTAAAGCGCCTGCTCGAGTAGTTCTTTTTGGAGAACATCAAGATTATTTAGGTTTACCAGTAATTCCTGCAGCAGTAGATCTTTATATGGTTATTAAAGGAAAATTAAACAACTTAAATCAATATCAAGTGGATTTACCAGATTTAAAAACAAGCCAAAGATTTTCTGCCTCTCAAATAGCCTTTCAATCTGGACGAGAGTATTTACAATCTGGAGTTAAGGTTCTTCAGGAGGAGGGGATCATTCCGAAGAATAAAGGGGTTTCCGCAAGGATTACAAGTCAGATTCCAATGCAAGCAGGACTTTCCTCTTCAAGTGCACTCAATGTTATTTGGATAGCTTTTCTAGCAAAAATTTTTGGCACTTCCTTAGCCCCAATGGAGATTACAAAACTTGCACATCGATCTGAAGTATTAGAGTTTAATGAACCTGGTGGTATGCAAGATCATATGGCAATCGCACACGGATTTGTAAACTTTGAAGAATTTGATCCAATTAAATGCACTAGACTAAAAGTTGACTTACCTGGAATTGTTGTTGGCAATTCTTTAGAAAGGAAAGATACTCTAAACACATTATCCACTATTAGAAATGGTGTGGAGAGAGGATTGAAATTCATGGGAGTTTCTCGAGTTAAGAAATTAACTTTAGAGGACATTCAAATTATTGATCATCACGACAATGAGTTAGATCAATTTTCTCTAAATGTTTTGAAAGGAGCAGTTACAAACTTTGAGTTAACTAAGCTTGGTTATAACGAGCTGAAAAAACCAATTAGTTCAATTGATGAAGAATATATCGGAAGACTTATGTCTAAACACCATGCTTCTCTTCGAGATTATTTAGATGTAAGTACCCCTAAAATTGAAAAAATGATTGATGCTGCAATGCATGCTGGGGCTTTTGGTTGTAAAGTAACGGGTTCTGGTAACGGTGGGTGCATGATTGCATATTGTCCTGGCCATGAAGATGAAGTAAGTAAAGCCATTGAAGGTGTTGGAGCTCAAACTCACATAGCAAAGATTGTATCAGGTGTTTCACAAATAAAATCTGCTTAATTGATTCTACTTAAGATGGATCGAAATATTAACACCTAAATTTTTGAACTGTTGAGAAAAGGGTTTTTACAAGGCTATTATCCTATAATTTCAGGACTTAAGGTTTGAAATTCCATGATTATCGACAGGAAAAAATTTCCATTCAAATTAATGTTAAATATTATTAATTCTTTAGAAAACCACCAATCTCTGACTTCATTTCAACTTTCAAGAAAAATTGGGTCTTGTTTCGCTGACGCCAGTGAAGTAACTCGTATGTTGTATTATCTAACTAGTTCTGGTAAGGTTATAGGAAACTCCCAAATGGAATGGAAAATAATTCCTTGTCCAGAAAATCTTCCACAATTAACGAAATTTCGAAGAAAATACATTCAGGATTTAATCACACTCATTCAAAATCTTGATGGATACTTCAAAAGCGTAAACGATCTTGTTAATGACACGACTTGGGATCAAAACGATGTTCAAGAAGCGTTAATATTTCTTTCATTAGTTACAAAGAAAGGATATTTGTATTTTGAAGGGGAGGGTCATCGTCAAAAATGGTTTCTAAAAAAATGGCCTAATTAGACTTTCAACAGAACCCTTCTTAATTAGTGTACTTTGATATATCCAATCCTAGAGAAGTTGAATATTTTTCCCATCAAAAGAAATTAATCCTCTAATGGCAAGCATCCTAAGAATGGGTACTATTTCAGATTCATTTCGATTGAGTAATGCACAAAGACGATCTGTAGTTAAACTAGGTTGGAATTTTAATATAGAGAGTAACGCCTCGACAGCCTCGGTCGATTCTGAAACGCGTACAGAAGAAGGAGTACGTACACTCATTTCACTTGCACCACTGAGGTGAGAAAAGATTGACCTGAAGATTGTTATACGATTGAGACATTCCTCGAAGATATAAGCCATAGCTTGATTTCGAGTAACTGTACTAGGTCCGAGAGTTAGATCCCCTGCACTGGCAAAATCAAGTAATTTCTTAGTTGCAAGGAGGGCCTGGTTACTATGAAAATCTATATAATAAAGGCCACCATACTCAGTCAAAGACTCAGCTAAATCTAATGATTTGGTAGCAGTTCTTTGAAGAGATAATTCTTCATCACGAAGAATAAAGGCAAAGCGAATATTTCCCTTTACAAGTTTCCTTAAACGCCTTAGACTCTGAAATACAGTACTGCCATGCTCGCTATTATTAATTTCAATACCAACGCTCGTTGGGCCTCGAGCAGTTTGATAAGTAAATACGAGATCTAAACCTTTAGTATCTTGTGAGTCTCTAAGACGATCAACACGAACATTAAGAATAGTTAATCCATAAACTGGCCGTTTTTTCTCGATAGCTGCGTTTAAGAGTTCGTAAAGAACTCCTTTACAAAAGTCTCTTCTTACTGGATGAGGATACGACCATACCTCCATTTCAAATTCTTGAGCATATTTTCCCCATTTATTTTCCAAAAAACCAATAATTTCACTTGATACTGCTTCAGCAGGAGTTGGCTTCATTCGTGAGATGTCCATTGATTCAGGTGTTGTTGATACTCTGGGTGTGGAAACAGGTGATGAAGCTGGAGTTATTGTATCTAATTCAGAAAAAATATCTGCTAGGGCTTCTTTTTCTTGTTGGCTAAGGTCTATAATAGCTTGCTTGCTTCCCTCTGAGAGCTCTTCGACCATAACCAATCTATCTGGAGTAATAGGAGGTACACCCGCTACAGCTTCTAGTTGTTCCTCTGAGGAGATATCTGAGGCTGTTAATTCACGAATAAGGCCTTTATCCTTAAATTCGTTTAATCGATCTCGTAAATGACGTAAAAATAAACGTTGATTTCCTTCAGTGTTTTGATTAGCTATTGCTATATATTCCTCAGAAAACGGGTAGGTTGGAAATGGGGGGATTATACCTGAATCTTGAAATAATGTATCAAACCGAGCTTTTGCTAATAATGTCGCTGACTTAGAGGTTAATCTTTCAAGGCTAGTGATATAGTCGATACGTTGTCGTGAATATTCAGGTACCTCATTAACAATCGATTCGTTCCAGACAACTGATTGAACCATCGCTAAGACAAGTAAATGATGACATTGGTTATACAAGTTTGTAAGGGAATCGAAGAGGAGTTGAATACCATTATCCCTTTTAAACCTGATATAAATAGATTCTAGTTGGTCAAAACTCAAAAGAATAGGTTTCTGTGCAAGAGAGGAAATTGTTTGTATTATCGTTAATGCTCGGTTTTCTGAATCTATAGAATTAGGTACACCTAACCGTTCTAGATCTGCTTCCGATATTTGTATTCCAGATAACCATTTAAATGCTGTTGGTTTCATAGATGGATTCAATGTGTGAAAAAGAACTTCTAGAAACTGGATATCTACATCTGGATGAGTACTAGCAAGATAATTAATGGCTAATTTTCGTAAGTTTGTCGAATAAAACTTCTCTGGCTTAAATTTGAAGATTTTCATTGGATCTTCGTCGAATGATTGAGCTAATGCTTGCGCAACAGGATTATCTGGTAATCCATCACTCAATGCTCTTGATACAATTTCTCCTATAAAATATTCAAGGGGGCTATATTCATCTCCTTCTCCTGTTTTACGGAGACTAATCATTATTTCCTGAAGAATATGGGAATAAATTCGTTGAAGATCTCCTAATGGTCTTACAGATATGAACAAATAATCTCTTTCTTCGGCAATTCGTCTTAAGCGAGCTAAAATATGAGTTTTTCCAACACCTGCGTCCCCGAGGATCATACACATTCCTGATCGTCCTGTAGAACGAACTTCATCAAGCGTCTCCAAAACAACTCTAGTAGCCTTGCGATTGATCTCTGGTACATCTATAACTTCTTTTTGCCATGGATCCCCAACACTAGTACTCCGGAAAGGATTCACTTTACCAAGAATGAGTGCGTTAATTAAATTTAAATCATAATTTTCAGACAAGTCTGATTTTTCCCCTTTCATATCTATTTGAATGCGAGCACCATAGTAAATAACTTTTTTTAGCGACACAGTAGATGAATATTATCAAGTTCATATTATTTCCCAAATTAACTTTCCTAGCTACGCTTTATCAATAGAATTCTTGATAGTAAAATATGGCTATTATATCCTAATAATATGACTCTATAACAATTATTGTAATGATTAAAGATTTTTTTTTACCTTTATAGTATTTCATTAGCTAGTTCTCTTCAAAAAAAGTTATGCAAAGCCAGCAGTTATATCTCTTTATGGTCTGAAGAAAAATCTTTTATTCATATAACGATCTGTTGTTTATATATAATTATTAGCATAAACACCAATCGATAGATTAGCCTTAGATTTAGGTGATTAGAAATGACAAATAAAATGGAATTTCTTGATTTATTTATACCTGGACCTGTTAATATATCATCCGATGTGAGAGAAAAGCTTTCTCTTCCAATAATTGGACATCGAGAAAAGGAAAAAATGGGGGGATTGCATCAAGATATTTGCCAAAAATTTCAAAAAATCCTATTTACCGAGAATCAAATTCTTCTCTCTACTAGTAGCTCAACTGGGTTGATGGAAGGAGCAATCCGAAATTGTGTAAAAGAAAAAGTTCTTCATGTTGTAATTGGTGCATTTGGAGATAGATGGCATCAAATATCAATCGATAATGAAAAAAGTGCTGATAAATTGGAAATTCCTTGGGGGCACGCTGCAAGTGCAGAACAGATTGAAGAAAGACTTTCAGGGAAAAAATACGAAGCAGTATGTATTACTCATAATGAAACGAGTACAGGTGTTGCTAGTCCATTAAAAGAGGTTTATAAGGTCATAAAAGAACATGATTGCCTCTTCTTAGTAGATGCTGTTAGTGGAGCAGGAGGCTTAGAGGCTAGAATAGATGAATGGCAAATTGATGCCTATATTTTTGGTCTACAAAAATGCTTCGCACTACCACCAGGTTTAGCAGTGGCTGCTGTATCAGAATCAGCATTTGAAAAAGCCAAAGCTGTTAAAAATAGAGGATGGTATTTTGATTTTAATAGATTAAAAAAATATCATGACCGAGGTGGAATGCAGCCTGCTACACCAGTAATCCCAGTATATTATGCTACTCAATACCAACTTGATAAAATAGTTAATCAAGAAGGGATTGAAAATCGATGGTCTCGTCATACTGAAATGGGAAATTTTACTCGTCAATGGGTTAAGAACAATGGATTAGAGCTGTTCGCAGATGAAAAAGTAGCTAGCAACACAGTAACATGTGTAAAAACAGAAGGAGTCAATCTTAGCAAGTTAAAAGAAGAATTGAGAAAGAAGGGATATCTGTTCGCAACAGGTTATGGCCCTGTGAAAGAAAAAGCGTTTAGAATAGCACATATGGGAGATCGAACATTAAAAGAGCTCAAAACTTACCTAAGTGAAATTGAAGAAATACTCAAAAAATAGAAAAGTAAGAATAAAGGATAAATGTGAGTTTATAATTATCACTGAATCTTAGTATTACAGTTTTACGATCTACAAAGTTGATCGAAAATCTGAGAGCTGATATTTGTTTGTTGAACAAAATAAACAAGATTGTACAAACTGAATGGAAGGCTCAAGATATTGTATTAAATACTCATGTAACAGGGCCTAAAATTGAAATCCTCTTTCAAACCTCAGGTTATTTGACTCCAAGCTATGAAACTAATTCAGAGTCTCATTTTTTAATAATGCAGGGCTCCTTCGATCCCCCAACGGTTACTCATTTTGAATTATTAAAAAAAGCCGTTGAATTAAAGAAAAATATCAATCCCTCCGAGCCAATTGATATTTTGCTATTGCTGTCTCTCTCTCATGTGGATAAAAGGATGAACGTACTAGAAAGATCCCTATTAGGCTATCGTATTGAAATGTTTGAACTCCTACTAGAACAAATTACTAAAACTACACTAAATATCCCTATAGCTCTTGGGCTATCAAACGTGGCACGATATATCGATTTAATTCCTGGAGTCATGAAAAAATTCCACAATAGTAAATCAATCACTTTTATTATGGGCATAGACGTGTTCAAGAAAGTTTTAGACCAAAAATATTATACACGTCCTTTATCGACGGTAATCCCTCAGATATTTCAAGCAAATTATTTTATTGCTGGTAGAAAAGAAATAACTATTGAAAATGAATTCATAACGTTCCTCAAGGATCGAGTATCCGATTTAGAAAGTGTGATAGACAAAGTGTTTTTTATATCTATGCCAGAACATTCTCGGTTTCTTAGTGCTACACTTTTAAGGAAGAAAATTGCCAAAGAAGGAATTAATAAGGAAGCTAATCTTCATCCAGTAATATTGAATTATTTAAAAAAACACTCCTTATATTCTTCATCAGAAGAAGAATTAGCAATTTTGGTTACTATTCAAACCGTAGTTCGATTGGGTTTAGAAGCCAAAAAAGAATTTTCATTTACATTAGAAATATTAAACCAATTACTTTCCCAGATCAAACATAGCTCTTCGCTCCAGAAAAAAATTATTGATGAATATATCCATGAAGATAATAATACCATAGCTAGGAGATGGGCGGAATTACTGAACCAGAGTTTATATTAGAATTACAGGGTATTGTTAAAAAGAATTTTCTAAGCAAAAAGTCACCTTTAGGAAATTCTTACGAACTCTTACATAATTTTACTGAGAATGAAATTATACCAATAATTCATAAAAAAAGGATAACTTTATCAATTGTTGAATTAACAACATGTGGACTCCTAAGTGACTTATTAACAGGAAAGAGTGGAGCTTCTCACTTCTTCTTAATGGGTATTATTCCTTATAACTCCAATGTTAAACAACAAATAAAAATTCCTCCTGAATTACTACAATTTGGTGGACCTGGTACAGTATCATCTGAGACAGCTAGAATGCTAGCAATGAACGTTCGTAATATTTCAGGTTCAATCCTTGGGGTTGCTGAAACTGGGTTACTAGCTTCAAATGAGCTAGCTAAAAAGAAGACAAAGAAAAAACCTGGTAAAGTCTTTTTATCAATTGTATCTGAAAACTCTTCTCTTGAAAAACAGTTAAAAATACAAAGCGATCTACCAAGGAAACTGATGCGTCATGAAATCGCTTTTCGTGTCTTGCAGTCACTTAAAACCTTTTTAGACAACAATTAGGTAATGAATACAAGCTAGCTCACAAAAACTTTTTAAAAAAGTGTGTATAGTTATATTACGAAATAACTTTTGAAATTAACCATAGTTAAATGAAAGTTCCAAAGGATGTTTTCCAAGATGGGTGAGAATCAGTTTCAAGAAACTATTAGGAAAATAAAAGAAGCTGAAAAGTTAAACAAATTAGGTAAGGAAGAAAGGGAGGAAGAATTAAGAAAGGAAGAAGAAATTGAGTTAGAATACGAACGAAGGAAAAAAGAGGCAGCAAAGCAACTAAAGGAAGGGTTTGAATTACTTAAAAAGGAAAAAAAATCTGGCTAGCTTTAATTCAGTGAATATCTCATTTGAGCTTGATTTTATGTCTACTTCGTAGAAATGACTTGAAGGAAATAAGGGAGGTTATTCTGGAAAGAATACCAATTATATTTAAAAGTCTGGATGATTTTGGTTCCTTTAAAACAACTTTTTTAATAGATAAAAGAATAAGTCTTTTGAGGCAAAATACACTTGCGTTATCGTAAATCTCAAAATCTATCCTTTAATACGATTATTTGTTTATTATTAATTATTCAATTTTTCAATGTTCCTCAATTAGGTTCTAAAACCGATAATAATGAAATAATTGAGTTATTTCCAGAAATTTTTGAAAACTCTGCTATTAGCAAAAATTACTTATTTACGTACAAAGAATCAGACAAAGACACTATTTCACAGATTTTGGACCAATTTAATCCATTTTATTTACATTTTTATCGTAATTTTCCAGTTGGATTTGTCACCCTTGATATAAAAGCTTTTGAAAAGATATGTTTTCAATATCCTGCATTCTTTACTAGTCTGCATGAATCGAAGAGAACTCAGGTTATTCCGTCTCATGATAAATTAGATATAAATGGTTTGTCAAAATTCCAACAGTTAGATTATGTCTCTCCTGCTTCTATTATTCGTGCAAAAACACTATATGATCGAGGTATTGATGGATCTAATATAAAAATCGCTATTATTGATTCTGGAATCGATGATTCTCATGGTGATTTTGCAGGGAGAATTGACTATCAACAATCATTTGTTAATACCACTCTAGGCTTCTCCGCTGAAGAAACGCCAAGAGACGCTCATGGTCATGGTACACATGTTGCTGGTATAGCTGCTGGGGCTGGGTTATCATATCCTGGAATTGCATATAATGCTCGCTTGTATAACTTTAAAGCAGTCAATATGGCTGGATACTCCACACCAGAGTCAGTTCTAGCAGCGATAGATGAATCTATTAATCAAAAAGTCGATATAATTTCTATATCTTTAGGATCTGGTAGCGCATTACCTTGGGATAAAGATGATGAAATTTCATTAGCGGCCAACATAGCTGTAGATAAGGGGATTTCAGTAGTAGTTGCTGCTGGTAATGAAGGTCAGGACAATCCTTTAGCTACTATATCTTCTCCCGCAGCTGCTTCCAAAGTTATCACAGTAGGAGCTACAAATGTAAGTACAAAAGTTATATCTTTTTCTAGCCGTGGACCGTCATATAATTATAGGATGGATCCAGATGTTGTTGCCCCTGGAGTTCAAATTATCGCCCCCCTAGCCTCTGGAGGTGTTTTGCAGAAAGCATTTAATGCTATTGTCGGGATAAGTCTTTCTGATTATATTAGTCTCTCAGGTACAAGCATGGCGACTCCGGTGGTTAGTGGGGCTATTGCATTATTAAAACAGCAATTTTCAACAGCCACACCAGCGACCTTACGTGCAGCACTTCAGGAATCTGCTGTTGACCTAGGTTCTAATGAATCTGTCTATACTCAAGGTAGTGGATTAGTCGATATAGCAGCGGCTTTTAATCTACTAGAAAACACCAAGATTGCCAATGATTTTGCTTTGATTTCCTCAAATCCTCGTGCTAATACTAATGACCCCATTGATTTTGCGGATCGAATTTCGTTTCCCGGTGATAAAGCCCGCATGACTCTTTCTTTCGTTACTGGGACAGGTGGGGCAATATCTTGGCGAATTTCAGACTCCATCAAAAGATTTATCTCATTCGATACAGAACCTCGAGTTCAAGAAGATTCAGGATATTTTGAAAAATCTGTAGATGTTAGTATTCCATTGAATACGTCTCCAGGTGTTTATCAAGGAAGTATCACATATACTTTTCTTAGTAAAGATTATTCAATCTCCTACTTATTTACAATTAAACATCCAAAAGCCAAAATATATCTAGATACGCATTATACTGGAAAAGATGACTCCATTTTCAATAATTACAGGTCCTTGGACGAATTTCTCGTATCTAATTCATCATTCGATATGAATGAATATGAAACGTCATTAACCTGGGAAAATTTATCACAAAATGATATTCTAATTTTATCAGATCTTGAATATCCACTAAGTAGTCGTGAAATCGAAATTATTTCTAAATTCCATCAAAATAACGGTTCTATACTTCTTGTCACATCCACTTTTCCATATTTTAATCCACTTCCTTACTCCCAAATCGTTGAAAAGCTTGGTTTCCAGGTTAATTTTACAGATCGTACTGATATTATTGATTATGTAGACAATGGGAGAAGTCGGGATATAGTTGCATTGTCTCCTGAAGAATATGAAATCAGCTGGGAATTAGATAATCCACTATTCTTTGGTGTTACTTATTTTCCTTCCTTAATTGGAACGGGTTTCAAAGTTAATCGAAGCGATTCAAGACTTAGATATACTGCAGAGGTTTTTTCATCTTCACATTTAATTCTAGCAGGCTTTGAACCTCCTGATAAAGGAAAGCTTCTCATTGTAGGGAGCGAAAATTTACTATATTCAAATTATTTGACAACAACCTCTGGTCAGAGCTTTACTCATAACATATTTAACTGGTTACAACCAAAAACAGGCTTGAGCGTAAATGCAGAGATTAGATCAGATTCGAGGCTTTTAGAAATATCAGCTCACCCAATTAGTTCGTCTTTACCCAATCTGTCAGTCGACATTTCTTTTAGTAATGGGACATCACATTCAGGGATATCCTTCCCATATAATGTGTCCCTCGGATTTTATTACTTAAACATCTATATAGGGAGTCAGCAAAGTCAGCAGATCTCTATTATCATAAAAAATTCCACAAATATCTTGAAAACGTTCACTTTGGTAGAACTAACTCCCTCAACTCTCCCTGACCTACTAGATCTTGAAATAAATCCCATAGCTTCCTCAGATATATCTACACCCTCTTGGGTTGATAGTATGACGGGTATCACTCTCATTGATCAGGGGTTGAACATTTCGCTTAATCATAATTCAAAGAGCTCAATCGAATCAACCCTACTAATTTCACCTCAATTTGAAAACACACTGGATGTCATAATTCCTCCTCTTAAAGGAATGAAAAATTATATTGTTGAAAAAGAATTAATCAAGAGTTCAAGTACCAGACAATCGATCATTTGGGAGGTTCCCGCAAATATTTCAGCTGGATTTCATTCTTATGAAATTATCATCTGGATGTTCCTTGAAGATAATGATTCATTACCAGTATTATTGACCGTTGAGCGCAAATTATTCTATATTCCAGATCCAGAGCCTACTCTTCATGATATTAGCACTATAGGGGATCGGACTCTTGATTTCTACCAAAACATTGAGACTACAGCTGATATTCCTACATGGAATTATGGAGAAAAAATAGGTATCCATTTATATGGTAAAGATGTTAATAACACTGAATTTAAGGTTCATATTCACCTTATACATTATTATTTATGGTTTGCTGATAGATTAGTACTTGATAACTTTGAATTACAAGCTTCCTCGAATAATCACAGTGAATTCATCGGAGAATTTGTAGTACCAACTGATCCCATTCCCATTCCAAATGAAGATGATATATATGTTGAAATTAACAACCAAATTTTCTCGTTGTTGATATTCATTCGTGATTCTCAGGGGAATTATGTTGTTGAACCAGTATTCTTCCTTATTAGATCATCATTCTTTATGGATCCAGCACTATTTTTTGCTTTAAGCCTTTTTTCTGTTCTCATTGCTGGAGGAATTTTAATTTTCCTAGTAAGAAGATCTAGTGCAAGGAGGGCTACTGGGTATGCGTATTCAAGTTCATATTACGATAGATATCCTCCCCAATTTCCTTCCAGACAATTTATTAGACCTAATTTTTGTCCTTTTTGTGGATCGAAAGTGCCTCTCGGGGCTTTATATTGCAGTTCTTGTGGTAAAAAAATCAATTCTGATCAATTTAAAGAGTAATTTGTCCTTAGCAATTCAAACTCAATTATATCCTCACAATATGATCATCTCGCTTGAGAAGATATTGAAGTTGACATACTCTAATAATTTTCCAAATTAAATTGAGCAGAAGTATTTAATAATCCCTTTCTCTTTTTTTGTACCAATGAATCCCTTTTCCTGCAAAGATGCTAAGTATTTTTTTGTGATGTTAATAGTATTTCCACTCTCCTCTGCAATTTCATTCAATGTGCCTGATTCTAAAGAAATCAGTGCTAAAGCTGTTGAATGCAATTCCGTTGGTAAGCTAAAGACTTCTCCTGTGGTTAATTTTTTAGCTGGTTGAATTGATTTAGAAATATCAGTAACCAGTTGATCAACGATTTCTTTGATTGTCTTTCTAAATGGATCAAAAACCTTTAAATTGAAATCTGATTCAATTAAAACTTCCCCATATTTCTTGATGAAGCGTAATCCTAACATTTGAAGAATATCTTCAGGGGTTTTTGGAGCATCGGTTACTAATACAACTCGAATTAAACCAAATGATCTAATATGATAGGAGAGTCCTTCTATCTCAACACTTTTCATTTCAGAGCGCTGACTTGTCATTTCAGAAGTCAATTGCTGAAGAGCAGTAAGTACTCCTCCAAATAATACACTATCTGGTAAATCTTTAGTTGACTGAAAATTCTCCGAAAGTATAGTTCGTCCATCTTCTGTAATAATATATACAGCATAAACAATCATTTACGTCCCATCCCTAAACAATCTTGGTATTAGATCAATAAGGGTTGTGGAGAATATGTGTTCTGGCTGTTCGAGAGTGTAGATGACCCGTGAAGAATCCCTGCCCTCTAATGTTTTAATTGCTTCCTCAAACTCAATATTTTGTAGCTCTAAGTCAGTTGGGATCCATCCTAAGAATTCAACGATCTTATCACCAATATCCCTCGCAAATCGCGTTTCAATTAATGATTGAATTTGGTCTTTTTTTGAGATATCTCTAATTGCTTCTTTAGGGATTAAATTTGCTAGAACTAAAGATCGGTTTTTTAATTGTTTATACAACCCTGCAATCATTTGAGATGTACCCAAAATATCTGCATTACTTAACTTAACAATAAAAAGGCTAGAGTCTGTTGTTAGCATCACATTAACGGTACTGTATCCAGTTCCAGGAGAACAATCTACTATTAAATAATCAATCTCATATGGTTTGTTTGTTAATCTCTTCTTTAGTTTAATAAGATTCTGTAACATCCGAATAGATGATTTTTGATCTATGCGGATAATAGTCTGAATTGATTCAGGTGTGGGGTCAGCAAACCCTACCCAAAGTGTTCCCGGAAGTTCAAGAAAATTAGAAACATTTTGTAGACAATTTGTTAGATCTTCATTACCAAGTAAGTACTCATTAATCCAGATTACATTTGGTTTGAAAAAAGTCTGAATAGAGGGACCGTGAAAATCGTTATCAAGTAAACAAACTGCATGTCCTATTTTTGTTAAATGAACAGCTAAATTGACAGCAATTGATGTTTTTCCAACTCCTCCTTTATGTGAGAGGCAGCATAGGGACTTTAATGGCACAATGAACACCCTAGTATCCCATTAAGAAAACAATCAGTTAATAAGATATCTATTTTTATAAATGCTTTTCATTTGACAAATTAGAATAATATTCTAAATGACATTTAAAAGGTTAAAATGCTCATTTTAGTGTGTATTTTGGTAAGCTATCCTCTTATTATGACAAAATTACACAGAAATAATTGTCATAGATCTTTATTATCAAGGTTTTCCTTCCAACCAATTATTTTTTCAAATTCGAAGGTAAATAATCTCTTTTATTTTCCTAACAATTGTTTCAAGATAAGAATTGATACTTCTTTGTCTAGGGGAAAATTATCATTACCACATTTAGGCGATTGAACACAAGATGGACATCCTTCATCACATTCACATTCATTAATAAGTTCTAACACATTTGTCAACAATTCCGTATAATTTTCAAAGATCTGTTCTGAAATCCCTATCCCTCCTGGGAATCCATCATAAATAAAGATTTTTCCTTTACCGTCTGATGGATAACTTGGATAAGAAACACCTCCAATATCCCACCGATCACACATTGCATACAATGGTGATAAAGCGATAGTAGCATGTTCCAAAGCATGCATTCCTCCTGGAAAATCTAGTCTTTTAGATTGAAGAGAATCTATGATATCTGGAGGAATTTGAATCCAAACTGATTTAGTTTCAAATTCTAGTGGTGGAAGGTTTAATGGTTCAATTTCTAGAACTTCATCATATGTCTTCTTACGGTAAGAATGATAGGTTTCTATGACTTTTACTTTTCCAAAGAAAAGCGGAAAACCAATGTCCTTTTCTTGGATTATTTCTATTATAGTAACATCGGATATTGATAAAGAATCGGTATAGTACTCAACTTCCAGATTAATTGCCCTAGCCTTACCATTTTTCAAGTTTAATTCGTTAATCAGGTAAGTTTCACCTTGATGAATAAGAATTGCTCCTTCGTGAGCCTCTCGATATGCTTGAGGGATACTCATTGTCTCTAATAGTTTTCTCCCAACGAATACTTCAACAGTATCCGTGAAAGTAGAATTTAAACTGACTATGGAAGCAGGTCTTATTCTTGTTGTGCTTGTTATTCCTGCAGGGATAATTTTAACTAGATCTTCTTTTCTGAGTTCTTGTATGGCTAATTTTCCTTTATCACCCCAGATGTTTTGAAGTTCTACTAAACTTAATGGTATTTCTTTCGCAGCACAAAGTAAATGGCCCTTTAGGATATAAGGGTTTTCAAGATCTATTATCGCATTTTCAGGGTTCTTATCTAACAAATATTCTGGATGTTTCCCAAGAAATTGCTGATATGCATCTTCAAAGAGAATTATGCTGGCTAGAGAAGGTCTACGTGTTCTCCCAACTCTACCAATTTGTTGCCAAGTTGATATAATTGTACCTGGGAAGCCAGATAAAATCACAGCTTCTAATGCTCCAATGTCTATACCAACCTCTAGAGCATTTGTAGAAACAACACCTTGAATTTCCCGTTCTCGGAGTTTCTTTTCTATCTCCCGTCTTTCAAGAGGACGATATCCTGCTCTATAGGCCATCACTTTAATTAATTTTAGTCCTTGATTCTTTAAATCCTGATTTGCCCAAAGGGAAATTAATTCAGCCATTCTACGAGAAAGAGTAAAACAAAGAGTTTGAAAGTCACCTCCTTTTAAATGATGAACTAGTAAGTTACGGGTCTCTTGATGAGCAGATCGTCGTTTCAATTTGTATTTATCAATAAATGGAGGATTCCAGAGTAATAGATGTTTCGATCCGTGTTCAGCTCCATTATCATCAACGATTTCAACGTCTTGACCTATCAATTTTGAGGTAAATGATTGTGGGTTGTTAATTGTAGCAGAAGATAAAATATATTGAGGGTACGATCCATAATGTGTTAAGATGCGAGAGAATCTGCGAATTAATTGAGCTACATTGGATCCAAAAACACCTCTGTAAGTATGTGCTTCATCTATAACAACGAATCTTAAGCTTCTAAAGAAACGATGCCACTTATGGTGCCAATCTAGGTATTGATGAAGCGCATAAGGATTGGATATTATAACATGAGCTGTGGTGCGAATTGAGGGTCTGTGTTCAGAAGGGGTATCACCATCATAAATAAAAGGTTGAATCTTTCCTTGTAGAACATTATTTAATTCTTCAAGTTTTTTTAATTGGTCATTTGCTAATGCTTTTGTTGGATAAAGGAAAAGGGCTGTGGTAGATCTTCTTTTTGCTATTGTATTGGCAACTGCAAGTGAAAAAATTAACGATTTTCCCGAAGCTGTAGGAGTTGTAATAGCTACGTTTTTTCCAGCATTAATAAGATTTAGTGCTTTAGTTTGGTGAGAGAATAACTTTAGATTTTTTATTTCCAGCCAATTGTTTAAATCCTCCGCTAATTCAAAATCCAAATCTCCAAACTTAGCTGCTTTAGCTGGAATTTTTGTCTGAAAAACAATTTGATCCTGATAGAATTCTTCTGTTTTTAGATTATTTAAATAACCTTCAATATTCATTCTGTCTCACTCTGAAGGTGTTAAAGTTCCTTTCACCGAACGCCCATACCGATCTCGAGTTATATTTATTGAATTGGGAAATTGATTTGCTACTTCAGTTAAATGAGTAATCAGAATGATTTTAAACCTATGAGTAAGTTTGAATAATTTCTTAACAAACGCTTGTTGGGCTTCGAGAGTATCTAAAGAGCCTAGGTCTCCCTCATCTATAAATAAAGTCTTTTTACTTACGCTTGATTGGTCTGGCTCGTGAGTAAGGTCAGAAATTTCTTCACTGATAGCTAACCTTAAAGCAGCATTGATTTGAGTTTTTTCTCCACCTGAAAATGTAGCAACGTCACGTACACCATCAGGTACATGTAAGAGTATCTCAAAACCCATTCCCTTTCGGCTGTGTTCAACTTTTTTCAGTTGAATGTTATTAAATCGTTGATTAGTAAGTTCAGATAGAATCAACGAAGCTCTCTTCCCCAACCTAGGTAATATTTTACTAATTGCGTAAAATGGTGCTCCTTTTGTATGGAAAACATCAGTTCTTAATTTATCAAGTACTCCTTCTTTTATTATTAGGTCTTCGATATTTTCTTCTAATATTTCAACATCAGGCTTTAATCGTTCTTTTTCCTCAATCTCTTGTTGTAAATTCTTTATTCGTTCGTCTAGTCTAGCAATTGAAATTTTTAATTCTCCTTCCTCTTCTCTCTTTGCTTTTAATTCCTCTAAGAGATCATTAAATTTGCTTTTAAAGTCAGAATAACCTTCTAATTCATTTTTTAGATCTTTAATTAAAGAACCTGCTGTACTAATTTGTTCTTTAATTGTTGATATTTTAGATCTTGGATCGATTCTCTTATCAAATTCAGCTTTTTCTTTTTCATAGCTTTGTTGAATTTGAGTATTCATTTTGAGATTTGCGCTTAGATCAATTAGTTCTTGTCTTAATTTTGGTGAAAAATTAAGTTTTTCAAGTTTTTTCCTTTCAATTAGGATCTCATTCTCATCAGATTTAACCGACTCATACAAACGATTTTCAAGCTCATCAATCTCCACTTCTAACTCTGTAATATGTTTTTGAATTTCTGTAAGAACAAATGAATCCTTATTAATGCTTATTTTCTTTTTTTGAATTTTAATCAAGTCTTCTCTTGCTTGGAGTTGTTCTTGTTTAAGCTCTTCGATAAGCTGTCCAGAAAGATTCCATGATTGCTCTAATGAAATTCGTTGTATTCGTTCTAAAAGTCTTCCCTCCTGATTGAGGATTTTAAAAGCTGTTTCATGATCAATTGTGGTATCCAGATTCTTTCTCCTTTCTAGTTCGCTTTTCAACCGATTGATTTTATTTTCTAAGTCCTTTCCTAAAGTAACTTCTTTTTTTTGCTTTTTAGACTTTAGAGTGTTTATTTTGTCTTTGACTAATTCATATTCAGTCTGTTTCCTCTCTAATAAGGTTAATTTATCCTTAAAGTTCTTCATCTCATTAACTTTTAATTCTAATTTTGTTAAATTTTCTTGATAGGTTAGAAAGTCTTTTAACTCTGTTTGGGCTTCCCTCAAGTCCTTTTCCAAGCCTTTAAACCGATCTAATGTATCTTTCTCTTTTTCTCGAATTAATTGATATTTATCAAAAATGATTTGCTGTTCTTTTTCCATTTTCTCCAAATTTTCAATAGTTCCTTTCAATAATTTAATGTTCTTTTGAAGAGCAGCTTTTTTGGGTATAATTTCTTTAAGAGTTTCCTTTAATTGGCTGATCTTGAGCAGTTCGTCTTTTTTTGCTTCTAATTCACCTTCTTTTCGACTTCTTTCGTTCTTTATTGCATGTAATCGTCTTTGGGTTTCATTAATCGCTTTTTCAAAGATATCCAATCGAAAAAGATTCTGTAGAGTCTTCAGACGTTCTGTTGACGACTTTGAACCAATTGCTTTCATCTCATCTTGTCTTATAATTGTTGAATTAACGAAAGCTTGATAGTTCATCCCTAAAATTGTAGATCGAATTTTCTCATTTAAGTCAGGAATTTTTCCTGGGATCCGTTTATTATTTACACGAAGTTCTAGATAGCTTTTTCCTTTTCCATCTCGCCCACGTTCTATTCGAATTTCATCCAACCCAGTTTTAAAATTACAAATCACATTTCCTCCTTTCCTGCAAACATCCTCCATATTTACGCTACCTAGATCAAGGCGTGAACTGCGGCCAAATATTGCAAACGTTAATGCATCAAGAATTGTAGTTTTACCTGACCCAGTGGGTCCTGATATGACAATATAAGGAGCCTCGAACTCAAATTTTGCTGGGGTACTATAGTTCATGAATCGATACATTTTGATGCTTTGTAGATCAAATCCTATCCCTGAACGAATTTGAAGACTCATTTTGACTCCTCTATTCTCAGTAAAGCCTCATCGAGAATTTCTAATCCAGTACGTTTCAATTCCTCTTGATTTGGGAAATCTTTGCATTTCTCTTTGATATATTCAGAAAATAGAATTCTTGGATCAAGGATAATTTTTGGCAGTATTCTTTCCCTAGTTACCTCAGAGGTATCCCAGAGAAGTTCATAATAAAACATCTTCTCTTCAAGAATTTTATGAATCTTTGGCGTTATAACACTCTTTTTAAGATGGGGCGGGATCTTGATCTCGATTCTAAAGATTGCATTTTCAATATTTTGAGGGATATGACTTAAGATATAATCTGTTGGGTTTTTAGTATCTTTGGGTATTTTTAAATGCAATTTTACCAGAGATCTAGGATTATTAGAATGGAATACCAACCCTTTTGTATTAGTATCATAAATGTAGAATCCTTTATCTTCCTCTGTTTCACCAAAATCCACCCTCTCTAATGATCCTGGAATTAAAATCTTGTCATAGAGTACTTGAGGAGTGTGAATATGTCCAAAAACCACTAGATCAATCTCATTTAATGGTATCATATCTTTTTTGAAAACAAACTCATGAGGTAACTGATCAGGGTAGGGAATTATACCAATTTTGGATCCTTGAAAATAAAAATGCCCTACTATGATCTTAATTTTCGTGTCTAAAGAGTTGACTTGACGTTTGATCCATTCTCGAAATAACTCTTGACTACGGATGAGATATTGATCTCTTTCAATTTCCTCTTTTAAGATCCTTTCAACAAATTCAACTGTTTGGGAAGCACTCATATACGGTAGAAGAATAAAGCCTAGCTCTTCTTTAGTGTGTAAAGCTTTCACTTTGTAAGTTTGAGGATATCTTATAGCAATACTGTTTGGAATTATTGAAACTTCTCCGAAAGGAGATCCTTTTTCAATTATTTGAGGAGAATCATGATTTCCCCCAACTAAAACTATTGGAATGTT
>JBHLKC010000013.1:0-32694 GCA_048887065.1 Candidatus Hodarchaeota archaeon
TAATTGCTGGTCCGTATTATATTTATTAGCTAGATAGGAAAGAAAAAGGAAAAAAAGAAGTTCAAAGTGCCCATCTACTACAGCAATAAGTTTAGAAGATAAGGAATTATATAAAGGAGAAAGATCTCTATAGGTGAACGGAATAATTGTGATTCTTTCTCCAAAAAGCTGTAAGGGCCAGAGGAGTGAAACACCATCCCAGTAAAACATATCTAAAGAAATGTGAAGGATCATACCAGATATTATACCTATTATTAATGGAACATAGGTTGTACGAGCTTTAGGGCATTTGAATTGTAACAAAAAAGCCGTACTGAGAATACATATAATGATAATTAAACTATGTGTAACCGAACGATGAAACGCGAGGGTTAAATCCGTATTTAAAGTCAAGAGAAAAATGAGAGCGCTCCCGAGAAGATCTAAATCAGGGAGTACTGATCCCCAGGCTAATCCAATTCGAAAATCTTTGTGTTTACTATCTATTCTAAAACAAAATAGTAATCCTAATATTCCATGAAAACCTGTTGGAGGCATATTAATAATCGTCTCACTTATTTAGCAACTTTAGAGACATTCTGCAACAAAATTTTGATAACTTCTTTACCTCCAATCAGGTTTTTTAGACGTAAACGTTCGTTCTGTGAATGGGCACCATCTGATGCTTGACCAACACCTAGTATCAACGCTGGTGCTTTTAACATTTTTTCCATTGAGGAGATAATTGGCAATGATCCCCCTGATCGGCTAAAAGCTGGAACTAAATTCCAGTATTCTTCAATTGCTGCAGCAGCTGCCTTATAGATATCATTCTGGACATTCCCATACCACCAATCCCCAGTTCCTAATGTAGTTACTCTGAGCTTATTTGGAGAATTTATTTTTTCAAACTCCCTCATCACATATTGGGTGAATAATTCCGATATTTCTGAAGGATCTTGATCTGGAACCAAACGCATACTTACTTTTCCGATTATTGAGCTTGGTACCACTGTTTTCATTCCAGGTTCACTAAATGCCCCTTGAATTCCATGTATTGTTAGTGATGGATTTCGCCACATATTCATCAAAGTTCGTATTGGATTTTCATCGAGAACTCTATTTAAACCCAATGATTTTTTATAATCTTCTAGTGAGAATTCTAAATTCTCGTACAGTTTTCTTTCTTCTTCTGTTATTTGTTTAACTTTGCTATAGAACCCATCTATTAGAATTCTACCATCTAGATCTATTAACTTTGATAGTAAGTAAATTAAATCTGTCATTGGTTCTCTAATCGTGCCTCCAACTAATCCTGAATGCTGATCTTGTTTTGGGCCAGAAATTTCAATACCCATATATGCGATCCCTCTTGCCCCATAGTCTATAGAAGGCCGATGATCCGTAAACCAAGCACTATCAAGGATAAGAATTCCGTCTACTTTCCCAAAAAAGTCTTTATGTTTCGTAACAGTCTCCTCAAATCCTAGTGACGAACTTTCCTCTTCCCCTTCATACAAAAACCGAATATTCACAGGCAGTGCTTCTTTATCCTCAAGTAGTTCTTTGATAGCGAAGTAAGTTGCAGCAATCGGTCCTTTATCGTCATCCACACCTCTCCCATAAAGATAGCCATCATCCTTTTCAGTTAGAGTGAAAGGATCTGTATCCCATCCATCTTCAATCTTGGCAGGTTGAACATCATAATGAGAATAAAAAAGTAAAGTCATTTTCTCCCGATCTTCCCCTAGTTTTCCGAAGATAAGGGGATTATACCCTTCCCTTTCATTTTCAATTACTTGAACTTGTACTCCAATTGCGTTTAAATTGTCTCTGATAAATTCAGCTGCTTTTCTGGAACTTTCTGCTTTTCTTTTATCAGAACTTATTGATTGAAAGGCTATTAGTTGCTTTAAAAAATTTATAATTGAGTCAGTCATGTTCTAATCCTCTGAAAATCAGATTTTTTGTTTGAAAATGTCCAACAAAATAGTGATCTCCCTTCGCTATAATCTTTCTAAAAATTTTATGACATGGAAATTTAAAGTGGCAAATAACAAAATCTACTACGTCTTCAATATTATGTTAAAGCTGGGTCTCTTTCTTCCTTTTTAACATTGATAATTATATATTCGGATTTAACAAAAGTTCTACGAACAATATTACTAGTAAAGTTATAAAAGACGAGAGTGAATATTTTCATAGTCCTTTATTACTATATTAAACCAATACCAATCTTTGATGCAAATTTATGAAAATTAGAATTAATTTCTTTCATATTAAGAATAAAGGAATAATTTGAATTATAGGAGAATCGTACTGTGATTAGAGGCACGGGGAAAATTACCAGAATATTGAGACAAGGAACTGGATTTAGAGGAGTATATAAAATTGTTATAGTTGGGAGTACGGGAAGTGGAAAAACTACATTCCTTAGGTATCTTTTGGGTGATTTATTTAAACCGACTTCAGAGACTCAAAGGCGTTCTAAGACTGAGAATAAAGTAGACTCGACTCACACATGGTATAGAGTTGGTAAACAATCAACTGGAGGATTTGATTCTTCTACAACAATTTCAATAAATACCGCAGGAATTCTATTAGTCAGAACAATGTTTAATAGTATTGAATTCCACCCTGTCAACGCTGCAGAGGAACTGATACTTAGAGATGATATTGATTCTATATTTCAGTTAATCTTTTTTGATACTGCTGGACAAGAAAGATTTGACTTCATTCCTGAAATGACAATGCGAGGAGCTGATGTTGCGATAATATTAGCTGATGGGACAAATATTAGTTCTATAGAAAAGATTTGCTATTTTCTTGAATTGACACGGAAAGAAGAAGTTCGTAGTCCGGGTAGAATACCAATCATCCTATTGCTTAACAAATCTGATCTTTCAAAACACGGTGCGTATATTGGTCTTGATGCTGTGAAACGAATCATTGATTATGATGCATATTTTGATTTCCATGAAACATCTGCGGTAACAGGAGATGGTGTTGATGATAGTATCCAATCATTGATCTCTAGGTTACATGACAAGTCCAATAAAAAAAATTAATTCCCATGTTTTCTTCTCAATTAGTCATTAATAGCCAGGAGTTTTATCTTAAAATTTAGCGCTATACCAGCTAGAGGATGATTCAGATCCAATGTTATTTTATCTTCTATTATATGAATTATCTTTGCTGGGTATTGTTTTCCATCTGGTGTATTCAGGATCAATAACATGTCCACGATTAAGTCTTTATCGGTGGGAATATTATCTCGTCTAACGACCTTAATCAAATCTGGATTATATTCACCATACGCCTCTGCAGGTGATAAATTTATAGTTTTTTCTTCTCCAATTTCCATCCCCAGCACGGCATTTTCGAAACCATCAAGAAATTGACCATTTCCCACTGTAAATTTTAGTGGGAATCCATGTTTATCAGTACTATCAAAAACTATCCCATCATTTAAGGTCCCCTCATATTCAATTTTGATTTTATCACCTAGTTTTACTGGCATTAAATCACTCCAGTGAGGAAAATCTGTCAATTACAGATAATAAAAATGAATATGATAATTTTATAATAATTTGGTTAAAAAATTTAAATAAAAATTATTATACTTCTCTGAAATTGTTGTCTAAAGGATTTTTTCCGTTAACTTTGTGATACTGAGCATTTTCACTCTCAAATATAAGTCTCTCGATTGTTTGTTGGAAATGATAACTTTCAGGGAAAATCTTGGCATTCTTTTTTGGAGTAGGCTTTTGACCAATTTGCCTAGAAAACGTATACTCAGAAACATCTACTCCCTTTTTGTCAACATATTGTCGGAGTGTCTTTAGATTTGGAAAATTATTGTGTTTGTCAGGATTTCCTTCTAATCGTTGAATTGCGATATCGACATATTTACTAATAGTCTCACAACCAATAAACCTACGGTTATAGGTTTTTGCTACAATTGCAGTAGTTCCTGAGCCAATAAATGGATCTAAGACAACATCATCTGGTTCATCGGTCGTTGAAAGAATTATTCGTGCTACCAAATCTTCTGGAAATTGACAAGGATGTACAGTTTGTTCCTCATGATTGTGCTTTACATTTCTAAACGCCCAAACGTCTCCAGGATTTTTTCCTCTCGGATCAGAGGTATACTTCCCATAATACTTCCCCTTACGGTACCCTTTCTTTTTTGGATATTTCTGAGGCACACGAATATTTTCAAGATTGAATTTATACTGATTAGTTTTAGTAAACCATAAAATTGATTCATGTCGATTCGAGAATTTATATTTTGCATGAGTCCCGTGTTGTCTTATCCAAATTATTCTGTTTCTCGGTATAAAATCTAGTTTAGTAAAAAGAGGGAATAAAATAATATCCCAAGGGTAATGAGCTCCTTTCTTTCCTACATAAGTACCAACTTGCCAAAAGATTGAACCAGTATTTTTCAGAATCCTTTTACATTCCGAAAGTATTTCTAATGACCATTCTAGATATTTATCCAAGGGTTTCTTATTCTCATATTCTTTACCTATATTGTATGGTGGAGAAGTGATTATTAAATCAACACTTTTACTAGGGATTTTTTTAGAAAAGGTTAGAAAATCCTCATTATGAATTAAATTATTTAAACCAATAAGATTTGACATTCCTGACCATTCGCCTTATCGATGAGTGATTATTAATTTAATTACCTTATTTATTTTCTCTACTCTACAGAATGCAAAGCGTTCGAATTGAATAATCTGTCCAAGCTTTGTCGAAGCAATTTCTGGTTCACAAATTCCTTCAATCCAGTTTCCATTTGATTCTAGGATGTGAACTGAGATTGCAGAGGATATCGGAGTCCATTGAATCATCCTTGCATTCGCCCTTCTAGCAGTTTCCACATCTAAACTATGGAACAAGGCGATCCCTTCTTTATCATCAAATGATTCTAATTTGATATTCATAAGATCTTTCAATCTTACGATAGAGTTCTCTCCAATTTCCTTCAAGTCTTTCTTAGGGACTTGAACACTCACCTTTGAATTAATACGATCAATTGGTACCGTTCTCCTCCCCTTCTCTGGAAATTCAGGATGAATTAAAGGATAACCTTCATAAATATTATCTGGTACATCTTTGATTAATAATTTTACTGGATCTACGACCATAAATAATCTATTTGCAATAGGATCAATGAGAGGACGATTTATTGAATAAATCTGTTCAGGAGAAAATGTAACATCAACTGGGCTTATTCCAAAGGCAAGTAGGGCTTTACGAATAGCCTCATTTCTTATACCACGTCTTTGAAGAGATTGCAAAGACCACGTACGAGGATCACTCCAATTTTGATAAATTTGATCTCGAATTAATTGAGCGGATCTACTCTTACTTAATTGAAGCCCCTCGAGTTTCATACGACCATAAAGTAATATAGTTGGCTTTTTCCAGTTATAAATATCCCATATAAATTCTTCTAGGACACCTTCTTTTCTGAGATCTTTTCCCCTAATGATATGAGAAATTCCAAATTCATGGTCATCAATCCCCCAAGAAAATTCTAAAAGTGGCCAAACACGATATTTCTTTCCTACACGGGGATGCTCTCGTTCAGAAATACGAAGCATAACGGGATCTCTAATAGCTGGGTCAGGGATGTCCATTCCTGTTTTTAATCTAACGACTGCTCCTTTTTCAAGATATACTCCATTAAGCATTTTCTCCCATCGTTCTAAATTTTCCTCTAAAGGTAAATTTCTACATGGGCATGCTTTTTTCTCAGTTTTGTACTGATTTCGCCAAGTTTCTCCTTCACACGTACAAATATATGCTTTTTCTTTTTCAATTATTTCACGAGCGTATTTATAAAAGATTTCTAGCCTATCAGATTTGTAAAATGTTTTATGGAATTTCACTCCAAGGTATTCCAGTCCTTCTGGGATAGTATCATAGGCTTCTGGATCGATCAATTTGGTTTCAGAACCAATGGTGTCATCAAAAACGAGGTAGAGTTTTCCTTTGTATTTCTTCGCACAATAATCATTGAGAATGACCATCCTACTATTTCCAATATGGAGAGGTCCTGATGGATATGGAGCTAGTCTTAATACTACTTCCTTGAACCGATCAATGTTAGGAAGATCAATTGTTACTTCTCTTTTCTGTTTCTTCTCCTCTTTCAAGCTCTCTGGATCAATCTCTAGCAGTCTGGCTTTTTGTTGATCAACGCTCATTGAATTGACTTTTTTTACCATGTCTTCAATAATTAATCGAATTTCGGGAATTCTTGTTTTATATTCTTGCGGATTTGTTTGAATAACAGCCCCAAGTGTAGATTTTGAACTAGCTTTGCCATTATATTTTATTGCATTAACCAACGTTAATTTCTCAATAAGTTCTTCATCATTCACAGGAAATCCATCTCATGAAGGCTGGTAGACTTTCAGAATTGTCTCTAGAAACTAATTTTTGCAATGATTCTAAAGATTTTAGCTAGATGATGGAATAAATTTTGAGTTTTATCTGAAGAAAGGATTAAGTCGATAATCTACAAAACAATATAAGCGATAAATCGAGTTAAAAAATTTAAAACTAAAAGCTAGTTCTGTTTTTTCGCTAGAATAAATACATTAAAAACCCCTGAATAAAAATGCAAAACTTAAAATTGGAAGAAATTATAAATCAAGATATTTGGGATTTTAAAAACTGTCCAAACAATCATGACTGCGAAAATTGTGAGAAACACACTTGTATAAAAATAGTAGCGGTCGTGGATTTTCCAAGCAAGTTTGGTTTATTCCAAATTGTTGGTTTTGTGAATAATAAAGATAAAAAAGAGCATATAGCTATAGTTAAGGGCGACCTAAACAAAGGAAAAGACATTTTGACCCGTGTTCATTCAGCCTGCTTGACTGGAGATGCTTTAGGATCTTTAAGGTGTGATTGTGGTCCTCAATTAGCACAAGCATTGTCAATGATTGAAAAAGAGGAAAAAGGTATTGTTATTTATATGCAGCAGGAGGGAAGAGGAATAGGATTACTTAATAAGCTTCGTGCATATGCTTTACAGGATAATGGTTTTGACACATATGATGCTAATATAGCTCTTGGCTTTAGAGCGGATCAACGTGATTATGAAGTGGCTGGTGAGATACTAGAAAAGCTTGGGGTAAAAAGTATTCGACTTATAACAAATAACCCAGAGAAAATAAAACAACTTGAAAACTATATAACAATCTCTGAACGAATTCCTCTTGAGTTGCCAATCCAGGAGTATAATATAGATTATATGCAAACCAAGAAGACTCGCTTTGGACATTTCCTATCTATACACAGTAAAAACAAAACACATTAGAAGCTTAATATTCTTTAATTTTGGTTTTTAAAGTATATTCTTCTATAAAAAAAAGAAGGACGATTATGGCTGCATTAATCGACGCTTTCATTGAACTAATAGAGACACTTTCTATTATTTACATCGTAATCGGATTAGGAATTATATGGCGTTTTTCAAGGTTTTACAAACCTGAATATGGAAAATGGTTCACTCAAATTGTTTTTTGGATTTTTTTTCCTATTTCCATTATCTCTTCTTTTGCTAAGATTGAATCTTTTGCGGGAGAGGTAATACTCTTGGTTACCATTATCACGATAGTAGTTCATCTATTTAGCTTTCTTGCAACGTATATCTCTACTAAGAATAGACCATCTGAGGAAACAGGATCTCTTGTATTGTGTAGCACTTTTCCTAATGCTTTATTATTTCCTTTTCCGATAATACTAACAATCGCAGGCTCTATTGCACTTTTCTATGCAACTATCTTTGTATTTGTAGCAATGGTCCTTCGAAACAGCTTTGGTCTTGCCCTTGGTATAACATTTCAACCTCTAAACTCAGATAATTCTGATAAGGGTGAGATCGAGGAAAAATTAAATTATCAGAAAGCATTCGTAGATCTATTAAAATTTCCCCCATTTCTCGCTCTTGTACTAGGCTTCCTGCTACATGCAGCTGTTGGCCCTCAAACAATAGCAAATATCCCTGGTTTAGATATTGCTAAAGATATTTCTCTTTATGGAGCCCTTCTCCTTGTCGGAATTTCTTTTCAAGATTTGCAGCAATTACATCCACGAAACTTTTTTTCAAAGGATGTCTCACAAGTGGCTTTTGCACGATTTATCGTTGGTCCTCTAGCAGCATTGATCTTGGTAATATTCTTACCAGTGACATCAATTATGGCGATCCCTCTTTTAATACAGAGTATGGCGCCTCCTGCAATCAGCAATATAATCTATGGTAAATTTTTTAATTTTGATACTTCTCAAATCAGTCTTCTAATTACTACTCTGACTATTTTTGCATTAGTGTTATTACCCCTCGAACTAATGCTTATAATGACAATATATCCTATAAATGCTTGAAATTTGATTACAATCATTAAGAATCTTTGAGAGTCGATGTGAAATTTTAATTGTTAAAGAAAAGCCATCAAACTGTCACTAGAAGGATCATCGATTAGTTTTTCAGTTCGATATATTCCCTTTTTAGTAGTAATAGTATACAAAGCTCCTGTTGGTGCAACTTCTTTGTCTATCGCCTCTAATACGGAACGAATCTCGTTGGAATGAGGCCAGTGATCCCATTCAAATGCATAGTCATATCGTCCGATTAGCAGTGACGATTTTAGTGATGGTAACGTATTCGTTGTCTCGATCTTATCTATGACCTTTTCAATTGCTCTTATCGCTCGTATAATACTTGGACCAAAAGTTCTGATAAATGAGAAAATCGTATGAACCGTTTGTCTCTCCACTTCAGCTGTTTGTCGGTGAGTATGAGAACCTTCGGTCGTAATAGAATATTTTGAAGGCAGTCCAGTCAACACATTGTCTATTTTTTCCACTAAAGAAATTAAAGGTTCAGGCTGTGGTGATTCTGCCCATTGGAAAACAAAATCATACTTTCCCATCGTTACTTCACCTCCCGAAATAGGAAGATCCCCAATATTGTTCGCTAGGTCCGTTAATCTATCTATAGCGTAGGGAAGCCCAGGACCATATATTTTAATGTTAGAAACATTTGTATCCATTGAAACCATCCTTCACAAACCTCTTTGATCATTTTCTTTTATATTATTTTGCATTTTTTTTTTGATTAAGGGACTTTCTAAAATATCATGTTTCTCTTATGGTTAGTAAACCTATTTATTGAATAGATTTTGATGAATAATTAGACATTTTCCCTATTAAGCTAGGAGTTTCATTCTTTCAACCATCGATATTAATTCTTTTTACAATAATTAAATGAAAATGTTCATAAATTATTAGTAAATGTTTTCTTCAATATGTTTATGAATCAGCCTTTTTGTTGATTTATTTGTACTTTGGGCTCTAATACTTCCTTTAAATCTATCTTTAATTAGAATGGCTGTTCATTTCTTGGGAAAAAAGAATAATATCAAAGCAAAAAATATAGAATGTTCCCCAGACAAAATATCTGTCTCTAATTAAAATTTGGAGAATTTAAGATTTGACCCCTGTCAATGATATGGGTTAAAATTAAATTTACCCCTATGAGCAATATGGGAGCAAAAACTAATTTAAAGAGATAACAAATGGACTATTTTCCGAGAGTTAAAGGAATGAACCAGCCTGGGTTTCCTTAATATAGAGCTCTTCATGTAAAAATCTACAAAAATACGTGTGATGATTAAGTGGCTGACATTAAATCTATCGCTTCTTTTATTCCATCCAATAGACTGGAAATAGAGGAGCTGGTTACAAACTATCATAGTATTTCACATTTTAACTATAAAGTAGCCCTAAGAATGCTTAAGAGAGCGGTTAACCGTTTTAGAGGAAAAGCTTTGAATCGGGTTCGCTGGGTTTATAATCAGCGTCTCTTGTTAAGAGAGAAAGTTGTACCAGGGCCTAATGAAGACGCTCTAACAGCAGGAGTTCAATCTCTAAACTATGCTATAAAACGTGCAAATATCCAACCTCACGAAATTGATGCACTATTTGTAGTTTCAGAATCATTTCCATATGCAGTTAAAAGTAGTACAGCTATTGCGGGAAAAGTCGGTTGTACGAATTTAAAATATGGAGCTCGCGGAGAATTCGCATGTAAGACTGCTGGTGAATTTTTAGATATTGCAGCAGCTTTAGTCGATTCAGATAGAGCGAAATACGTTGCTATCACAGCTACAGATGCTAGTCAAGGTGCACCTGGCGATGATTTAGAATTTAGTGCTTCTTTTTACTCAACCAGTATTATTGTTGAGAAAGAAAAAGGGATCGCTGAAATTAAAGGACGAACATCTGTTAATTACGATTTTTCAGACTTTATCAGGAAGGATGGATACGATTATCCCGAGCATGAAGGCCAAGGTACGTCATTAGCGTTTCGAGGAATGATTCTTTCAGCGTTAAAAAAACATATGGAAACCTATGATGACATTAATCCCGAAAGTCTCCCTAAAAAAACTTGGGTAATTCATAGTCCAAACGGATCGTTTCCTAACGAAGCTTTGAAGGATATTAGTGATTTTTATGGTGTGAAACTAGCAGAGAAAGTTTTTGATGAAAACGGAAATCTATTATCAATTGAACCTCGAGTCAAGGTTTCCAATCTCGCACCAAGCATCGCTAATGGTTATGCTGCGACAGTTCCAACAGCTCTTTGCGCAGCCATGGAAGAAGGTAAACCTGATGAAGAGATTATGACTGTCTTATACGGATCGGGAGCTGGATCAGATGTCATTTCTATTAAATTGAAAACTAATGGTTCAATGGTTGCTAATAATGGTGTTCCAACTGTACAGGAACAGATAAACAAAAATAAACAAAAGATTTCTGTTGAAGATTACTTTCGTTTCAGGGATACTCCAGATGCAGTGGCACGTCATGTAGCTTTATTGAATATAGATCCGATTGGAAAGGAATTTTACAGTGTTCAAGGCTGTCCAAAATGTGGGGCTGTTTATTTTGGCGATTCATGGACTACAGCTAATTTCCCTGACTTTGCACCGCCAGAGAAGTTTGAAATTCTGAAAGGTAAGTGCTTACGAGGTATTGAGCATAGTGCTGGTGATTCAAAGAGGATCTGCGGAACTGCATTAAAAACAATTAAATTACCTAAATTTGGAAAGATTCGATGTGTTAAGTATTCGTCACCCAAGAAAAAGATAGCTGGGTATCCTACGGATCCTTACTGGGTAATGTTTGATCAGCGTCTCGTCAGAGGATTTAATTATAACCCAAATGCCAATCATTTTTGTGTAGGAGAAGATGTTGAAGCTATTATTGGCCGCTGGAGACCTAATCCGAAAGATTGGGTTCCTCTTCTCTATGTTCCAATGTATCAAGTTGTTAAAAAGGATTAAACTGATATTTTAAATGATTGAATCCAGAATTTCATAATATTTTTAACAAAGGGAGGGGAAATCTGTTTTTTTAGCGCACAATTCTCTTGATTATTCTAACGATTTATCAAACCATATTCTTATTTATCCTTGATTTAAATTGTTAAAATACATCTAAATACTCCTAGGATGGTCATGAAAATGGAATCCATACTTAAATGTCAAGAGTGCGATTTTACTGAACCTACTCCCATACATTGTGGTAAACCAATGCACATTGAGGAAATCGAAGGAAAAGAAAAGCTTGTCTGCTGGATGGGCGCCTCCTGTGGTGTTCAAGAACTACCTTCTCATCATAGTAAACCAATGAAATCGTTATAAGCAGGAAATTTAACAATATATTTGAGATAATCCGTAATTCAAGGTTATTAATTCTCTATATCATTTAAAATCTCTTTTTTTTAAAAGAGCAAACAGATATTTTCATTAGAAATTAAAAGGGTGATCTTTAATGACTCAATCAACAATACAGCAGAAGATACAACTAGAAATAGTAAGGGAAAAGCATGAACAAGTACCTATTATAATGAGAGAATGTAATATTGATTGTTGGATTGTATTTGTTAGGGAAACAATAGCTAATCCAGATCCAATACTAGATCTAATCGTTGGAAATGATGTTGTATGGGAATCAGCTTTTGTCTTTTTTCAAACTGCTGAAAAATTTTCTAAGGTAGCAATTGTTGGTAATTTTGATGCTCCAGCAGAAAAGCAGAAGCAGATTTGGGATGAAGTAATTCCCTATACGGAAGGAATATCAAAAATATTAGCAGACTTAATAGCAAAAATTAATCCTCAAAAGATCGCCCTAAATTATTCATTAGATGATGTGGTAGCAGATGGTTTATCACATGGTCTATTCATAAAAATTTCAACTATTTTATCAGACAAAAAGGATCTCTTTACTAGTTCTACCTCAATAATTCGATCCTTAAGAGGTAGAAAAACAAAAAGGGAGATAGAACTAATCACCAAGGCCTGTGAAATTACAGAGGAAATTAACAATTCAATTACTCATTTACTCAAGCCAAACATGTCTGAGAATGAAATTCAGCGACTTTTTCATGATGAAATGGAACGAGTTGGAGTAACGGAAGCATGGCAACGAATTTCTTGTCCAGCTGTCGATGCTGGTCCTGATAAAGAATTTGGCCATATCGGGCCGTCTTCAAATATTTACACGAAACAGGGACATACTTTACACAATGATTTCGGAATAAAGTTTCAGGGTTATTGCTCAGATATTCAAAGGATGTGGTTCTTTGGTGCCAAAGATGAAATCCCTGAAGAATTAATGCATGCATTTGAAACTGTTCGACAGGCAATATTAAAGGCATCTAATTACATCAAACCAGATGTAACAGGTTATTCAGTTGATAAAGTCGCAAGAGATTATGTAGTCTCACAAGGATATGAAGAATACGCCCATGCGTTGGGTCATCAAATTGGAACCCAAGCTCATGATGGTGGAGTTCTTCTCGGGCCACTTTGGGAAAGATATGGTGATACATCCAAAGGATTGGTTGAAGAGGGGAATGTATTCACATTAGAGTTACATGTGAAAACCAAGACTTATGGTACTGTGTCTCTAGAAGAGAATATACTTGTTACAAAGGAGGGTTGTGAGTTTCTTATTCCTCCCCAAGAAAAATTTATTTTGATTTAGTGAGCGAGGTTACTTCTGGCATTCTGGACAGAAGAAAGTGGATCTATCTTTTTGTACTATTCTTTCAATAGTAGTACCACATATTAAACAGGGTTTCTCCTTACGGCCATAAACTTTATGCCAGTGCTGAGCATCTCCTGTTTCACCAGATGGCCGACTATATGGTTGAGTTCCAAAGGTACTCCCTTTATCATTCAGTGCTTTCTGAAGAGTTTCCCCAATTGAGAATCCTAATTTTCTTCTTTCAGTGTTATTAAGTGATTTTACATTTCGGAGAGGATGAATACCCGCTAAGTATAAAGATTCAGCTTTGTAGATGTTACCAATGCCTGCGACTAGACTCTGATTTAGTAAAACTTTTCCAATTTCTATATCTGCATAGCGTTCAAGAGAGAGTTTTTCCAAGAAAAGTTCAATTGGAAAAGGCTCTATCAACCCATCAATCCCCAAACTACGAATGGGGGGATATTTTTTCACGTCATCAAATGAAAGAAAGATTCTGTATTGGCCAAAGTTACGCATATCATCAAAAATAGCATGGGGAGGGTTATTCATTTCAATAATAACTTTAGGATGTTTAATAGAAGGTTTAAGATCATTAATATTCATAACAATACACCACTTCCCAGTCATGCCTAGATGATTAAGAATTACAGCTTCTGAGTTTTCAAATCTCCAAATAAGAAACTTTCCTAAACGGACTATATCGAAAATCTTTTTTTGATTAAATTGTAAGAACTCTTTTTGTACTCCTTGGTACTTCGAGTATTTTTGAGATAATGGAGTTAATTGAATTTTTTTCACAGTCTTAGAAATAAGCTGTGATAGTTCACGCCGTATTGTTTCTACTTCTGGACCCTCGGGCATTAGTAATCATTAATGACGGGTAAAATTCTAATAATGAATGTTATGTTTTTCATTGAAAAAACTTAGATGTTATTCTTAATCTTCAAATGATTAAATCTAGAATTCAACATAAAAACTAGGTGTTTATCTTAGAAAAAAGAGTAAAGTGTATTTCATTTTCTCAATACTAATACTTCTTTGAGTGAATTAATATGTCCCTCGCTTCTACGCGGCTGAAAGATCAGTTAGATTTTCTATCCCCTGTCTTTTTTGATGCTGTATTGGTTTTTATATTTCTAAGTCAATTTGAACGCTTTTTAACAATGATATTTGTATTAAATTTTTCTACAGAGGGTCCTAACGTAACCATCATCCTTCTCTTATTTCTCATGACTGGTTTTTTAGAGCTAGTATTGCCTTGGCCCCATTCTCAGAGCCTCTTGACAAGTTGTGTGCTTCTTGTGGCACTCATGGTTCTAATAAGTTTCTTTCCTATCACAATAGTAGCAACAGGAGGAGCAATTTTGGCATTGATTTTCATAACACCTGTTCTTGTCAGTAGAATGCAAATTGAACGCCAATATTTTTTTGTTGCAGCAGTATTAGGTGTGTTAATTCAAATGATCACTAGAGTCTGGTTAGACACAGGATCCTATTATGCAACAATTCTTGGTGTAATATTTCTTTTAGGTTGGGTTGTCGTTGGGATTGTACTCTGGATTTTCAAGGTAAAAGACACGATTCTGAACACTGAATCCCCCCAGAGAGAATTTATTGACATAATTCCAATATTTGGATTTCTAATTATTCAATTTCTATTCTTGGGGTTTGCAAATGTAATTTCGACTTGGTTTATTAGAAACTATCTTTTAATGTCATTTTCTGGAATCTTAGGCCTTTCTATTGGTGTAATCCTAGTTTTAGAGAGAGGATCTCAAATTATCAATTATAAGTACAGCCTAGGATGGGTTTTCCTATACTTGATATCATTATCTGACCTTCTCTGGTTTAATATCATTCCAATTATTTCTTATTTCGGAGCACAACTATCAGCTTGTATCATTCTTTATGTTGGTCTTAATAAAAACTCAATAAGATCTATTCGAGTTATTGGATTGAGATTAATTTTAATTCAATTTTTCGCAATAATAATTCTATTTCTGGAAGTTAGTGCAGGGAATTGGGCATTTATGCCCTCATTTCTGGAGATAACTAGAGGACAAGCTGCTATGTTCATTTTTATTACTGGTATATTTCTCCCCTTATCTAGTCTACAATTAAATGTCACTTTAAGCAGACTCGAACAGTTTAAAAGTGTTAAAAAATCTATCCGAATAATCTTTTTGCTCCTGATTGTTATAATGATGACTGGAGTAATTAGTAGGGAGTTTTATATACCAGACAAAGAACCAGATTCTAATAGTCTTAGAATAATGACTTATAACATCCATCAATATTTCTCGGTAGCACAAACGGGGCAATATAATCTTGAGCAAGTTCGAGATATAATACGAGAATCTGGTGCTGATGTAATTGGTCTTGAAGAGTCTGAAGGTGCTCGAATAACCTCCTCAAATATGAATGGGGTTCAATGGCTTGCTCATTCACTAGGCATGAACTATTATTATGGCCCTCCAACCTCAGCTCAGATTTATGGTGTTTCTCTTCTTTCAAGATTTCCAATCGTGAATTCACGGTGGATTGCTCTCCCCGCAGAAGAATCGATAGAACGAGTGGCTGTTATAACAGAAATTGATACTGGAACTTTGGCAGGGATAATTCCCATTATTGTCACTCATTTTCAGACCAGTAAATATTCAGAGGATCGTTTGGCTCAAGCACAAATGATTACTGAACTAACTAGAAACTTAACAACAGCAATTGTTATGGGAGATTTTAACACCCGTCAGGATGAAACAGATCTAACTTATATTCTTCTAAATTCCACCTATAGTGATGCATGGTTACTTGCGCCTGGTAATGACCCTAGTGGAGGAGCTACAGCCTATTCAGATAATGGGGTCGCTTCAAAACGAATCGATTATATTTGGTTGAAAGGGTCATGGACAGTTCACGAATGTACTAATTTCGGCACCCCACGTGATTCAGATCATCGTGCTGTGTATGCTAGCTTAATTCTTTCAAGCTAAACAATCATTCAATAAAATTAATAGCAATAAATCTGATTATAATGGAACTTCCAACTTCAATTGTAGAAACAATTCAAACTCGTGTTTCCTGTCGAACATATTCTTCTCAGCAAATAAATGAAAACACAAAGAACCAATTGATAGCCTTCCTTAAAAAGAAACAATCAACTCCTTTTCCAGGTAGGACTCGTTTTGAGCTGCTTGAACCCATAAAAATAGAAAAATCTGAATGGAAGAAATTAGGAACTTATGGTTTCATTAAAGGAGCACAATCGTTTATTGTAGGCGCAATAACTAGTTCTGAGAAAGATCTTGAAAATTTTGGCTATATATTTGAAGAAATAATCCTCTATGCAACACAATTAGGATTAGGGACATGTTGGTTAGGAGGAACTTTCAAGCGGAGCAAATTCGCTTTACAAGTTAAACCCCCTCTTTCTATGGATGAGATTATTCCTGCTATTTCTCCAATTGGCTATCCTGCAGCGAAACGGAGCCTGAGAGATAAGATGATTAAATTCGCTGCACGATCAGAAAAACGTCATAAATGGTCATCAATTTTTTTCGATGGTAATGCTTCGAAATCACTCTCTAGAAAGGTGGCTGGAGAGTATGGAATTCCCCTCAAAATGGTTCAACTCGCTCCATCTGCAAGTAATGCCCAACCATGGAGAATAATAAAAGAAACTAACAGTCATAATTACCATTTTTATATCCAAAGGGGAAATAGAATTACTTTACGCATACCTTCATGGCCAGATTTTCCTAGAATCGATATAGGTATAGCAGTGTGCCATTTCGACTTAACTGCTAGAGAATTATCTCTTAAAGGGCAATGGGTATTTGAAAAACCTAATATTTTGACTTCAAATAGCTTTAATTATGTAGTTTCATGGATTGGAGAAGTAAATTAGAATACGGAGTCTAAGGTTTTGAATAAAGCTTTTAAAGAATTTCTAAGTGTTTAAATTTATGTCAACTTATCCCAAGGTTTTTCGAAAATATTATTCCGAATTAGCGCTAGTGAGTTTGATCTTTCTTTTCTTTTTAGAACTGATTTCAGATTTTGTAGAGTCAGTATATGCGCTTTGTCTTTTGACATTATCACTGAATGAGAATGTCCTTAGTGTTCTATTTCTCTTTTCTCCTATATTACTGTTCTTCTTTCGGAAGAGTTTTCCTGATAGAATTTTGATCATTGTAGGGGAATTAATGATAGTATGTAGAGTTTTAGAGGCGTTATTGATCAGTATCATGCAAGCTAGAATGCTTGTGGCTGGTTTTGGAGTTGGATGTTTTCTAATATATTTCCCAGTGTTTCTTCAACGAAAATACAAACATGATGAAGAACAGAGTGGAATAACATTGGGATTAGGGTTAACTATCGGTCTTGTATTGTCAATTCTTTTCAGAACATTCGGTTCAACGATTGACATTTCTACTTACAGCTGGTTTCAATTAATTGGTTGGATTCTAGCGCTAATAGCAGCATTTTTGATTATTGGTATGGTAACAACACAGCCAGAAGTAACCAAAAATGATTCTACAAACATAGGGCGTCCTGTTAGCACATTAAAAACAATAGGTCTCACCTTTGGATTAATAGGTATATTAATAATAATATATTACTCTTTTAGTAGTCCGACAGTCATCTCTAGATGGACCGAGGGGGATTATTTCATTATTTTATTATTAGTCATCCTAATGCTTACTTTTTTTGCCATTATCATCACCTACAGACCTGACCTAATAACAAAAATGGAGCCTTGGATGCTTTGGCTTTGGAATGCAATTTTTATTGTGTCACTTGTACTCACAATATTCCTGAATCAGACCCAGTTCCCATCCTCTATTGATAATTATCCAGTTGAGGCTCCTACAACATCCATATTGCATCAAATACCTTTAATTTTATTACTAATTTCCTTCCCAATAATTCTTATCAATTTTACACTTATTTCACGAGAGTTTATTAATAAAAAACCATCAATAAGTAAGTTAGCAGGAAGCTTCACTCTCGGGTCATTCTTCTTTTTAATAATGATTTTTGCAAATGCTTTTACAACAGTATACGATTACATTGACATCGTAGGGCCTCTATTCAGAGATATGTATTGGTTTGTGTACTTAATAGTAGGACTGAGTGCTTCCCTACCAATACTACTAGTTAAAAAAGGTGCTCTTACATTTGTAAAACCAGTTATCGGATTAGAGTCCAGAATCATATCAATTATTACAATTATTATAGTAATAGGAACTCTCTTTGGAGCTGTTATAACCGCCCCTACACCAATATCTCCTGAATCAACAACTTCTTTGACTGTTATGACGTATAATATACGGCAGGGGTATAGTGAATATGGTATCAAGAATTTTGATGGACAATTGGAAGTGATCAAAGGAATAAATCCAGATATAATTGGTTTACAGGAATGTGATATTAGTAGAATTGCAGGTGGAAATGCAGATATCGTAAGGTATTTCGCCAATAATCTCAGAATGTATTCCTACTATGGTCCGAAGACGGTCACAGGCACATTTGGAATCGCGTTGCTTTCAAAATACCCAATTAAAAATGTCAGAACCTTTTTCATGTACAGCAAGGGAGAACAGACTGCTACGATTGAAGCACAGATCCAAGTTGGGACATCCATATTTAACGTATATGTTACTCATCTCGGTAATGATGGTCCCCTTGTACAACAAGAAGCAATAGTTAACGAAATTAGGGATAAGAATAATGTGATTTTAATGGGTGATTTTAATTTCAGGCCAGATACTCCACAGTATAATTTTACAACTCAGACTCTAAATGATTCATGGTTATATGCGAGTACTGCTGATATTGTTTATTTGGATAAACTTGAATATAATATTAGTAGGAGAATAGATCACATATTTGTGTCGCCTGGAACATCTGTTTCTGAATGTCATTACATTGTCAGTATTGAGTCTGATCACCCTGCACTTTGGGTAAAGATTGAGTTGTAAGACAAAGCAGATATTTGAATTCCTTGGGTACTACATGAGCTTAGAGACTTTCTTGATGATAATTCAATAAACTTCATCTTTTTTTCTGAAGCAATCAAAGCATAAACATTTGATAACTCTTCAAAAGGGTTCAAACGTTTTAAATTCTTCTCCTTTTCCTTTTTTATTTTACTATTCTGTATTAATTATTCTGTTTATACTTTTGAGATTTTATCTCTGTAAATAAAAGAATCTGGGTATTTAATAATGAATCTCAAGAAATATTCTAACCACAAAGTATAAATAAAAGCTATCACAATCCCTGAATATATGTTCAATTAAGATTTAATTATCATTTCTCATTATATTTGAGATGGTGCAGCTATAAGATTGTTGCAGGGTGGAAAAATGGGCTATCATATTATAAACATCTTTAACATAGTGGAAACTAGGTTTAAATGAGTGAGAAATAATTTTTCTCATTTAACAATAATTTAATAACTCTATTGGAAGGATAAAAGATATGAGAGAAAGTTCAAAAGAAATAAAAGTAAAATATAAATTTATAAACTTGGAAGGGTCAAATTATGACGTTGGATTTCAATTAGGAGATAAATTACGTAATGAAGTTGATTCATATCCTAATATCGTTACTTCTCCATTTAAACCAGAGAAAACAGGTTTCAAACACCTCACAGAAGCACAAAACCTAGTTGAATCTTTTTGCCCAGGTATTAAAGAGGAAATACAAGGACTTGCAGATGGTTTTAATGTATCTTCTGAAAGAATAGCATTTGGGAGATATGTTGTTCCGTTTGAAGGACAGAACTATTGCAGCCAATTTCTACTACTCTCTTCTATTACAAAGGATAATTCGATTATAATAGGGCGGAGTTATGATTACCACCCAGACGACGAGGATAAAATCCTCCTTAGAACTAAAGTGAAAGGAAAATATGGTCACATTGGATTTTGTATGCAGGGCTTAGGGAGAGGAGAGGGGATAAATTCGGAAGGTCTCGTGGTATCAATGACAGGTGGTGGGGCTTTTGAGGCTCCAAATACGAATAAAATGGCATTCAATTATAATATTGCAATTCGTTCGTTATTAGACAATTGCAGGACGGTTGATAAGGCAGTTGAATTACTCCTAGAAATGCCTGTATATTCATCCACCATTTATCTCATTGCTGATAAATCAGGGAAAGCTGCCCTGGTAGAAGGGATTGATTCCAAGTATGCTGTAAGAATGATTGATAAAGACACACCAGAGCAGTATATCATTTCCACAAATCACTATAACCATCCAGAAATGGTTTCCTATAATAAATATGTGAATCCGTGGATTATGCCAAATTCCCAAATACGCTATAAAACAATGAATTCAAAAATAAGAGCTACACTGCCAAAAATGACAAAGGATATTGCATTCAATATCTTATCTCAGGAAATGCCCGATGGTGTTTGTGCTCTTTATTTTACAGAATGGTTTGGAACTTTATGGTCTATGTTATTTAATTTGACGAAAGAAAGCGTTGATGTCTGTTTTGGACCGCCAATTCATAATACATTCCATTGTTTTACAATGAAAGAACCATCAGAAGACAATGATTTCATTGCGTTATTGGTTGATAAAAAATCGCCAGAGTTCTAATTTTCATCATTACTAGATCTGTTCAATTACCCTTTTCTTCGATAAAGGCTATATCGCTGAATTGAAATAATGCTGAAGATCCAATCAGGATTAAAGCGATTCCAAAAAGTTGAACCCCAGTAATTACTTCATAGAACGCAATCAATCCTATGATTACAGGAATTAGCGTTGTAAAAGAGTTAAAAAGAGGAACTACTAATATTGCCCTTTCTTTTCGAAAAGCAGTTTGGAGAAATACAAAAGAAAGTAACTGAGATAGTATGAAAAGGACCAAATTAGCTAATATAACTATTAGTTCATTACCATGTACGAATGTAATAGTTAAGCTCTTTGTAAAAACAGCACCCAGTCCACCAAACAGGCCCGATGTTGCTCCTAAAAAGGCCCCTGTTTTATTCGGAAACTGGAAATATTGAACTATTCCAATTCCCAAGAAGATTAGAAGAGCTATCATAACAGTTAGAAGAAGTAGAGAGGAGTCAAAATTCAAATTTTCTTCGGTGTTGGATATGTTCGCTGTAAATGATATTAGAATTATACCAATTATAATAGCGCCAAACCCCATCCACTCAAAAGAACGAAATTTCTCTCCAAAATAGATTGTAGCTATTAAAGCTAAAATAATAATCCCTGAATTATTCAAAGGGGCAATGAGTGAAATTGGAGCGAGTGATACAGCTATAAGAAATAGAATCCAGCCAATCGAGGTAAGAGAAGTTCCCAGAATCCACTTCCTGCATTGAAAAAACTTAAGAAAGCTTTCAAATGACTTATTAATTAATATATTTGGAAGTTTATGAGCTTCACTTTTTTGAAGGAGGAAACCAATATTCAGTGTAGCTGTACCGATTAATACGAGAAAGATAGGCAATAACATAAATAATCACTGAATAAGAGGTGGTAATTTCTCCTATTATCATAAAGATGATTAGTTTTATCAAGTAGGGGAATTTTTTTTTAGTCTTATTTTTTCGAGAAGTAATAAGATCACGATTCTTTGAGTAAAAGAGAATGAGTAGATATATTATTCCTAGACAATATTGATTATGGACTATTAGATTAAAAGAAAAATGAAGTAAAAATCTCTGTTAAAGCGTTAGATGGTAGTTTTTATGTCAAATTGTATATTTTGTCAAATCATTACTGGTGAAGCGCCTAGTTATCGGATATTTGAAGACGAAAAGACGTTAGTTTTTCTGGATATTTACCCAATAGCAAGAGGGCATGCTTTAGTTATACCAAAGGTCCATTCAGAAACGTTATATGAGATTAAAGCCGAAGATATAGCAGCTGTGGGTGTAACTGTAAGTCGAGTCGCCAAGGTCTTAAAGAAAGTTTTAAAATGCGATGGAATTAATGTTTACCAAGGTAACGAGCGAGCAGCCTTACAAGAGATAATGCATGTCCATTTTCATGTAATCCCTCGGTGGTTTAATGATTCCATTGTACTCATGGCCGAAAGAATCCCTCTTGAAGAAGATTCTGAATTATTAAAAGACTTAAATGAAGCTTTCACTCTTGATAATTTTTAGTTTGAATCTTAAACTATCTACGTTTCATATTTGGAAGGGTAGTTATATGGGAACCTTAGGTTGTGATGATCCTTCACTTTGAAAATGAAACAGTTTGGCTGTAATAAATCTCTCTTTTGCTTTATATCCGAATTGTTTCTGTTTTTGGTCTTTAATAGACAAGATTATCAAATGAATACTTTAAGAGAGATCTATGGATAAGAAAAGAGAAATAAGAATATTAGATTGCATTATTCAATAATAATATAAGAGGAAACAATAAACGAACTACAATGAAATGTTATATCCTGACTTAATTAAGAGGAAGGATGGTTTTGTAGTCTTTGTCTTGATTTTTGCAATTATCATAACTATTAGATCTGTTTCTGCTTGCACGATTTTTACTGCTTCATATGGTAACACCGTTTTTTTTGGCAATAACGAAGATTGGACTAATCCTAATACATACATCTGGTTCGAGTTGTCTGAAGACAACCAAAATGGGGGAGTTTATCTTGGTTTTAATGACTTCTATTCACAAGGTGGTATGAATGAGAAGGGGCTTTGCTTTGATGCAAATGCTCTACCAAAGTTGTCATTAAATCCTCATCCCGAGCTTCCATACTCAGAAGGATGGATTGTCAGGTTTTTAATGAAGATTTGTGCCAATGTGACTGAAGTTATTGATGTGGCATCGAAATATAATTGGGGAACTTCCATGGCATATCAGGTACAATTCGCAGACGCGACTGGGGATGCAGTAGTTATTAGCGCTGGAACAGATGGGGAATTGAACTTTACTAGAAAAATTGAAGGAGACGGGTATCTTGTTTCAACTAACTTCAATCTAGCAAATCCAGATAATGGTTGGTCACCCTGTTGGAGATATAATAAAGCAATGGAAATGTTAGATGCTATAAATCATGAGGATAATCTTACTGTGGAATATTTTCGTGATATTTTGAAAGCTGTTCATCAGGAAGGAACATATGCCACGAAGTATAGCAACATCTTTGATCCAAAAAATCGAGACATATATATTTATAAAAATTCCAATTTTAATGAAGTGGTAGTACTAAATCTCGATGAGGAATTAGCTAAAGGCGATACAGGTTACACCAAATTGGACGATCTTTTCGCTCAAGAACTTCAGACAACTACAACCACTAAAACTACTCCTGAAATGCCAATATTATTCTTATGTGTTACCTTAGTAGGAATAAGTATAATTAAAAAAAAGAAATGAAATTAGGATGAGTCCTATAATCGATTTTGAACAAATGAGTACAGAGCTGGTTAAGCCTTTATATGACCTTTTCAACCATATTTGGTATATCCCAAGGTGTTTCCGCAATATCAGCTCCAACCTTAGTTAACGCATCAATCTTACCTTGAGCTGTTCCAACATTGCCAGAAATGATAGCTCCAGCGTGCCCCATTCTTTTCCCTTCAGGCGCACTTTTACCCGCGATATACGCAACTATTGGTTTATCAACATTTTGATCTCTGATATACTCCGCAACTTTCTCTTCATCATCTCCACCAATTTCGCCGATTAGTACAATAGCTTTCGTTCCCTGATCTCTTGTATAATAATCAAAGGCTTCAACCAAAGTTACTCCACGTACTGGATCACCACCGATGCCAATATAAGCTGAAACACCAATTTCTGCATTTCCGAGAGCTTTGGTTATTTCATAAGACAAAGTCCCGCTTTTTGCAATGACTGCGACGTTTCCAAAATGACACATATCTGAAGGCATGATTCCGAGTTTTATTTTATCTGGAATCAACATACCAGGGGTATTAGGACCGATTAAATGTAAACTCATCTCTTTTGCAGTTTCAACGAGCCGTAACATATCTAACACAGGAACTCCTTCGGTTATGACACATGTCATGTTAATTCCTGCTTCTAAGCTCTCCAAAACTGCACTATATGCAAAACGAGCAGGAACAAAGATGATACTCGTATCAGCTCCACGTTCACTAACTGCTTCTGATACATTGTTAAAAACAGGGACTCCTAGAACTTCCTGACTGCCTTTTCCAGGAGTTACTCCAGCAACAATATTGGTACCGTAATCCAACATTAATTGAGAATGAAATCTTCCCTGTGAACCAGTCATTCCTTGAACTACAACTTTACTGTATTCACTAATATACATTCGATCACCTTCTTATGTTACAACCTCTTTAAGCTTCTCAACTGCAGCGATCATATCCTGATACGCATTGATGCCTGCATTCTTAAGTATAGCCACTCCCTCTATTTCTCGAGTTCCAGTTAACCTAATAACCATGGGAGGCGCCTCTGGGAACTCTTTCAATGTTTGTAGTATCGCTTCAGCTACAACATCGCACCGAGTGATCCCCCCGTAAATATTAATTAAAACTGCTTTAGGTTCCATTGTAAAAATTAGTTTTAACGCTTCATAAACGCGTTCTTTACTTGCACCTCCACCAACATCTAAAAAATTCATTCCTGCAAGGCCATGTTGAGCAAGAACATCAAGTAACGCCATTGTTAAACCTGCTCCATTGGCAAGGATTCCAATCTCTCCATCTAGTTCTACGAATGAAAATCCAACTCGTTGCGCTGTTTTTTCTAGCTCAGTCAATTTTCTTTCCTGTAACTCCTTTATAAGAGGTTGGCGGAAAACTGCATTGTCATCTAGAGTCATTTTACCATCTACTGCAATCAATCCTGTAGGAGTAAGAACTAATGGGTTTATTTCAACAAGTTGTGCTTCTTTCTCTGTCGCTATCTTCCATAACTTGAGAAAGAGATCTGTTGCTGAATTAAGATTATCATCTGTAAATCCCAGTCTTCTTGCAACATCACTTGCCCTTTCTTCGCTTAGTCCTTCAGAAAACAAAATATTTTCTTTAATTATTGCATCTGGTCGTGTGGCCGCGACCTCTTCTATATCTATACCTCCCTCTGCGCTCGCTATAAGTACAAAGCGCCTTCCTGAAGAATCAAGAGCAATAGAACAGTAATATTCATGTTGAATATCTGCTAATGATTCAATCAAAATTGCTTCTACCCCATACTCTCCTACTTTTCTGCTAAAGAATTCTTTACATAGAGAAAGTGATTCCTCATTTGTTTGAGCAAATTTTATGAGGCCTCTTTTTTTCCGACTTCCAACCGCAATTTGGCTTTTTATAATTGCAGGATAACTAAATTGATCGACCTTAGCTTTAATGTCATCTCCCTTGTTTATTACAATTCGGTCTGGCAGTGGAATTCCAAATTCACTAAATATTTCTTTACTTTCATATTCAAGAAGGCGTATTTTTAATACCTCCAGTAATATTAAATTTTAAGATTGTTCTACAGATTATAATCTATAATATCGTTATAATGAATCTATTTTCAATTATTCGACATTACTGATTTTTTTTTGAGCACAGAAAGAGAGATTTAAAGCTGAAAAAAAAGGTTTTTCATTTTTCTAAGATAATTTAGGAATAATAAAGGTAATTACAATATAACTTTCAGTGTTGAGGCACTTAATTTCATTTAAATTCCAAAATTTCACACCTTCGAAGTTTTCAACAATCTAACTTAACATTTCTTTAATAATTGATTAATTCAATGCCTCTGTAACTTATAATAAAGGGGAATTAATTAAGTTCTTAAACTTTTCAGATCTCTGGAATGAGTGGGACAGTTCGTGCGTAATCAGAAGCTTGATAATAGTAGTTTACCTTTTCAACCGCTTCTGGGGAGAAGTTTGTTTCTTGTATAATGTCTTGAACTGATAAACCCGATTCCAATCGTATTAGAATGCGATCAACTTCTTCAGAATTTGACCTGAAAAAGAAATCGTAAGACGGAGGTCTTTTAAATTCTTTTGTATTCAAATACTCTTGAAGTTTAACGTGTTCAGCTAGTTGTAGAACTTGAGTACGATAAAGATTAGCCAAAGGTAGGAAATCCATTGCATGATAAGTACCAAACTTTGTAAAAAAGCCTAAAAGCCATTCCGTTTTGTTTGCAGAGCCAATAACAGAAAGATTCTCTGTTTCTGCTAGCAAGAATGCTAAAATCATTCCCAAACGGATTTGACTTTTGTGGTACGCAATGGTTTCTTGGATGAACCTTTCCCTCGTTGATGATGGTTTTTTTACTGGGGGTGCAAAGGTCTTTTCTTCAATATCCGTGGTGATTATGCTCCTTAGTAGATAATAACTTAAATTATAATTGAGAACTGGACTAGTTTCATAAAATATCGGCAATTTCTCATAAAATATTTTTCTTATCTCCCTGAGTGCTCCTTCCATGTTAGCAACTATGATATTTTCTTCAGGAAGGTTTACAAACCGATTTATTTCGGTTAAAGTCATTGATTCCTTTGGTGCTTTGTAGATAAATCTTCCTTTGGTCACTAAAAGTTTGATATTTTTAGGATCAACAATTTCTTTAGCAATTTGCACATTTATCAAGGATTCTACACAGTCGCTAAACATTATGACAAGTCCATTCATACCTCTCTGCTTTAGAATAGGCCTGATAAATCCAATGATTTTTGACTTGACATTATCTGCATCGATTTTCAGCTTATTATCTAATGACATCGCTTTTCTCCGCAATAAACTGGATTAAATTTTCATATTTACCTTTAATTTTCTGACAATTCAAATGCACTTTAAAATAATTACATTAGAATAATTATTTTTTTGATTGGTAAATGATCATCATTGAGATAACATTTAAAATTCGTATTAAAAATTGTTTGTGAGGATGGTAACATCGAGGTTAAAAACAAACCAAATGTTAAAAAGTCTCATAATTTTCTCTTTGCTTTTTATTGCGATTTTTCTTACAGTTTTCTACACTATTGATCCTCGTGTAGGGAGGATGCTAATTTTCTCAGTATTATTTATTATAACTTTCATATTAGTTGCCAGATACCATCATCAACAAATTACTATTATACTTGTCGCTTGTGTAATTGCATTAATATTAGCAGTTTTTCTTTTAGAAGGTTTTACTTGGAATAATATAGTTGATCATTACATAGAATGGGAAGTTTTAGCTGTAGTTTTTGGTATGTCGCTTTTAGTCAATGCTATATCAGAAGCAGGATTGTTTGACTGGTTAATCATAGGAATGTTGAAAATTTCTAGAGGGAGGATTGTACCATTATTCATTTTAACTTTTATAATTACAATGGTATTATCATCTGTCTTAGCAAATGTTACTGCAATGATTCTCATCAGTTCCATGGTTATTACAACTTGTAAAGGACTTGACTATGATCCTACCCCATTTATACTTGGTGCAGTCCTTGCCACAGACCTTGCAGGGATGGCAACATTAGTATCTTCATTACCTGCAATATTAGTAGGAGCGAAAGCAAATATTGGTTTTCTAGATTTTCTTATTGTTTCATTACCTTTTGTACTTTTATCAACTCCAATATGCATCTACTATATGATGAAATTCTTTCCCCCCGAGAAAATCCCACTTCAACATGAATTTTCCGATGTCGATACTCATATGATTCTATCATTAGAACCTTGGGGTGTTATAGAAGATATGACGAAGTTTTGGCTAGCAGTCATCTCATTAATAGTTACAATAATCGGATTTGCTATTGCTCAACTGATAGAAATTCCTCTTGGGATTATAGCAATATTCGGTGGAATTTTAGCAATTGTTCTTACTAGACCAGATGAACATGAGTTACTCACAAAATTAAATTGGAGTGCACTGCTTTTTTTTGGAGGATTGTTTATCTTAGTTGGTATAGTTGAGGAAACTGAAGTATTGATTGACATTGCTCATTGGCTAGAAAAAATTAGCGGGGGTGATCTCTTTCTATCAGGTTTTCTTATCCTTATTATAGCAGGCTTTTTCAGCGGACTTCTAGATAATATTCCTGTAACTGCAGCACTTCTCCCCGTTGTTGAGGATATGAATACTGCCTATATTGATTCAAATCCTCGGTACTTATGGTTTATTTTAGTTTTTTCTGGGGCTTTAGGAGGAGGATGGACTCCTTTTGGATCAGCAGCTGGAATACTTGCAGTCTCTTTGCTTGCTAGAAAAAAACGACCTTTAGACTTCAAGACTTTTATAATTTGTTTTCTACCGATATCAGCCCTTCTATTAATCTTCAGTGGTGTATATCTATCTATATTAGCCATATTAGGTATAATTTAGTAATAACAAGAAAAGTAAATATGAAGAAATTCATGTTGAACCAGCTAAAATTGCTAATATAATTATAATTTTGGATACTGAAGTAATCTAGACAATCAAGGTAGTATCAAACCCTCAGAGGAAGTAGGCTTCGAAAGAATCAAAAGAATATTAATGGGTTTTTGGAGATCATCAGGAATAAAAGAATTCTCTAATCTCCAATGTACTCGATTTAAAGCACTTTAACCCAAGTATAATTAGAGATCCTTCTTAATTCCGCTAATTTTTTGACCTTTACAAATACAAAATTAATTTTCTCGAGCTCTCAAATTATTTATAGAAACAGTTATTCAGTGAAAGTGATATCATTGCACGTTGCTATCATAGGATCTGGTCATGCAGGCATAACTGCAGCTATCACTCTCCATCAAAATGCAGAGAATATAAAAATTTCAATGATTACGGAAGACAACTATCCTCATTATCCCCGTCCATCTATTTACAAGATAATTTTGGGGAAAAAACCAGAATATATACTAAGTTACCCTAAAACTTGGTATGAAAAGAATGAAATTTCTCTTTTTCTTAATAACCGTGTAGTTAAGATTGATAGTGTGAACAAAAAGATATCGATTGAGAATGGGAATACCTTAACCTATGATAAGCTCTTAATTGCCACAGGATCGAAACCCTTCTTACCCCCCGTTCCAGGGATTCTTGATGGTCCAATATATTGCCTACGGAATATAAAGGATGCACAAATCATCCGTGAACGAGCCTTGGAAAGTTCAACTGGTGAGGCAACAATTTTAGGAGGTGGGTTACTCTCTGTTGAATTAGCGAAGACTCTTTCAGACATCGGTATTCTTCCAACCATTATCGATAGATCGCCTTACTTGCTCAGGAAGCAGCTCGATATGGAAGGTGGACTTTTTTTTAATAAAGTGCTAGAGAAAACCTTCAATACCAAATTTCTATTTAATACAACTTGTCAGAGGATCAAGCACAACGAAAAAGATATCACAATTAGCTTTAATGATAAATTAGGTGTTAGAAATCACGAATGTGACTTTTTACTCAATGCGACTGGAATTCAAAACGATAATGAGCTCCCTCACAATGCTGGTATTAATATCGGAAAATATGCAATAAAGGTTAATCCGTTCATGCACACAAATATCCAAGATATTTATGCTGCTGGAGACACTGTAGATATTGAATCATTTCCAGGATCAAAATTTGGTATCATTCCAACAGCTATTGACCAAGCAAAGATTGCAGCTATAAATATACTTGGGAGCGAGGTACCTTACACTGGTACAATGCCTTGGAATACACTAAAAGTTGCTGGGATTAATTTAACCTCGTTTGGGGATGTTACTACAGGTGAGGGAATTGCTGAGGAATGTGTTATCATTGATAATGATAAAGGAATCTATCGAAAACTCTTCTTGAAAGATAATAAATTACAGGGAGCCATATTAATTGGCACAAAACAGAATCTACACACTTTAAAGACCCTCACCATCCAAAAAGCCTCACTAAAGGAAGTTAAGAAGGAAATCCAAGTTTAATTTATACTGAGTACCAAGATTTGGGATCAAAATGAATCAAAATTCCAACCAAGACATATCAATTGTGCTCTGCGGTGCTGCAGGACAGGGTATCGCAACTGTAGAAGGATTGTTAACAAAAATCTTGAAGCGATCAGGATTTAATGTCTTTTCGACCAGTGAATTCATGTCTCGTGTTCGTGGCGGAACTAATTCTACTACAATTAGAATATCATCAGACCGTGTGAGAGCTTATTGTGATAGAATTGATTTACTAATACCATTGACACCTGAAGCAGTTCCTCATGTGAAGGAACGCTTAACGCCTGCTACGTGTATTATTGGTGAAAAAAAACTTTTTGGTGACCATCCCTTTGGTGGATGTACTCTTCTTGATATTTCTTTCGAAAAGATAGCTGAAGAAGTGGGCAATCGTGTTTATTCGAATAGCGTAGCTGTTGGGGTACTTGCTGGAATCTGTAGAGCTGATCGTACCATAATTTCAAAGACATTAACTGAACGTTTTATTCGAATGGGAACAGATGTTGTAAGTAAAAATCTTGAAGCAGCAAATCGAGGTTGCGAACTAGCTGAAGATTTAATACAAAGTAGTAAAATTCCTTTCGAATTGAATTTCAAAACAAAACCTGAAATTGCTGACGAATTGTTATTGAACGGTCGTGATGCTGTAGGATTAGGTGCAATTGCTGGAGGATGTAATTATATTACTTTTTACCCAATGGCTCCTTCGACAGGAGTTGGAGCCTTCCTTGCTCAGCATAGACAAGAATTTGGAATCGTCACTGATCAAAGTGAAGATGAATTAAGTGTAATAAACAAAGCTTATGGTGCATGGTTTGCAGGTGCTCGTGCAATGGTTACCACTTCTGGTGGCGGGTTTGCTTTGATGACTGAAGCCTTATCACTAATTGGTATTACTGAAAGCCCAATGGTAATTCACTTAGGTCAAAGACCAGGCCCAGCTACTGGAATGCCTACACGAACAGAACAAGGAGACTTAGAATTAGCCTTATACGCTGGTCATGGCTATTTTCCTCGAATAATTTTATCTCCTGGTTCTTTAAAAGAAGCATTTCTATTAACTCAAGAGGCTTTTAATCTAGCTGACGAGTTTCAGATTCCTGTCATTATTTTAACAGATCATTATTTGATTAATTCCATGTATAATCTCTCAGCACTGCCTTCAACCCTGCCTGTTAAGAAATATTTTATTGAAACAGATCAAAATTATGAAAGATTCAAATTTACAAAAAATGGAATTTCTCCTCGCGGGATCCCTGGTTATGGAAAAGGTCTAATCCGAGTAGATAGTCATACACACACTGAGAACAGTGAGATTACAGAAAATGCTGAAATCCGGACAAAAACAGTCGACAAACGACTTAAAAAGCTGGAGTTAATAAAAAAGCATGTTTTTCCTCCGAAAATAACTGGAGATAGCGATTATAATTGTCTGGTTATTGGTTGGGGAAGTACATATCATATAATTGATGAAGCTATAAAAAAAGTCTCAGAAAAGAGAAATGGTGTGGCTTTTCTTCATTTCAAACAAGTCTATCCACTACATCCTAGCACTTCCGAATATCTTCAAAAAGCTGAAAAAACGATTATCATTGAGAATAATCCAACTTCGCAGTTTGGAAAGCTAATAAAACTTGAAACTGGAATTCAAATTGATGAAACAGTCTTAAAGTATAGTGGTTACCCGTTTTCTGTTGAAGAAATAATTGAACACTTAAATAAATTAATTGAAGGTTAGAAAAATGGTAGAAAGCACTGATTTTGACCGAGATATAGAAATTCATTGGTGTCCAGGGTGTGGGAATTTTCCTGCATTGAAAAACATCAAAATAGTACTATCAGAACTTAAAATCACACCTCATGATGCTGTTATTGTTACAGGTATCGGTCAAGCTGGTAAATTTAGTCACTTCATTAATGGAAATATGCTTAATGGTTTGCACGGCCGATATTTATCAAATGCATTAGCCATCAAGACTGCAAATCCAGAATTAGTAGTATTTGCTATTAGCGGAGATGGCTGTACATATAGCGAGGGAGGCAATCATTTCATTCATACCATTCGCTATAATCCCGATATTATTAATATAGTCCATAATAATGCTGTTTATGGATTAACGAAGGGGCAAGCATCTCCAACTTCCGAAACTGGATTTCTTACTAAAGTGCAAAATTTTGGGGTTTATAATGAACCGTTTAATCCTATAGCAATAGCTATTGCTCAAAATGCGTCATTTGTAGCTCGAGCATTCGTTGGCCATAGTGATCAGACACAAGACATATTGAAAAAGGCCATTAAGCATAAGGGATATGCATTAATTGATTTATTTTGTCCATGTGTCAGTTTTAATAGAATTAATACCTATCAGTGGTATCGTGAGAAAACATATTATCTTGAGGATGACCATGATCCTCATAATCAAAAGATGGCAATGAATCGTGCTCTTGAAAGAGGAAAATTACCTCTAGGCATATTCTATATTAATCCACGACCATCTTATCATGAGAATACTCGTGTTTATTTAGATGATAAGAGGCCCTTATGGCAAAGAGATGTGGATCATGAAAAACTTGAGAATTTGATCAATTCCTTCAAGTGATAGTTTTGCGATTTCATTTCCTATAGACACTTAAATGATGTTTTTGACTAATTTGCTATTATAAAACGACATTAGAAATCATTGAATGATATTATGAAAGGAGATCACAATGTCCACAGATAACCTTACCTTAGAAAAAGTTCGAACCAGAG